>CAXUBA010000043.1:0-280 GCA_964249205.1 uncultured Acetobacteraceae bacterium | reverse complement strand
TTCCCATCTTGTTCGTTTCGGCTGACCCGTCACCGCCGGGCGACGCGGTCGGCAGCGACCGCATCGATCGGACGCCGGACCTCCTGAGCGCGTTCCGCGTCGGGATCGCCCCGGGGGAGATCGTCCGAGCCACGGCGGATCCCGGGATCTCCTGGGCGCCCCTCGGCCGCGTCCCGGCGCTCGCCGGCGAAGAGATCGCGCGCCTGCTCGACGCCGTCCGCGAAAGCTTCGCGGTCGTGGTGATCGACGTCGGCGGTAAGGTCGCCCGATCGTTTGCACC
>CAXUBA010000042.1:0-18149 GCA_964249205.1 uncultured Acetobacteraceae bacterium | reverse complement strand
CGTCCGCCGCCGCGTCGAACGAAGGAAACGAGATCGGAGCGGCGGCTTCGGCGACGACCCCGGCGGCCGCATCGGCAGAAGCGCCGACTGCGTCCGGCGGCGGCGCGACCGCCTCGCTCCAGTCGATCGACATCGGCGCCGTCCTCGAGTCCCGGGCTGCGACCAAGGGCGAAGCGCTGCACTGGCAGACCTCGATCGTCGATCTCCTCAAGGTCCTCGATCTCGACTCCAGCCTCGATGCACGGAAGCGGCTCGCCGCCGAGCTTGACGTCCATGCGGGCGCTGACGGCACCGCGGAAGAGAACGAGGCGCTGCACAAGGCGGTGGTCGCGAAGCTCGAGGCGAATGGCGGCCAGGTACCGACCGCCATGAAAGGCTGAAGCCGGAGCAGGGGCTGGCCGCCCGCGCGAGGGTTGGGTAGAGCACAGTTGGATCGTGCCGGGCCGCCGGACGTGCGGCGCCGGTCCCGCCCACCATCGGTCGAGCAGGAATCGCCAGCATGCGCCGTCGAGACCTCCTTCGCAGCGTCGGCGCCGCACCCTGCCTCGTCGCGATCGGGAGCAGGGCCGCCGACGCTGAACCCTGGTCGGCCGTCCGGATGACCACCGAGGTCGAGCTTCGGGACGCCCCGGGCGCGGCCTTGCTCTACGTCCCCGTCGCGTCCGATGCCGGCGACTGGCAGCGTGCGGCGCCGCCTCGGATCGTGTCGGCGAACGGCTCGGCGGCGTTCGTCCATGACGCGCGCTACGGCGCGACCACGCTACGCGCCGCGTGGGGCGACGACGCTCGGGCGCAGACTGTCACGGTGGAGCAGATCGTCTCCGTCCGCGACCGTGAAGCGGGCAGCGACCGCGGCGCCCCGCGCGCGCTCGACGACGCGGAACGCCGCTTCTGGCTGCTGCCGACCCCGTCGCTCCCGACCGACGGGATCGTGCGGCAGACCGCGGAGCGGATCGTCGCCGGGCGAACGGGGCAACGCGAGAAGCTGCGCGCGATCTACGACTGGGTGGTGGAGAACACGTGGCGGGACGCGTCGGTGCCCGGCTGCGGGACCGGCGACATCGCTGCCATGCTTCGGAGCGACCGGTTCGGCGGCAAATGCGCCGACATCAACAGCCTCGCGGTCGGCCTCGCGCGCGCTGCCGGACTGCCGGCGCGCGACGTCTACGGGATCCGGGTCGCACCGTCGCGGTTCGATGCGGTGCTGGGCCATGCCGGCGACGTGTCGAAGGCGCAGCATTGCCGCGCGGAAGTCTTCCTCGACGGTGTCGGATGGTTCCCGATCGATCCCGCCGACGTGCGAAAGATCGTCCTTGAGGAAGGATTGCCGCTCGACCATCCGCGGGTCCGCGCCGCCCGCGTCCGCCTGTTCGGGTCGTGGGAGATGAACTGGGTCGCCTACAACCACGCGACCGACATCGTGCTGCCCGGCGCGGCCGGACGCCAGCCGGCCTTTCCGTTCCTGATGTATCCGTGCGCCTTCACGAGCGCCGGCGCGCCGGACTGCGTTGATCCGGCCACATTCCGCTACCGGATCACCGCGACGCCTGCCTGAGACGGCGCGCTCAAGCCTCGTCGGCCACGTCCGGCTTGAGCTCGACGACGTCGAGCCGGGTGATCCGGGCGGGTTCAGCGAATAGCTCGCGCGACCGGCCAAGCAGCGTTCTTGCGCCTTCGCCCGAAAGATGCGCGCGCCTGGCGCGCTCGTCGGGAAAGCTTTCGAAGATCTCGAAGACGCGTCGACCGCGCCGGAGCGCGAACCACGGACGCGTTTCCGGCTCGGCCGCGACGCTCCGCCGGATCTCGCCGAGCAGATCCATGACCTCGTTCTCGCGCCCGCGCCGTGCGCGGAGCGTCACGTGCAGGCCCTTCGCGACGCGGCGCGGACCCTTGCTGCCCCGGGTCACGGCACGACGGTGTGGGACGGCCCGCCAGGCGAGTGCCAGCGCCAAAGCTGCGCCGCCGAGCGACAGCGCCGTCGCGAGCGGACGCGAGGCCGCCTCGGTGTAGAGGCTGACGTTGCGGACCGCGCCCGGGTAGTTGCCACGCGTCGCGAGATGCTCTGTCGGGACGTCGAGGCCGCTCTGGTCGTGCGCGCGTCGCGGCGCGGCGCCGCTCGCCGTGCCCGGCACCACGGTCCGCGCGAGCAGCTTGTCGGCAAGCGCCGGGAAGAGGTGGCCAAAGGCGCCCGCCAGCCGTGCCGCGCCGCCGACATACAGATCGCGCGTCGGATGGGCGCAGGCGCGGAGGATCGCGCGCGCCACGACTTCGGGCGCGTAGATCGGCGGCGGCGCGTGCTGCGGCTCGCTGCCGAGGAAGTTCTTGGCGTTCATCGTGTAGGGCGTGTCGATCGGTCCGGGCTTGATCAGGGTGACCGAGACGGGAAGCCCGTCGGCCTCGATCTCGGCTCGCAACGCTTCCGTGTAGCCTTTGATCGCGTGCTTCGAGGCCGAGTAGAAGCCCTGGAGCGGGATCGCGCGCTCCGACACCTCGCTGCCGAGATTGACGATGACGCCGCCGGTGTCGCGGAGATGCCGGAGCGCGATCCGGGTTCCGAGCACGAGACCCCAGAAATTGGTCTCGAAGATGCGTCGCGCGTCTTCGAGTGGCACCGCGTCGAGAGTGCCGTAGGCGCTGACGCCGGCGTTGTTCACCCAGGAGTCGATGCCGCCGAACGCCTCCACGGCGCGCGAGGCGAGCGTTTCGAGGTCGCTCTCGCGGGTGACGTCGCCGCCGACCGCGATCGCGCGCCCGCCGTTCGCCCGGATCTGCTCTACCGCGCGCTCAAGCGTCGCGTGGCTTCGCCCGAACAGCACGACCCGCGCCCCCCGCTCGGCCGCCATCCGGGCGGTCGCGAGCCCGATACCGGAGGACGCGCCGGTGACGACGATCACCTGATCGGAAAGCTTCTTGAGTTTGTTCGCCATCGACGTGACCTCACCTGCGCGAGCGAGATCAACGGGTGCCGAAGCCCGCTGTTCCGTCGCGATCTGGCCGGTCCGCCGGGATCCGGCGCGGTCAGCTCCGCCGGTAGAACTCGCGCGAAAGAACGGCGGTGAGCGTCGACAGTGCGGCCGCGAGCACCATCAGCAAGATCCCGTCCACCACGAGGCCGGACGGCGTCAGGACATGGCCGGCGACGTCGACCTCCGTCGGCACGTGGCCCTGCAGCCCGTTCAGGATGTCCTGCATCTGCCCGTCGCCGGTCCGCACCAGGCCAAGCACGCGCGGCAGCGCGTACCAGCCGAGGCCGATCACAAGAAGCAGCGGTGCCAGCAGCTCGGCGAGCTGCTGGACGAGCGCGAACGCGAAATGGGCGATGCTCCAGACCGTGATCCGGACGGCGTGCAGCGCGACCCCGGAAGCACGCCGGCGGCCGCGTGGCAGGAGCCCGCGCCAGCCGTCCCGTTCGCCGTCGTCGTATCCGCCGTCCATCGCACCGCCATCCATGCGTGTGATCCTACCGCCTCGACCGGGCGCGGGCGAGAGCGACGTGGAGGGCCGCGGCCAGGAGGCAGGACGGGATGGTAGCGCCCCACCCGGGTCTCAGCGTCGAAATCGCCTGGTAGGCGGCGATGCCGATCCCCCACGAGAGCAGCGCCGCGAGATGCCACCCGCCGGTGAACCAGTAGGGACCGTCGTGGCGGGACAGCGCGACGAGGTCGATCGAGCGCCGGCGAAGCACGAAATGATCGGCCAGCAGTACGCCGAACAGCGGCGCGAACACCGAGCCGAGAAGAACGAGGAAGTTCTCGTAGCGTCCGAGCGGCAGCGCGACGGCCAGCGCGGTCGCGACGATGCCGACGGCGGCGGACAAGCGCCTCACCTCGCTCCCGGCGGCGCGCGAGAACAATCCGGCGGACACCGCGGCCGAGTGGATGTCAGCGAAGGCATTCTCCGTTTCGTCGACCAGGATCAGCAGGAGCGGCAGGCCGAGGAGCGACGCCGCCATGCGGGGCAGCAGCAGCGCGTCGCCGCCGGCCAGCGAGGCGAAGCCGGCTCCCATCAGACAGAACCAAGCGTTGCCGAGCGCATTGCCGGCAAACGCGCCGCGCCCCATCGCGCGCGTCGAGCGGCCGAACCGCGTGTAGTCGGCGATCAGCGGCAGCCAGGAGATCGGCAACGCCACGACGAGGTCGACCGCGGCGCCGAACGGGAGGCTCCCGTCGCCGCGTCGGGTCAGGAGGGCGGGCAGTCTCGGGTCCCCGAGCAGCAGCGCGGTGAACAGCAGGGCCGCGACCAGGACGAGCACGAAGCCGGTGCTCCTGAGGAAGCGCCGGATGACCGACAGCGGCCCGAGCATCGCCATGATGGTCGCGATCGCGCCGAAGACGATCGTCAGCGCCGCCGGGTCGCCGCGGCCGAACCAGCGCGTTTCCAGCGCGGCGCCCGCGTCGCGCATCGCGATCACCTCGAAGGCGCCCCAGCCGACCAGCTGCAGCGCGTTGAGCGCGGACGCGAGCAGCGCGCCGCGCACGCCGAGCGCCGGCCGGAGCGTGCCCATGGCGGACAGTCCGGTGTCCGTGCCGACCACCGCGGCACAGGCGAGCAAGCCCCCGCCGATCGCGGTGCCGGCGAGGATCGCCACCGTCGCGGCTCCGAAGCCGAGACCGGGCACGAGAAGCGCGCCGGTCTGCAGCACGAGCAGGCCGATGCCGAGGCTGAACCAGAGGGCGAAGGCGTCCCGCTCGTGCAGCACGCGGCGGAACCGCGAGACCGGGACCAGCGGATCGTAGCTGTCGGCCGTGACGTCGGACATGACCGCTCCCCGCGTCGGCCCGGACGGCGACGCACCGCGTCACGCTTACCGTCATGCGCCGCGCTGTCCAGGGTCGGCGGGCGGAGACTCGCGACACGGATGACCGGTTGGCCGCGTGCCTCCCGCCGCGACGATCGGCGCCCCCGCGCGACCGCCAGGGCCGCCGCTCGCGGACCGGCGGTGACCAGGCGGTTTGACGGGACCGGAAGCCTGCATAAATGGTGTGGTTCTGCTCCACCGGCCTGGATCCCCCGATGCTCCCGAACCACGTCCTTTCCCGCTCCCCGGACGTCGGCGTCGCCGCGTCCGGGGAGCGGGATGCGCTGCCGGCGTGGGATCTCTCCGATCTCTACGCGTCGATGTCGGACCCCGACGTCGACCGGGACATCGAACAGCTCGCGGCCGAGGCGGAGGCGCTCGAAGGCGCGGTCAAAGGGAGGCTCGCGACGCTCGATGCGGCGTCGCTCGCCGACGCGATCGGCCGGTTCGAGCGGATCGAGGAAGGGCTCGGACGGCTCGGCTCCTACGCGAGCCTCGTGTTCTCCGGCGACAGCACCGATCCGGCCCGCGGGCGTTTCGCGCAGGACATCGGGGAGCGGCTGACCGCGATCGGCACGCACCTCATCTTCTTCACGCTCGAGCTTTCGGCCATCGAAGACGGTCCGCTCGACGCGCTCGTCTCGTCTGACCCGACGCTGGAACGCTACCGTCCCTGGCTCCGCGATCTTCGCGTGTTCCGCCCGCATCTCCTCGACCCTTCGATCGAAACGGTGTTGCACGAGAAGGAGGTGACCGGGCGAACCGCCTGGCACCGCCTCTTCGACGAGACCATCGCCGGCCTCCGCGTGCCGGTCGGCGACGCGCGGCTCCCGGTGAGCGCGGCCCTGAATCTGCTGTCCGATCGCGACCGCGCGACGCGCGCGCGCGCGGCGAGCGCCATCGGCGACGTGTTCGGCGAGAACATCAGGCTGTTCTCGCTGGTGACCAACACGCTCGCCAAGGACAAGTCGATCGTCGACAAGTGGCGCCGCTACCCGCGTCCGGGATCGTATCGCAACCGGTCGAACATGGTGGAGGACGAGGTCGTCGATGCGCTGGTCGACGCCGTCGTCGCGGATTACGCGCGGACGAGCCATCGCTACTACGCGCTGAAGGCCCGCTGGCTCGGCTTGCCGAAGCTGCAGCACTGGGACCGGAACGCGCCCCTGCCGGACGACGTCGACACCCACGTCCCCTGGTCCGAGGCGCGTGCCCGCGTGCAGGCCGCATACGACGGTTTCGACGGGGAGATCGGTGCCATCGTCCGGCGCTTCTTCGACAATCCGTGGATCGACGCGCGTCCGACCCCGGGCAAGTCGGGCGGTGCGTTCGCCCACCCGACCGTGCCGTCGGTCCACCCCTACATCCTGATGAACTACCACGGCCGTACGCGCGACGTGATGACGCTCGCGCACGAGCTCGGCCACGGCGTCCACCAGACGCTCGCCGCCGGGCAGGGCTATTTCCAGTCCTCGACCCCGCTGACGCTCGCGGAGACCGCGAGCGTGTTCGGCGAGATGCTGACCTTCCGCTCGGTTCTCGCGACCGAGACCGATCCGAAGAGCCGCCGCCTTCTGCTCGCGGCGAAGGTCGAGGACATGCTGAACACGGTGGTGCGTCAGATCGCGTTCTACCGGTTCGAGACGCGGCTGCACGACCGGCGCGCGGGCGGCGAACTGCTGCCGGACGAGATCGGCGCGATTTGGCTCGACGTGCAGCGCGAAAGCCTCGGGCCGTCCTTTGAGTTCACGCCGGACTACGCGGTCTACTGGGCCTACGTGCCGCACTTCGTGCACTCGCCCTTCTACGTTTACGCCTACGCCTTCGGAGACTGCCTGGTGAACGCGCTCTACGCGACGTTCGAGCGGGACGGGGCTTCAACGTCGTTCCGGGACAAGTACGTCGCGATGCTGCGGGCGGGCGGCACGATCCGCCACCGCGAGCTGCTCGCGCCGTTCGGTCTCGATGCGACGGATCCGTCCTTCTGGCGGCGCGGGCTCGACGTCCTGTCGGGCTTCATCGACGAGCTCGAACGGGAGATCTGATCGACGTGTCAGGGACGGATGGCGGCGGCCGCGACAGTCTGCGGTCGAATGTTTTCGGGGAGATCCGCCGCTTCGCCCGCACGTCGGGTGCGGTTGGCGGCATCGCGGCGCGCGTCGCCGGCGAGCGCGTGTTCGGCATCAAGACCGACCGGACGGCGCATGCGGAGGACCTCCGCGCGGTGCTCGGCGGCCTCAAGGGGCCCTTGATGAAGGTCGCGCAGTTCCTGTCGACCGTGCCCGACGCGCTGCCCGAGGAATATGCCGCCGAACTGGCCGCGCTCCAGGCGAACGCCCCGCCGATGGGCTGGAGCTTCGTCCGGCGTCGGATGACGGCCGAGCTCGGCCCGGCCTGGCAGGGGCGGTTCGACGCCTTCGGCCAGACCGCCGCCGCCGCCGCCAGCCTCGGGCAGGTGCATCGCGGGCGTCTCCACGACGGTCGCGAGGTCGCCTGCAAGCTGCAATACCCGGACATGCCGTCGACCGTGGAGGCCGATCTCCGCCAGCTCAAGGTCGCGATGGCGATCTATCACCGGATGGACAGCGCGATCCGCCAGGACGAGGTCTACAAGGAGCTGTCCGCCCGTCTCCGGGAGGAGCTCGACTACCTGCGGGAAGCGTCCCACCTCCGCCTTTACCGGCACATGCTCGCCGGCGAGAGCGCGATCCACGTGCCGGACCCGGTCGCGGAGCTGTCGACCTCCCGCCTGCTCACGATGGAATGGCTCGACGGCCGCGGGCTGCAGGCGGTGATCGACGCCGGCATGGATCAGGACACCCGCAACGCCGTCGCCCGCGCCCTTTTCGCCGCCTGGTACGTGCCGCTCTACCGGTTCGGCGTCATCCACGGCGACCCGCATCTCGGCAACTTCCAGGTCCGCGACGACGGCGGCGTCAACCTGCTCGATTTCGGCGCGATCCGGATCTTTCCGGCCCGCTTCATGACCGGGGTCATCGAACTCTACCGCGCCGTCGAGACCGACGACGAGGACCGCGCCTTTCACGCCTATCAGACCTGGGGGTTCACCGACATCACGCGCGACACGATGCAGGTGCTGAACGAGTGGGCGCGCTTCCTGTACGAGCCCCTGCTCGACGATCGGGTCCGGCGGATCCAGGAAACCGACGACCTCAACTACGGCCGCGCGACCGCGGAGCGCGTCCATGCCGGTCTGCAGCGGACCGGCGGCGTCCGGCCGCCGCGCGAGTTCGTCCTGATGGACCGTTCGGCAATCGGCCTCGGCTCGGTGTTCCTCCGACTGCGCGCCGAGCTCAACTGGAGCCGCATGTTCCACGAACTGATCGACGAATTCGACGAGAGTCGCGTCGCGGCGGCCCAGAGTGCGGCGATCGCGGAGGCGGGCGTTCCCGCCCCCGCGGCCTGATCGTGCGGGAGGCTTACTCGGAGACGATGCGGAGGGACGGCCTCAGCACGCCCATCCGCTCGCGGTAGACCGCGAGGTAGTCTTCCGCCATCCGACGCGCCGTGAAGCGCTGCTCGAAGCGGCGACGGATCGCCTTGTTGTCGAAGCGCCCGAGACGGCTGATGGAGGCGATCGCGCTCGTCTCGTCCTCGACGATCAGCCCGGTCAGCCCGTCCTCGAGGATCTCGGGGACCGAGCCCCGGTTGAACGCGATCACGGGCGTGCCGCACGCCATCGCCTCGATCATCACGAGGCCGAACGGCTCCGGCCAGTCGATCGGCATCAGCAGGCCGACGGCGCCCGACAGGAAGCCGGGCTTCTGCGCGTCGTTGATCTCGCCGATCAGCTCGACGCCGCCGCCGCCGAGCATCGGGCGCACGACCTGCTCGAAATACTCGGCGTCGGCCTTGTCGACCTTGGCCGCGATCTTGAGCGGGATGCCGGCGGCGCGCGCGATCCGGATCGCCTTGTCGCAGCCCTTTTCCGGGCAGATCCGACCGAGGAATGCGAGATAGCCGCGCTCGCCACCCCGCGGCGTCAGCAGCGTCTCGGGCAGGCCGTGCAGGACGGTGCGGACGAAGTTCGCCTGCGGCAGCGGCCGCCGTTGGCTGTTCGAGATCGAGACCACCGGCGTGCGCGAGAACCGGTTGAACACAGGCTGCAGCTCCGGCAGGTCGAGGCGTCCGTGCAGGGTCGTCACGAACGGCTTGTGCATCCGGCCGAACAGGCTGAACGGCCAGTAGTCCATGTGGAAGTGGAGCACGTCGAACTGATCGGCCATCTGCGCCACCTCCTCCATGAGGAGCATGTGCGGCGCGATCGGATCACGGATCGCCGGATCGAGGCGGAGCGCGCGCGGCCAGCTCGCATGCAACTTGGCGGACGTCACGCTGTCGCCGCTGGCGAACAGGGTGACGTCGTGCCCGAGCGCCACCAGCTCCTCGGTCAGGAAGGACACGACACGCTCCGTGCCGCCGTAAAGCTTCGGCGGAACAGCCTCGTGGAGGGGGGCGATCTGGGCAATGCGCATGGTCGATCTCCTGTTCGCTCGCGAATGTGGCTACGCACCAATCGGGGCAAATCTACGGCGTGCGTGCCGATGCCCGGGGCTGGCTCCCCGCCGCTCCTTTCATGCGGACCGTCGGAACGGCCGTGCCGGCCTGTTCCCGGGGGTTCAAGACGCGCTAGAACGATCGGCGGACGCGTCCTGACGTCGATTTGATGACAAGGCGTAAGGAATTTCGCCGCGCTCGAGGCTCCGATTTCCCCTGCGGCGTCGGTCCCGCGGAGGGCGACGACGGGCACGGGGCGTCCGGAACGCCGACGCTCTGTCGGTGCGGCGCTCGGATCTGAACGACGGAGGACGACCCCTTGCTCGATCGGGCCGCCGCCCCAAAGCCGGATGCTCTTCCGCGCGACCTCACCCGGTTCGCCCGCAATCCGATCGGCTTCATGCTGCACTACGTCTTCCGACGCCGGGTCAGCCATCTGGCGATCCTGCTGTCGGTGGTGGTCGGCGTCGCCTGTTCGGTCAGCGCCTCGTTCGCGAGCAAGCTGCTGGTCAACGCGCTGCAGGATGCGGCCGTCCATCACGGCCACGGCGGCACGCGCGCGATCTGGGTGGCGGTCGCGGTGCTGCTCGGCCTGATCGCGGTCGACAACCTCGCATGGCGAGTCGGCGGCTGGATCTCGACCCGGACCTTCGTCGAGGTCACCGGCGATCTCCGGCGCGACCTGTTCCAGCACCTGACCGGGCACTCGCCGTCCTACTTCGCCGACCGGATGCCGGGCACGCTGGCCGGCCGCATCACCGCGACCGCGAACGCCATCTTCACGGTCGAGAACCTGTTCACCTGGAACGTGCTGCCGCCGATGCTCGCGGTGGTCTTTTCGATCGCCTACATGGCCGGGGTGCGCTGGTGGATCGCGGCCGGGCTGGTCGTGCTGTCGGGCGCGCTGTCCGTGCTGCTGTTCCGCCTCGCGGTCGCCGGCCGCGCGCTGCACCACCGCTACGCGTCGGACGCGGCGCGGGTCGACGGCGAGCTGCTCGACGTGATCAACAACATGCCGCTCGTCCGGGCCTTCGGCGCGACTTCCCGCGAGCGCAGCCGCTTCAGCAAGCGGCTCGCCGGCGAGATGCGGACGCGGACGCGCTCGCTCCGATACCTGGAAAAGCTTCGGCTCCTCCATGCGGTCCTGACTGCGCTGCTGACCGCCGGGCTGCTGATCGTCTCGGTGATCCTCTGGATCCGCCGCTCCGTCACCACCGGCGACATCGTCATGATCACGAGCCTCGGCTTCACGATCCTGCACGGGACGCGGGATCTGGCGGTCGCGCTGGTCGAGACGATCCAGCACATCGCGCGCCTGTCGGAGGCGCTCGGTACGCTGCTGCTCCCCCACGACATGCCGGATGCGCCGGACGCCGAGCCGCTCCGCGGGCCGGCGCGCGGCGGCATCGACTTCCGCCATGTCTCCTACGCCTATCCGGGCGGCGGCAAGGTGCTCGACGACTTCAACCTGCTGATCGAGCCGGGGCAGCGGATCGGTCTCGTCGGCCGGTCCGGGTCGGGCAAGACCACCGTCCTCGGACTGTTGCAGCGACTCCGCTACATCCAGAGCGGTGAGATCCTGATCGACGGCGTCGAGCTCCGCCGGCTGACCGAGGAGGCGCTCCGCTCGGTGATCTCGGTCGTGCCGCAGGACGTGTCGCTGTTCCACCGCTCGGTGCTCGAGAACATCCGCTACGGCAAGCCGGAGGCAACCGACGAGGAGGTCTACGCGGCCGCCGAAGCGGCCGGCTGCCGGGACTTCATCGAGGCGATGCCGGAAGGCTTCGCGACCGAGGTCGGCGACCGCGGGGTCAAGCTCTCGGGCGGCCAGCGGCAGCGGATCGCGATCGCGCGCGCCTTCCTCCGCAACGCGCCGGTCCTGCTGCTCGACGAGGCGACCAGCGCGCTCGACAGCGAAAGCGAGCACCGCGTGCAGGAGGCGCTCGACCGGCTGATGATCGGACGCACCGTCGTCGCGGTCGCGCATCGCCTGTCGACGCTCCGGAACTTCGATCGGATCGTCGTCATGCGGTCCGGTCGGATCCTGCAGGACGGGGCACCCGGATTGCTCGAGCGTGAGGAAGGCCCGTATCGCGAGTTGTTGTCGCTGCAAGCCATGACACTGGAGGACGTCGAGTAATAACGTCTCATGATTTCGACTCGATGAACGGGGTGTTTCCGAAGCCCGAATAGTCGGTCATGTTGCGACAATGTCGACCCAGGTCGAGAGGGCCCGAAGTTGGACAGAATAGCACCCGCGGTTCGGCACGATATGGAATTGCTCGAGGACACCCACGAAGGGTCGACCGAGCGTCTCAGCCAGCGTGCCTACCAAGCCATCCGCATGTCGCTCAGGCGCGGCGAACTTCGTCCCGGCGAGAAACTCATCCTGCGTCCGCTCGCGTCGAAGTTGCGTCTGAGCGCGACGCCGGTGCGCGAAGCGCTGCTACGCCTCGTGTCCGAGCAGGCGCTCGGCCTCGACGAACGGAGTTCGGTGATCGTGCCGATGCTCAGCGGCGACGATCTCGCCGAGATCCACGAGCTTCGGATCGACCTCGAAGGACGTGCGGCGGAACTGACCGCCCAGAAGAGCGATCCGGTCGTCGTCGATCGGCTCGAAACGATCTGCCGCCGCTTCGGTTCGGCCGTCGGAAGCGGCAACGCGCTTGATGCCAACTGGGAGGACGACCGCTTCCATCGCGAGATTCTTCTTTCGGCCGGCCGCCCGATGATGGTCCGCCTGGTCGAGAACCTGCAGGTCAGGACCGGTCCGCTGATGGCGTTGTCGGACCTGTTCGACGAGACGGACGGTCGCGCGGCGATGCAGGCGTCCCTCGTGCAGGCGATCCGGGCATCCGACGGCGCCGCTGGCCGGCAGGCGATGGTCCAGGGGCTCGACCGGTTGTTCGAACAGTTGCGCCGGGCGACCAGCCGGGAGCGGCGCGTCTTCGCCTAAGCGTGCCGGCTTGCCGCCTTCGTTGTTCGAGGTGATCCTGTGCCGGCCGCGGTCATCGTCGACCGCGCCGGAAGGACATGGAACATGGTCGATATCAGACGTGCGGGCGCCGTTCCGGCGGCGGTTCTCGGTCTGGCAATGTCGGGGGCCAGTGCGGGCGAAGCGGCGACCCTGACCAGCGCGCCCTTCGGACAGCACGACGGTCAGCCCGTCATGCTCTACACGATGGACAGCGGGCGCGGGGTCACCGTCCGCTTCATCAGCTATGGCGGGATCATCACCGAGATCCGGACGCCCGACCGGCACGGGACGAGCGCGGACATCGTGCTCGGCTTCCCGGACCTGCAGGGCTACGAGACGGTGAGCGCGCGGGAAGGGTTCTACTTCGGGGCGCTGATCGGCCGCTACGCCAACCGGATCGCCCGCGGACGCTTCGCGCTCGACGGGCACGACCACACGGTCCCGGTGAACAACGGACCCAACTCGCTCCACGGCGGTCTCGTCGGGTTCGATAAGCGGTTGTGGACCGTGACGCCCGGACCTTCCTCCGGATCGGCCGTGAGCGCCGAACTCACCCTGGTCAGTGCGGACGGCGACCAGGGCTATCCCGGAACGCTCACGGTCCACGTCACCTACACACTGTCGTCCGCCAACGCGTTCACGATCCGCTACCGGGCAACGACCGACCGGAACACCGTCCTCAACCTGACCAATCATTCCTACTTCAACCTGGCCGGCGTCGGCTCGCCGAACGGCGTCTTCGACCAGATCATGACGATCGATGCCGACCGCTACACGCCGACCGACGCGACGGCGATCCCCCTCGGCCCGCAGGCCGCGGTCGACGGGACGCCGTTCGATTTCCGCCGTCCGACCGCGATCGGCGCCCGCATCAGGGAGCCCGACCAGCAACTCCTCTGGGCGCACGGCTACGACCACAACTGGGTGCTGAAGAAGTCGGGCGACCCGTCGCATCCGCAGTTCGCGGCGAGGCTGCACGACCCGTCGAGCGGCCGGACACTCGAGGTCGAGACCACCCAGCCGGGGGTCCAGGTCTACACCGGCAACTTCCTGAACGGTGCCGATGCCGGAACCGGCGGCATCTACCGTCAGACCGACGGCGTCACCTTCGAAACGCAGCACTATCCGGACAGTCCGAACCATCCGGATTACCCGACCACCGAGCTGAAGCCGGGTCAGACCTTCGACCAGACCACGATCTTCCGGTTCTCGACCGCAGACTGACGCAGGCTGACGCGGCCGGCGGTGTCCCGCCGGCCGATGGCGTCACACGCGCGCGGCGTCGAGGACGCGCGCGACGTCGTCCTCCGTCGTCGCGAAGGAGGCGACCATGCGGATCACCACCTCGGTTTCGAAGTCGGACCAGCGATAGAAGCCGATGCCGCCGCGTTCCATCCGGTCGGCCAGCGCGTGCGGCACGCGTGCGAAGATCTCGTTGGCTTCGACCGGGTGCAGCAGCGAGACGCCCGACATGGCCGCCAGGCCGTCGCCGAGCATCCGCGCGGCGCGGTTGGCACGGCGCGCGTTGCCGAGCCAGAGATCGTGCTCGAGGTAGGCGACAAGCTGCGCCGACAGGAAGCGCGCCTTCGACCAGAGATGACCGGACTGCTTCCGACGCGCCGCGAGCGACCGGGCCAGGGCGGGCCGGAACACCACCACCGCTTCGGCGGCGATCGCGCCGTTCTTGGTCGCGCCGAACGACAGGATGTCGACGCCGGCGCGCCACGTGGCATCGGCCGGCGACACGTCGAGCGCCACCAGGGCGTTGGCGAAGCGGGCGCCGTCCATGTGCACCGGCAGGCCCGCGTTGCGGGCAATGGCGGCGAGCGAAGCGACCTCGTCGGGCCGGTAGACCGTGCCCCATTCCGTCGCCTGGGTGAGGCTGAGGGCGGCGAACTGGCTCTGGTGCACGCCGTGGGCGCGCGACTCCGAAAGCGCGGCTTCCAGCGCGCGCGGACGCAGCTTGCCGCCCTCGGTCGTCAGCGGCACCACTTTCGCACCACCGGTGAAGAACTCGGGCGCGCCGCATTCCGACGTCAGGATGTGGGCGCAGTCCGTGCAGGCGATCGCCTCGTGCGCCTGAGTCACGGCGCCCAGCGCCAGCGCGTTGGCGGCCGTGCCGCTCGCGACCGGCACCACCGCGCACTCGGTCTCGAACACGTCGGCCAGCATCCGTTCGAGCCGCCCGGTCTCCTCGTCCTGGCCATAGGGAGACGCGGTGCCCCCGTTCACGCGGGCGAGGGCTTCGACGATCGCGGGAGAGGCGCCGGCGACGTTGTCGCTGGCGAGGTCGAGACGCATGGAGCAGGGGTCCGTCAGGCGCGCGGAGCAGGAGCCAGGGCGGCTGGCACCTCCACGTCGATCTCGAGGGTCGAGACGCCGCCATCCCGGTCGAGCTTGATCTGGACCTTGTCGCGATCGATCGCAACATGGCGGGTGATCACCGCGAGGATCTCCTCCTGGAGGATCGCGATGAGATCGCTGCGGCCGTCCTGCACGCGCTCGTGCGCGAGAAGGATCTGCAACCGGTCGCGCGCGACCGGCGCCGAAGCCTTGGTGCGGAAAAGCGAGAGCCAGTTCACGCGACCCTCCGGCGGAACAGCTTGCCGAACAACCCCGTCTTGTCCTGCGGCACGGTGACCTCGATCTGCTCGCCGCCGAGCCGTCTTGCCGCCTCCTGATACGCGCGCGCCGGCGCGCTGTGCGGCGACGAGAGCACCACGGGCGAACCGAGGTTGGACGCCCGAAGCACCTCCTCGCTTTCCGGGATGATCCCGAGCAGCGGAATCGACAGGATCTCGAGCACGTCCTCGGTCTTGAGCATCTCGCCGCGCGCGGCGCGGGCCGGGTCGAAGCGGGTCAGCAGCAAATGCTTCTCGATCCGCTCGCCGTTCTCGGCCTTGCGGGTGCGGCTGTCGAGCAGGCCGATGATCCGGTCGCTGTCGCGAACCGACGACACTTCCGGATTGGTCACCACCACCGCGACGTCCGCCTCGTGCATCGCGAGCTGCGCGCCCTTCTCGATGCCGGCGGGACTGTCGCAGATCACCCAGTCGTATTTTTCGCGGCATTCGCCGATGACGCGGGCCACCCCTTCGGCCGTCAGCGCGTCCTTGTCCCGCGTCTGCGAGGCCGGCAGCAGCGACAGCGTTTCGCACCGCTTGTCGCGGATCGTCGCCTGCGCAAGCTTGGCGTCGCCTTGCACCACGTTGATGAAGTCGAACACGACGCGCCGCTCGGCACCCATCACCAGGTCGAGATTCCTGAGGCCGACGTCGAAGTCGATGACGAGAACGTTCTTGCCCGTTTGCGCGAGGGCCGCCCCGAGAGACGCCGTCGAAGTCGTCTTGCCGACCCCGCCCTTGCCGGACGTCACCACCATCACCTTCGACATATCGACTTTTCTTCCTCGTTCGTGACCGGCGCGGACAGCGCAACATGATCGTTCGGGTGGGGGCGCGCCACCGATTCGTGCCCGCCGTGTCGATCACGCGACCCGCGGGGTTTCGCCACGCACCGTGTTTCGCACCGTGACGCGCGCCGGGCGCACCCACCTCGACGCCGTCAGGCCGTGGCGGCGTCCTTCGGCCCTAGTCGAGGGCCCGCAGCGTGATCGCCGTGCCGTCGAGGAACGCCTGCGCCGGGCCGCCGACCATCGAAGCGTCCATGTCGTCCGCGGTCAGATAGAAGCCGTCGATCGCGATGAGCTCGGCTTCCAGCCGGCGGCAGATCACGCGCGCGTCGGGCCGGCCGCCGAAGCCTGCGATGGCCCGGCCGCGGAGCGCCCCGTAGACGTGGATCGTGCCGCCCGCGAGGACCTCGGCCCCGGACGCGACCGACCCGAGCACGGTCACGTCGCCCTCGGCGAAGATCACCTGAGTGCCCGATCGGACGGGCTCGGTGATCACCAGCGAGCGCGACGGCGGCGGCGGCTCGGGTGCGGGCGGCGCGTCGTCGTCGTCCGGGATCGTCTCGTCGCCGGTCGCGCGCCCGCCCGACAGCGGGTCCGGGAAGCCGGCGAGCCCCTCCGCCGCCTCGGCGTTCTCGGTCGCGATCACCCGGATGTCGCGCGCCCGCAGCCTGTCCGGCAGTTCGGCCAGACCGGGCGTCCCGGCCGCGAGCAGGCCGAGATCGACGACCACCGGCCGCGCCACAAAGAAGGCGGCGGCGCGCCCGATCGCGACGTCGAGCGCGTCGATCCATTCGTCGAGCGGGGCGGACGGCGTCAGCGCGAGCGCCATGAACGACCGCCCGCGCACGCGGATCGCGGGCGGGCCGTCCGTCGCCCGCCCGCCGTCGGCGGACCGCTCGGCGTCTTCGATCTCGTTCTCCACCGTGTCCCGTCCTCGGCAGTTGGCGCCGCCTTTCCCGCGAGCGATAACCGAGCGGATGCGAATCCTCCACCACCTTCCGCTCTCGCCCTCCGCGCGCAAGGTGCGCCTCGTGCTGAACGAGAAGCGTCTGCCGTTCGAGCCCAAGCTCGAGCGTGTCTGGGAGCGCCGGGAAGAATTCCTGGCGATCAATCCGGCCGGTTCCGTGCCGGTTCTCGTCGAGGACAACGGCCTCGTCGTTCCCGATTCCGGCGTCATCTGCGAATACCTCGAGGAGGCGTATCCCGACGTGCCCCTGCTCGGGCAGACCTTCGCCGAGCGGGTCGAGACGCGTCGCCTGGTCGCCTGGTTCGACGACAAGTTCCAGGTCGAAGTGACCGCGAACCTGCTCGGCGAAAAGCACATGAAGCGGCTCATGGGGCGCGGCAACCCGGACGCCGGCGCGCTCCGGGCCGGCTACACCAACCTCAAGTTCCACATGGCCTACCTCGGGTGGCTCGCCGAAACGCGTCGCTGGCTCGCCGGACCTTCGCTCTCGCTCGCCGACTTCGCCGCCGCAGCGCACCTGTCGGCGCTCGACTTCATCGGCGACGTCGACTGGGACCTGTCGGCCGCGGCCAAGGACTGGTACGCCCGCATGAAGTCACGCCCCTGCTTTCGCTCGATCCTCGCCGACCGGGTGAGCGGGGTCGCGCCGCCCGATCATTACGCCGACCTGGATTTCTGACCCATGCCAGACGACACCCCGCCCGACCGTCTCTCCTCCGATCCCGCGAGCCCGTTCCACGACCGCACCGTCTTCGAACGCGGTGTCGGGATCCGCTTCAAGGGCGAGGAGAAGACCAACGTCGAGGAATACTGCGTCAGCGAAGGCTGGATCCGGGTCGTCGTCGGCACCACGATGAAGCGCGACGGCACGCCGATGACGATCAAGCTGAACGGTGCCGTGGAGCCTTACTTCCGCAGCTAGGCGGCTTCAGCGGTCGTCGGGCCCCGCGTCGAGCAGCGCGATGTTCTGTTCCGCGGCATCCGCGGTGCCGCTGTCCGGCGAAAGATCCATCGCGCGCTGCCAGTCGTCGCGCGCCCCCGCGAGATCGCCGCTCCGTTGCCGGAGGATGCCGCGTTCCAGCAGGGCCGCCGGGTCGTCGGGCGCCTCGGCGAGCGCCTCGTCGATGTCCGCCTCGGCCTCGGGAAACCGGCCGAGCGAGCGGTAGGCGGTCGCCCGCAGCACGAGCGCGTCCTCCCGCTTCGGGTCGAGCGCCAAAGCCCGGCCGAGATCGTCCGCCGCGTCGGCCGCGCGCGACAGCGCGATCGCGGCGTTCGCCCGGGCCACCAGGAGATCGGGGTCGTCGCCAGCGAGCGAGAGCGCGAGCGTCGCGGAGCCGAACGCGTCGCCCGGCCGGTCCGCCATCATCCAGGCCTGCGCGGCCTGGCCGGCGCGCGAGGCGCGGCTCGCTTCCGGCGCCGACCCGCGCGCCAGCGCGTCGAGGGCAGCGGCGCCTCCGTCCGGGGCGCCGCGCGCGAT
>CAXUBA010000041.1:0-18303 GCA_964249205.1 uncultured Acetobacteraceae bacterium | reverse complement strand
GTCCGTCGCGCTCCCCTCGGACCTTCGTCCGCCGCTCCGTCCGCGCCGTGCCGTCGAGGCGCTCGAGCCAACGCTCGCCGCGTGCGACCGCGGGCTTCGTCGACAGGAACCGGACGAGCTCGGCCCGACCGCCCTGACGGATCCGGGCCCGCAACGCCGCGCCGCCGAGATGCGGGCCGAACACCGGGATCGACAGCGTGCGGCCGGTTCCCGGAACGGTCATCACGAGACTGTCCTGGTCGCCGTCGGTCGCGACCCCGCTCACGAGGGCGCCCGAGACCAGCGGCATGCCGATCGAGTTGCCGAGCGCGCGCCGGCGTCGCGTGCGCCTCGATGCGCGCACGACCTCGCGCTCGCAGGCCTTCCGCAGACCGTAGGCGAGGCCGTCCGACCCGGTCCCGG
Organism: uncultured Acetobacteraceae bacterium; assembly: GCA_964249205.1. Taxonomy (GTDB): domain Bacteria; phylum Pseudomonadota; class Alphaproteobacteria; order Acetobacterales; family Acetobacteraceae; genus CAXTPV01. The sequence goes on along the minus strand of CAXUBA010000041.1, from coordinate 17,901 downwards.
TCTCGAACGCCCGGAAGAAGCGGCCGCACCGCCCGGACACGGTCGGCCAGAGATCGGCATGCTGGTGGCGCGGACGCTCGGTGCCGACGAGCAGCCCGCCGAGAAAGGCGGGGGCGAGGAGCGGCGCGTCGAGCCGCCCGCTCAGCCGTTCGTCTTCGAAGGCGGCGTCGACGATGTCCCCCGTTCCGTGCCCCTGGCCGATCGCGACCCCGGCATTCCAGGCAAGCGACGTCGCGAGGGCGAGCCGGATCTCGTAGGACGACGAAGCCGGGTTGGCGCCCGGCGCGAGGCCGCGCACCCGCTCGAGCGCCGCGCGATACGACCGGATCATCATGGGTCCGTTCCGCGTCAGCGATCCGGCGCGGCACCAGTATTGCGCGAGCGGCGCGTCCTCGGCCGCGATGCGGAGGCCCGACCGGGCGAGATTGAACCAGAAATCCCAGTCTTCGTGCGTGTCGAACGCCTCGTCGAACCCGCCTGCCGCGACGGCCACGCTCCGGCGCACCAGCAGTGCATGGAGCGGCGCCGGCACGCGCCATCGCAATCCGGCCAGGAGGTCGTCCCCGGTCCCGGCCGGTCCCGAGCGCTCGATCACCCGTCCGACCTGGGACAGCCTGACGCTGCCGCTGCACGCCGCATCCGCGCCGCCATCCCGCGTCGCGGCACGGCAAAGGCGCGACAGGTAGCTCGGCGCGATCGTGTCGTCCGCGTCGACGAAACTGACGAAGGTGCCGGACGCGGCGGCGAGCCCGACGTTCCGCGCCGCCGAGGTGCCGCGGTTCCGCTGCCGGACGAGCCTCACGCGCGCATCCCGGCGCGACCAATCGGCGACCAGACCGGCCGTCGCGTCGGTCGAGCCGTCGTCGACCACGATCGCCTCCCAGCGCGGCATCGTCTGTCGGCGGAAGGAACGAAGCGTTCGGGCGAGCGTCGCTTCGGCATTGAAGGCGGCCACCACGAAGGACACGAGCGGAGGCGCCCGGACGCGCGTCGGCGCCGCCGTCTCGACACGGCTCGCCAGTCCGAGCGCCGCCGCGTCGGGGGAAGCATGGACGTTCAGGGGAGTATCCCTCTGCTTCACGAACGAGAGCGCCCGTTGCCGCGTTCTGGCGTCCACTTACTAACGCAACGTGCAAACATTGCAACGATGTCACGGTTGCGCCGGGACGGTCAGTCGCCGTCCGCAGACCGGACGAGTGCGACGAGACGGTCGACGGCGCGCCCCGGCGGCGGCTTGCGGCCGAGAAGCGTCGCGAGCGCCGCCGGATAGAGCGCGTGCTCCGCCGCGAGGACCCGGGCGGCGAGATCCGTCTCCGTGTCGCCGACAAGCACGGGAACGGCGGCCTGCCCCAGGATCGGTCCTTCGTCGACCGTCGCGGTGACGACATGGACCGTGCAGCCGTGGATCGCGACGCCGGCCTCGAGCGCGCGCGCGTGGGTGCGAAGGCCGGGAAAGGCGGGCAGCAGGCTCGGATGGATGTTGATCATCCGGCCGGCCCAGCGATCGATCAGGAACGGGGTCAGCACGCGCATGTAGCCCGCCAGGCAGACGAACGCGCACGCGTGCGCCGCCAGCACCGCGTCGACCGCCGCCTCGTGGGCGGCCCGATCGCGGCCGAACGCCGCGTGCGGGACGACGATCGCCGGGATCCCGGCCGCGCGTGCGAGGTCGAGGCCGGGTGCGTCGTGCCGGTTCGACACGACGACGGCAATCGTCGCGGGGAAGTCGGGCGTGCGCGCGGCTTCGACCAGGGCCGCGAGGTTGCTGCCGCGACCCGAGATCAGGACGCCGACCGCGGTGCGATCGGGCGGACGCCCTGTCACGGCAGGCGGTCGACGTAGCGGACGAACGCGCCCGCCGCCGCACCGGACGAGCCGGGACCGGCCGCCTCGACCCTGCCGATCAGGACCGGATCCTCGCCGAGCTCGGCCAGGAGCGCGGTCGCGGAGGCGAGGTTCGACACGACGAGCGCCATGCCGATGCCCATGTTGAACACGCGCGCCATCTCGTCGGCGGCGACGCCGCCGGTGCGGGCGAGCCAGGTGAAAACGGGGGGCGGCGTCCAGGACGCGCGCTCGATCGCGGCGCACGTGCCGGCCGGCAGCACGCGAGGAAGGTTGCCGGGTAGGCCGCCGCCGGTGATGTGGGACGCCGCGCGGAGCAGCCCGGCGGCGTGCAGCGCGAGCACGCTCCGGACGTAGATCCGGGTCGGCGTCATCAGCGCGTCGGCAAGCGTGCTCGGACCGAAGGGCGAGGGATCGGTCCAGCGAAGCCCGCTCGACGCCACGATCCGTCGCACGAGCGAGAAGCCGTTGGAATGCACCCCCGTGCTCGGCAGGCCGAGGATCGCATCGCCCGGCGCGACGTCGCCCGGAAGGATCGCGCCGCGCTCGGCGGCTCCGACCGCGAAGCCGGCGAGATCGTAATGACCGGCGCCGTAGAGTCCCGGCATCTCGGCCGTTTCGCCGCCGACCAGCGCGCAGCCGGCCAGCGTGCAGCCCGCGGCAATGCCGGCGACGATGCGCGCGGCATCGTCGACGGCGAGCGCGCCGGTCGCGAAGTAGTCGAGAAAGAAGAGCGGCGTCGCGCCCTGGACCACGAGGTCGTTCACGCACATCGCGACGAGGTCCTGGCCGACGCCGTCATGGAGGCCGGTCTCGATCGCGACCAGGAGCTTGGTGCCGACGCCGTCCGTCGACGAGACGAGCACCGGGTCACGGAAGCCCGCGGCCTTGAGGTCGAACAGCGCGCCGAAGCCGCCGAGCCCGCCCATGACGCCGGGGCGCCCGGTCGCGCGCGCGAGCGGCTTGATCCGGTCGACCAGCGCGTCGCCGGCGCCGATATCGACGCCGGCATCCCGATACGTCAGACCGTTCGTTCCGTCGGATGTCACGCCGCGTCTCCATCGAACCGGCGTTCTCCTTATACTGAACCCGGAAGGCGCGGGAGTGACGCGGAGTTGGAGGGGATCGCACCATCGGGAACACCGCCGGCGACGGTGCAGGTTCGGGCGCCGACCCGCGCCGAAACGGCGGCCCTGCGGGCCACGCGGGCGCAGCGGATCGCGGCGCTGGTCGGGCTTTCCGTCGCGACTTGGCTCGCGCTCCGCCTGTTCGCGTCCATCCTGATGCCCTTCGTCGCGGCCGCGGGGATCGCCTACTTCCTCCATCCGCTGTGCTCGCGGCTGAACCGGGCGGGTCTCGGCCGGGGCACCGCCGCCTTCGTCGTCATCCTCGGGCTGCTCGCCGCCTGTCTCGTCGCGATCCTGCTGCTCTACCCGCTGGCGATCGCGCAGATCGGCATCCTTGCCGAGCGCGTTCCCGCCTACGCGGTCGCGATCCGGCATTTCGCCGACACGCTGCTCGCCGACGCGACGCGGCATCTCGGGGCGCGCTACGTCAACGACCGGCTGCGCGACCTCGTCAGCAACCAGGCGGGCACGCTGATCGCACTCATCGGCGCGACCGCGACGCGGATCGTCGGCGGCGGGTTCGCGCTGTTCAACGTGCTGTCGCTCGCGCTGATCACGCCGATCGTCGCGTTCTACCTGCTCCGCGACTGGCCCGCGGTGATCGCGCGTCTCGATCTTTGGCTGCCGCGGCGTTACGCGGCGTCGCTCCGGGCTCAGGCGACCGAGGTCGACCGCATCCTGTCGGCCTGGGTGCGCGGGCAGCTCGTGTGCTGCGTGCTGCTCGGGCTGTTCTACGCGATCGGCCTGTCCGTCGCCGGCCTCGATCTCGGGTTGATCGTCGGGCTGTTGTCGGGAGGCCTCTCGTTCATTCCCTATGTCGGAACGATCACCGGCGCGGTGTCGTCGATCTCGCTCGCGCTGGCGCAGTTCCCGACGTGGCACGGCGTGCTGGTGGTCGGCGCGGTGTTCGTCGCGGGACAGCTGCTGGAAGGCTACGTGATCTATCCACGCTTCCTCGGCGATCGCGTTGAGCTTCACGCGGTCTGGGTGATCTTCGCGCTGTTTGCGGGCGGTGCGGCGCTCGGCTTCGTCGGCGTGATGCTCGCCGTTCCGATCGCGGCGACAGTGGGCGTGCTCGCGCGATACTGGCTCGCGCGCTATCTCGTGAGCCCGCTCTACCTCGATCAGGCCTGAGGCCGCGCGCGCTCCGTGCGGCAGCTCGCGCTCCCGTTCCTTCATCGCGAAAGCTTCGCGGCGGACGGCTTCATCGTGGCGCCGTCGAACGAGGACGCGTTCGCCGCCGTCACCGCCGATGTTGAAGCCGAGTGGCCGGAGCGGCGGCTCGCGATCTGGGGCGCGCCCGGTACCGGCAAGACGCATCTCCTTCATGTCTGGAGCGGCCGGATGCGCGCGCGAGGGCGCGACGCGGCGCTGCTCGACGGCGCCTCGATCCGTCATCTCGCCGCGGACGCGGCGCTGCCGGAGCGCGGCGGCGGGCTCGCGATCGACGATGCGGACGCGGCGCTCGACGAGCCGGAAGCGCTGCTCCACCTGATCAACCGCTTGGCCGAGAACCGGGTCGCGTCGCTGCTCGCCTTCCGCGCGGCGCCCGCCCGGCTGCCGCTCGCGCTGCCCGATCTCGCGAGCCGGCTGCGCGCCGTGTTCGCGATCGGGCTGCTGCCGCCGGACGACCGGCTGCTCGACGCCCTGTTCGCGCGCCTGCTCGCCGAGCGACAGCTTGCCGTGTCGCCGACCGTCGCGCGCTACCTGCGCGATCGTCTGCCGCGCGAGCCAGCGGCGATGCGCGAAGCCGCGCGCAGCCTCGATCGCGCTTCGCTCGAAGCGGGACGGGGCGTGACGGTGCAGCTCGCGTCGCTGCTCGTCGGCGACGAAGGGATCGGGCTGTTCGAGCCGTGAGCGCGCGTCGAGACGCGCGAACCCGCTGCAACATTTGCTTCAGACTTTTGCGCGTCCAACGCCACGGACACCCCGACGCGAGCGCGGATCGTCGCCGCTGCAGGCGTTCGGGCGCAAAATGATTGGACAAGCTCATTCACCCCCGCCACCATCATCGCAGGGAAGAAGCGGCGTCCAAGGCTCTCGGAAATGACGGAGGACAAGCGTCGGCGGCAGATCATCAGCCTGCTCGCGGACAAGCCGTTCGCGAGCGTGCGTGAGCTGATCGACGTGCTGAACGTTTCGGCCGCGACGATCCGGCGCGACCTCGACAAGCTTCACGAGGCCGGCGAGGCGCGCAAGGTGTTCGGCGGCATCGCGTCGCTGAACGTCGTCGCGGCGCGCACCCATGCGCTGCCGTTCGGTCAGAACGGCGACCTCGCGGTCGAGAGCAAGAACGCGATCGCCGATCTTGCCGCGTCGTTGTGCCGCGACGGTGACATGGTCATGTTGGCGAGCGGTTCGACCTGCTACCAGCTCGGTCTTCGTCTCGCCAGGAGACCGATCACCATCTTCACGAATTCGATGCCGCTCGCCGCGGTACTCGGAACGGAAGGCGTCTGCCAGGTCGTCGTGGCGGGCGGCGCGCTTCACCGCGAGCCGGGCATCCTGTACGAGCGTGATGCGCGGTGTCCCGAGTTCCACGCATCTCGCCTCTTTCTCGGCGCTCAGGGCCTCGGTCCGGAGGGCATCATGGAGTCGCATCCACTGCTGACGCGGGCGACCCAGTGCCTTCTCGAACGTACCGACGAAGTCGTCGTCCTCGCGGACAGCCGGAAGCTGTCGATCCGCGCGCGCTACGTGACGTGTCCCGCCGAACGGATCTCGACGATCGTCACCGACGACGGGGTGTCGGCGGAAGACGTCGAGCCGCTCACGGATGCCGGCATCCGCGTCCTCGTCGCCCGTCGGACCCGCGCGTCGTCGAAGGAACCGTCATGACGCCGTCACCCGTCGGCGTTCTGTCCAATGCGGCCGCGGTCGTGGCCGCGGTCGAGGTCCAATCCGTGTCGAAGGGCTTCGACGGCGTTCCGGTGCTGCGCGACGTCTCCGTCCGCTTCATGCCGGGAACCGTCAACGTCCTTGCGGGGGAGAACGGTGCGGGAAAGTCCACGCTCTTCAAGCTGATTTCGGGACAGCTTTCCCCCGATCGCGGGACGATCTCGCTCGGCGGCGTCGCCATCACGCGGTTCGATCCGAAGATCGCACAGGGGCTCGGCGTCTCGATCATCCCGCAGGAACTGGCGCCGATCCCGGAGATGCCGGTCTGGCAGAACCTCCTCGTCGGTCGCGAACGGACGAGTTTTCTCGGCTTCGTGCGTCGTCGCGAGATGATCGCGACAGCCGAAGCGATGCTCGCCGACGTCGGTCTCACGGTCGACCCGCTCGCGCCGATGAGGCGGCTCGGGACCGCGGCGACGCAGATGGTCGAGATCATCAAGGCGACCTCGCGCGACGCGCGCATCGTCCTGATGGACGAGCCGTCCTCCTCGCTCTCGTCGCGCGAAACCGAGCAGCTGTTCCGGGTCATCGCGATGCTGCGCGCGCGCGGCGTCTGCATTCTCTACACCAGTCATCGGATGGAGGAGATCGAGCGGATCTCCGACACGGTCGCGGTGATGCGGGACGGCGCGATCGTCCGGCATGCGCCGACCGTCGAGCTCGACGAGGGGCGGATCATCGCCGACATGGTCGGGCGCGAGATCACCGAGCTGTTCCCGGACCGTTCGCCGCCGGAAGCGAGCGCCCCGGTGGTGCTCGCCGTCCGCGACCTCGACGTCGAAGGCTACGACGGCCACGTCTCTTTCGCGCTCCGCCGCGGCGAGATTCTCGGCTTCGGCGGCCTCGTCGGTGCAGGACGGAGCGAGATGCTGGAGGCGATCTTCGGCCTCCGTCGCGCGACGGGCTCGGTCGTCCTCGACGGCAAGGAGCTCCAGCTCGGACGGATGCAGCAGTCAATCCGACGCGGCATCGCGATGGTTCCGGAAGACCGGAAGCTCGCCGGCGTGCTGACCTCGATGTCCATCCTCGACAACGTGACGCTGCCGCACCTCGCGGACTTCATCCTCGGCGGCGCGCTCGTGAACGACGTCGCGCGACGTCGCGTCTCGCTCGACGTGCTGAAGCGGACCCGCGTGTCCTACGCGCACCTCAACCAGAAGGTCGCGCATCTTTCGGGCGGCAATCAGCAGAAGGTGGCGCTCGCTCGCTGGCTCGTCGGCGGCGCGCCGCGCGTGCTCATCCTCGACGAGCCGACAAGGGGCATCGACGTCGGCGCCAGGAGCGAACTCTATCGGCTGATCAACGAGCTCGCCGCCTCCGGCGTGGCGATCCTGCTCGCGTCGTCCGACATGCCGGAGCTCATCAACCTGTCGCACCGCGTGCTGGTGGTCCGCGGCGGACGCATCGTGGGCGAGCTCGAACGGGAAGACGTCGACCAGGAACGCATCCTGCGTCTCGCCATGGGGAGAAACTAGACGTGGCGCTTGCCCCCGACACGATGAAGGCCGACGCGCTCGATCCGGGAACCGGGCCGGCGGCGGCCCGGCGCGATCCGCAGCGGATCGGCCGCTTCCTTCTTCGCTACGCGCTCGTGCTCATCCTCGCACTGTTCATCGTCGTGCTGGCGGTCTCGAACAGATCGTTCCTGACGGTGTCGAACGCGAACGTCATCCTGATCCAGGTGGCGGCGAACGCCCTGCTCGCGACCGGCGCGACCTTCGTGATCCTGACCGGCGGCATCGACCTGTCCGTCGGCAGCGTGGTCGGCCTCGCGGGGGTCGTCGGCGCGCTGCTCGCGCAGGACGACGGCGTCGGCACGTGCGTGCTCGCCGTCGGCGCCGGCGTCCTCGCCGGCGGTCTGATCGGCGCGTTCAACGGCCTGCTCGTCGCCTACGCCCGCGTGCCGCCCTTCGTGGCGACGCTCGGCAACATGACGGTCGCGTCCGGCCTCGCCTTCGTCGCCAGCGAAGGCCAGCCGATCTCAGGATTGTCGGATGCGTTCCTGTCGCTGTCGGGGACGGTCGGCGGATTCTCGATCCCGGTCGCGGTCATGATCGTCGTCGTCGCGATCTCCTGGCTCGTGCTCGCGCGGACGAAGTTCGGCATGCATGTCTACGCGACCGGCGGCAACGCGCATGCGGCGCGCGTCGCCGGCGTCAGCGTCCGCTTCACGCGTTTCGCGGTCTACGTCATCTCGGGACTGCTGGCAGGCGTCGCCGGCGTCATCCTGGCGGCTCGCGCGACCGCCGGCATCGCGAACGCCGGCATCGGCTACGAGCTGAACGCGATCGCCGCCGCGGTGATCGGCGGGATCAGCCTCGCGGGCGGCCGCGGCTCCGTGCTCGGCACCGTGTTCGGCTTCCTGATCATCGGCGTGCTCGACAACGGGCTCAACATCATCAACGTCTCCCCGTTCTACCAGCTGATCGTCAAAGGCCTCATCATCATCGGCGCGGTCTTCGTCGACAGCATCACGCACGGCCACGACGACTGATCTCGCCCCGTCCCGACAGACCAAGAAGGAGGAACACGCGTGAAGAACAGGACCATCCGGGCCGCTGCCCCGGTTGCCGCCGCCTCGATGCTCGCCCTGCTGCCGCAGGCGGCGCGAGCCGACAAGGCGCATCCCGTGCTCGGGTTCACCGTCTATGACATGAGTTCGTTCATCTCGGCCGGGAAGGCGGGTGCGGAGCATATCGCGGCCGCGAACGGCGCGACGCTGCTCTGGGATTCGGGCCGGATGGACGTCAACACGCAGATCTCGCAGATCCAGCAGTTTATCAACCGGAAGGTCGACGCGATCCTGATCGCGCCGGTGAACTCGTCGACGCTCGGGCCGCAGGTCGCCGCCGCGAAAGCCGCCGGCATTCCGGTGATCATCACCAACCTGACCGCCGCACCGGCCGTGATGCAGGAAGCCGCCTCCTACGTCGGCCCGGACGACGTGAAGGCCGGCGAGCAGGAAGCGCAGCACCTCGTGGACGCGATCGACCACAAGGGCAACATCGTCGTGCTGCAGGGTCCGCTCGGTCAGTCCGGCGAGATCGACCGCACCAAGGGTATCCGGAACGTGCTGGCGAAGAACCCGAACGTGAAGCTGCTCGCGATGCAGCCCGGCAACTGGGCGCGCAACCAAGCCTACAGCGTCATGCAGGATTGGCTGTCGCGCTACGGCAGCACGATCAACGGCGTGATCTCCGAGAACGACGACATGGCGATCGGCGCGATCCAGGCGCTTCGCGAGAAGAACCTCGCCGGCAAGATGCCGATCACCGGCGTCGACGGGATCAAGGACGGCATGCGGGCGGTGCGCGACGGAACGGAACTCGAAACGAACCTCCAGGACGGCCCGCTCGAGCTCGGCATGGCGACACAGGTCGCGATCGACGACGTGCAGGGCAAGCCGTTCCCAAAGCTCGCGATGATGGTGATGCCGGAAATCACCAAGAGCAACGTCGAGCACTATTACGGGCAGATGTACGGTTCGCCGGCGAAGTTCCTCGAGCAGCTGCCGTCGATCATCAAGGCCAACCTGCAGTCCGGCCACTACGCCGACCAGTGAGAGGACCGGGACGGCTTCCGTCACGCGGAGAGCCGTCCCCGTCCCTGCCGGCGCGCTGCCTTCCCCCGCGCGCAGCCTTCCTCCGGTGCGCCACCGTCGCCACTGACGGCGCGTCGCCGCCGGCGTCGGTTCGATCGTCATCGGGACGCCGCTTTAATCGGAGGCGCCGGACCGGCTAGTCTCCGGACATGGATCAGCAGACAGCGGCGACCAGGGTCCGCCCGAACGGGCGTGCGAAACGGGCATCCGCTCCGGACCGGCCGCCGCACGCGGCGCACGCGGCGCACGCGTCGGTCGCCCCGATCGCCCGCGACGACCCCGCGCGTTTCATCAACCGCGAACTGTCCTGGCTCGACTTCAACCACCGCGTGGTCGAGGAGGCCGAGAACGACCGCCACCCGCTGCTGGAGCGGGTGCGGTTCCTGTCGATCAGCGCCGGGAACCTCGACGAATTCTACTCGGTCCGCGTCGCCGGCCTGATCGGTCAGGCGCGGGAAGGCGTCAAGACCCTGTCGCCGGACGGACGGACGCCCGCCGAGCAGCTCGCGGTGGTGTCCGAGCGGGCCGGTGCCCTGGTCGATCGCCAGCAGCGCGCCTGGGGCGAGCTCCGCCCGCTGCTCGCCACCGCCGGCATCGAGATCGTCGACAGCGAGGACGCCCTGACGGCGGACGACAGGACGTGGCTCGATGCCTGGTTCATGGATCGCGTCTTCCCGGTGCTGACGCCGCTCGCGGTCGATCCGGCGCATCCGTTCCCGTTCATCCCGAACATGGGTCTCGTGCTCGCGCTCCGGCTGTCCCGCCTCGCCGACAACCAGCCGATGCGCGGACTGATCCCGCTGCCGAGCCAGATCGAGCGTTTCGTCCGCCTCCCGCGTCCGCCGGCCGGTCCGGACGGCACGCGCGGGCCGATCCGCTTCGTGCCCCTCGAGACGATCGTCCACGTCTTTCTGGCACGCATCTTCCCGGGTTTCGCGATGACGAGCCACGGCCTGTTTCGTCTCATCCGCGACACGGACGTGGAGTTCGAGGAGGAGGCGGAGGATCTCGTCCACTCCTACGAGACCGCCCTGAAGCGCCGGCGTCGCGGCGTCGTCCACCATCACGCGGTCGAAGGCGACAAGGATGACGCGCGAGCGAACTTCGTCACCGACGAACTCGAAACGGAGGGCGACGAGATCCACCGCGCCGCGGGGCTGCTCGGGCTCGCCGACATCAAGCAGGTCATCGTGTCGGATCGGATCGATCTCGTCTTCGCGCCCTATGCGCCGCGCTTCCCCGAACGGATCCGGGATTTCGGCGGCGACTGCTTCGCCGCGATCCGGACGAAGGACATCGTCGTCCATCATCCGTTCGAGACCTTCGACGCCGTGGTGCAGTTCGTGCGGCAGGCGGCGTTGGATCCGGCCGTCGTCGCGATCAAGCAGACCGTGTACCGGACGAGCCGAGACGGCCCGATCGTCAAGGCGCTGATCGAGGCCGCCGAACTCGGAAAGTCCGTCACCGCGATGGTGGAGCTCCGCGCGCGGTTCGACGAGGAAGCCAACATCCGGCTCGCGCGCTCGCTGGAAGCGGCCGGCGTGCAGGTCGTGTTCGGCTTCACCGAGCTGAAGACGCACGCGAAGATCAGCCTCGTCGTGCGTCGCGAGGGCGGCGCGATGCGCTCCTACGCGCATTTCGGAACCGGCAACTACCATCCGATCACCGCCCGCATCTACACCGATCTCTCGTTCTTCACCTCGGACCCCGCGTTCACGCGCGACGCCGCGCGGCTCTTCAACTACATGACCGGCTATGCGCGGCCGGACCGGATGGAGCAGCTCGCCTTCTCGCCGCTCACCATCCGGCCGACGCTCGTCCGACTGATCGAGGACGAGATCGAGCACGCGCGCGCCGGACGCCCGGCGAACATCTGGCTCAAGATGAATTCGCTGGTCGACGACGAGCTGATCGACAAGCTCTACGAAGCGTCCGGCGCGGGCGTCCGCGTGCTTGCCGTGATCCGCGGCATCTGCTGTCTTCGTCCCGGTGTTCCGAACCTGTCCGAGAACATCCAGATCAAGTCGATCGTCGGCCGCTTCCTCGAGCACAGCCGGATCTTCGTGTTCGGCAACGGTCACCGCCTGCCGAACCGCGACGCGAAGGTTTTCATCTCGAGCGCGGACTGGATGGCGCGCAACATGGATTGGCGCGTCGAGACCATGGTACCGATGCGGAACCCGACCGTGCACGCGCAGGTCCTCGATCAGATCATGGCGACCAACCTCCGGGACACGCTCCAATCCTGGCGGCTCGGGGCGGACGGTGCCTGGCGCCGGCTCGATCCGGGTCCGAAGCCGTTCTCGGCGCACGACTGGTTCATGACCAATCCGTCGCTCTCGGGTCGCGGCTCGGCGCTCCACGCAAGCCTCGGCGCGCCGATCGCGCGTCCGCTGCCGCGCCGCCCCGACCGGATCCTGCAGGATTGAGCGCGGTGGATCACGCTTCCCGGCGCTCGGCGATCGTCGATCTCGGCTCCAACTCGGTCCGCCTCGTCGTCTACGAGAGCACCGGCCGTCGGCCGGTCGCGATCTTCAACGAGAAGGCGGTTCTCCGCCTCGGCAAAGGGCTCGAACAGACCGGAAGGCTGAACCCGGACGGCGTCGCGCAGGCGCTCGACGTGATGGCGCGCTTCAACGCGATCGCGCGCGCGATGCACGCCGACCCGTTCGAGGTGCTGGCGACCGCCGCGGCGCGGGACGCGGCGAACGGGCCGGCGTTTATCCACGGGCTCGAGCAGCGCATGCCGGGCGTCGCGATCCGGATCCTGAGCGGCGAGGAGGAGGCCGAATACGGTGCGGCGGGGCTGCTGACCGGCATGCCGGTCGCCGACGGCACGCTCGCCGATATCGGCGGCGGTTCGCTCGAGCTCGTACGGCTCGAGCGCGGCCGGATCTCGCACGCGGCGAGCCTGCCGCTCGGAGTGCTCCGCCTCGCTGATCGGGCCCGGAACGACGTCGCCCGCGCCCGCGAGATCGTCGAGACCGACCTCGCGAAGCTGTCGTGGCTCGGGGACGGGCAGGGAAGGGACCTGTTCCTCGTCGGCGGCGCGTTCCGCGGGCTCGCGCGGCTGCACATGGCGGAAACACGCTATCCGCTGCTCATCGTCCACCATTACGCGATCGAACGCGAGGAAGCCCGCAGCTTCGCCGGCGGCGTGCCGTCGATGCCGAAGCGCGCGATCGAGCGCGTGCCAGGCCTGCGGCGTCGAGCCGACGACCTCCCTTTCGCGGCGGTCGCGCTGCGCCGACTGCTCCGTGCCGTGATGCCGCGACGGGTGGTGTTCAGCGCGCACGGGCTCCGGGAAGGCTGGTTCCTCGATCGGGTGGGCCGGTTCTACCCGGACGAGGATCCGTTCGCCGCCGCCGCCGACGAGCTCGGCCGCCTGCTCGGCCGCGATCCGGGCCTGCCGAAAGCGCTCCGTGCCTGGACGGCGCCGTTGTTCCCGGACGAGGCCGACGAGGAGCGGCGTCTCCGCGAGGCCGCGTGCGCGCTCGCCGACATCGGCAGCCACGATCACCCAGAATACCGCGACGAACAGACCTTTCTCCGCGTCCTGCGGCAGCCCGCGGGCGCGCTCGACCACCGGGAGCGGGCGTTCCTCGCGATCACCGTCGCGGTGCGCTACGAGGCGGAGCCCGACGCCCCGTTTGTCGCCGCCGCGCGCTCGCTGCTCGATCCCACGACGCTCGCGCGCGCCGCCGCGCTCGGCTTCGCGCTGCGGCTCGCCGCCCATCTCAGCGCCGGCACGCCGGACCTGCTCGCGGGGGCCACGCTCCGGCGCGAGGACCCGTTCCTTCGTCTAGACGTCGCCCGCGGGGTCGGGCTGATCGCCGGCGAAAGCACGGCGCGCCGGCTCGACCGGCTGGCGGCATCGCTCGGCCTCGAGGGGACCATGGCGGTCTCGCTCGACTGACGCAGGTCCGCCGGGCGGTTCGCCTACCCCGCCCAGGGGGCGGCGGCGAGATGGCGCGCGAGGTGGTCGAGGCAGGCCTCGACCCGGAAGGGCCGGCGAGCGCTCGGTGGCGTCAGCAGATGGAGCCCAAGCGTCGGCAGCACCTCCCAGTCCGGCAGCACGACGCGCAGGCGCCCGGTCCGGATCTCGTCGAAGATCATGAACTCCGGGAGGATGGCGACGCCGAGGCCGGCGAGCAGCGCCGGGATCATCGCCTCTCCGTTGTTCACGCGGAACGGGCCGCTCGCCGCCACCGCCTGTTCCACGCCGCCACGGCTGAAGCGCCACCGCTGCGCAGCCGGGAGGTAGCTGTATTCGAGGCACGCATGGTCGGCGAGCGCGTCCGGTGCGTCGGGGGTGCCGTTCCGGTCGAGATACGTCGGCGACGCGACGAGAAGGCGTCGCATCGGACAGATGAGCCGCGTGCGGAGACGGCTGTCCGGCAGCGACGCGAGACGGACCGCGATGTCGAACCCGTCGCCGACGAGATCGACCATCCGGTCGTCGAGGTTGAGCTCCATCCGGAGATCGGGGAAGGTCGCGAGAAAGTGGGGCACGAAGGGCGCGACGAAGCGCGTGCCGAACGACATCGGAGCGGCGATCCGGAGCAGGCCGCGCGGACGCGTCGCGGCGCGCGAGGCTTCCTCCTCGATCGCTTCCGTGTCCCGCACCATGCGGCCGGCCTCCGACGCCACGCTGCGGCCGAGTTCCGTCAGCGCGACGCTGCGGGACGTCCGGGCAAGCAGGGCGGCGCCCACGCGGTTCTCGAGACGTGCGATCGCCTTCGAAACCGTCGCGGTGGAGATCCCGAGCGAATCCGCGGCGGACGCGAACGAGCCGTGTTCGGCGACCCGCGCGAAGATCGCCCAGGCTTCAAGGTCGGGCAGGCGTGACATGTCGGAGCCCTCACGCGCGGAAACGATGAGTTTCGATCGTTTCCGTCGCCGAGGGTCGGCGCAAGGTCCAGTTTGATGGTCCTCGTTCAACCGCTCACCGGAGACCACCCGCATGGCGAAGGTTCTCGTGCTCTACTACTCGACCTACGGACACGTGGAGACGATGGCGGAAGCCGTGGCGGAAGGGGCGCGGGCCGCCGGTGCGACCGTCGACGTCAAGCGCGTCGCCGAACTCGTGCCGGAGGAGGTCGCGCGCAACAGCCACTTCAAGCTCGACCAGGCTGCCCCGATCGCCAAGCCCGACGACCTCCTCGAATACGACGCCATCGTCTGCGGCACCCCGACCCGCTACGGCCGCCTCACGAGCCAGATGGCGCAGTTCTGGGATCAGACCGGCGCGCTCTGGTTCCAGGGCAAGCTCGCCGGCAAGCTCGGCGCCGCCTTCACCTCGACCGCGAGCCAGCACGGCGGTCAGGAAACGACGCTCTACTCGATCCTGACCAACTTCATCCATCACGGGATGGTCGTGACCGGGCTGCCGTACAGCTTCCAGGGTCAGCTCACGCTGTCCGAGGTGTCGGGCGGAACGCCGTACGGCGCGTCGACCATTGCGGCCGGCGACGGATCGCGCGCGGTGAGCGAGAACGAACGCGCCGGTGCGCGCTACCTTGGCGAGCACGTGGCGAAGCTCGCGGCCAAGCTCGCCGCCTGACGCGGCACGCCGGGCGGCGTCATTCAGTCGCTCGGCACCCGTCTGCCGTTGGTATGGCTGCTGTCGCTCGCGGCCAGCCTGACGGTGGGCGTCAGGCCATCCGAGTTGCAGGCGCGCGCCGCGGACGCGCAGTTCCGCACGATGGGGGCGGTCTTGGCCGGCGGGCGCGATGCGGTCGGGGACCGAGACGCCTTCACGGGAAGCTGAACCGGGCCGGCCGCGACCGGCGGTCGCGGAGCGCGGCACGGAACGCCACGGCCTCGCGGACCGAGCAGCCCGTTTCCGCATCCTTCAAGATGCACGGGCACGCGCTCCTTCGCGCCTGCACGCTCAGCGGCCCGGCAGGCGCCATCGAAGCTGCTTGCGCCCGAGGCCGTCGCGAAGCTCGCCTCACCCCGGTCGGGCAACGTGCGGAACTCCGGAATGCATGGACCGGCTGCAGATCATGCTGCGACGTCGTCGAAACGGAAGACGATCTCGGTGACCTTCGCTCCCGTCGCCGGCTACGTCCGTCAGGGCGCAGGCGAGCGATCGTCGCTCGACGCGAGCCTGCCGGAGGCGGTCGCCCGGTCGGCAAGGCGGATGATGCGGCGCGTGCTTGAACCGGGCGCCAAACACCGCGCGCACGCGGCCGATGGCCTCGGTGGCACGTCCGGCGCTCCCGCCCGGACTGCATCGCGCCGCCGTGCGGGTCGAACGGCGAGCGGCGCCGGCGAGGCCGACCGGATCGCGGCCTGGCCGGAACGGCATCTCCTCCGTACCCAGCTTGGCCCCGACCGGAACGAACGCCGGTGGTGAGCGCGACAAGGTGCGAAGCGCCGCCGGCATGATCGAAGGCCAGATCATCGCCACGGCAGCGATCGCGTTCGTCGCGACAGCGGGCGTGATCGCGCACCCGCTCCGGCTTCCGGAGGCGGTCTGGGCCGTTTCCGGCGCGCTGCTGCTCGTTCTCGCCGGCCTGATTCCCGCCGGGGCGGCGCTGCAGGCGGTCGGCCGCGGCACGGACGTCTATCTGTTCCTCGCCGGCATGATGCTCCTGTCGGAGGTCGCGCGGCGGGAACGGCTGTTCGACTGGATCGCCGCGCACACCGTCGCGCGCGCGAACAGGTCCGGACGCCGCCTCTTCGCGCTGATCTACGCGATCGGCGTCGTGGTCACGGCCTTTCTGTCAAACGACGCGACGGCCGTGGTGCTGACCCCTGCGGTGCTGGCGTCGGCGCGCGCTGCGGGGGCGGAACCGCTCCCCTACCTGTTCGCCTGCGCGCTGATCGCGAACGCGGCCTCGTTCGTGCTGCCGATCTCGAACCCGGCGAACCTCGTGCTCTATGCGAGCCACGTGCCGTCGCTGCTCGAGTGGCTCGGCCATTTCGCGCTCGCCTCGGCCTGTTCGGTGGCCGCCACCTTCGTCGTGCTCCGCCTGCTGTTCCGTGCCGATCTCGCCCAGCTGATCGGCGCCGACGTCGAAACGCCGGCGCTGAGCGCGGGCGGGATCGCCGCCGCGATCGGGATCGGCGCGACCGCGATCTCCCTCCTCGTCGCCTCGGCGGCCGGGATCGAACTCGGCCTGCCGACGGCAATCTGCGGCGCCCTCACCGCCGTGCTGGCGACCGTCCGAAGCCGCATGTCGCCGCTTCCGCTGCTGCGCGGCGTGTCATGGAGCGTGCTGCCGCTCGTCGCCGGCCTGTTCGTCCTGGTCGAAGGCCTGTCGCGGACGGGCGCGGTGGCGGCGATCGGCCGCGGCCTCGCGGCAGGCGCCGCATCGTCCGAGCGGCTCACCGCCATCGTGTCCGGCGCCGTTCTCGCCCTCGCCTGCAACCTGATGAACAACCTGCCCGCCGGCCTCGTCGCCGGCTCGGCCGCGCACGGGACGTCGCTGCCGACACGCGTGGTCGACGGATTGCTGGTCGGCGTCGATCTCGGCCCCAACCTGTCGATCACCGGATCGCTCGCGACGATCCTCTGGCTGGTCGCCCTCCGACGCGAAGGGATCGAGGTCTCGTTCGGCCGCTTCCTCCGCGTCGGCCTCCTCGCCATGCCGCCGGCGCTCGCGCTGGCGCTGCTCGCGGGCGCATTCGACTGACCCTCCGGATCCGGTTCCCGCACCGATTCGTCGCCGAACCGAAGGGGTTTTCCCGATGATCACCGCGATGACCGACCCGCTGGTCCTCGTCGCCGGGATGAGGCCTCGGGGGCGCCGACGGACGGCGCGCTGCGGCAGGCGCTGGTCAATCCCTGGCTCGCGTCCGTCGTGTCGCGTCCTCCCGGTGGGCAACGGGCTGATCAGCGTGGTGAGCGACGTGTTCGCCCCGCGCGGTGACCGCGCTCGGGCAGGAACGCGCCGAGCGGCAGCCGCACATGGCCGAAGGGCTGATGTCGCTCTGCATCGCCGCCGCCCGGGCGGCGCACCGACCGCCGGGGCCGAAAGCCGATCTCCCGCGCCGCCTTCCTGATCCTGCCGGTCGGCGGCGTCCTCGACACGTTCAACCATGCGCCCGCCTGTCTGGTCGGATCGGCGCTTCCCTCAGCCCGCTCCGCGCCGGCCTCGCGCCCGACCGGCTCGGCGGAGACCGCGCGGCGTGGCTGGTGCTCGCCGCGAGCGCGCCGGTCGGTCTCGCCGGTTTCCTCGGGTTCATGCCGGAGACGTGCGCTGAGCGCTTGCCCCCTGGGGCAACCGGCGGAAGGCGGAGCGTTCCTGTCACGCGAAACCAGGGGAACCACGCCATGAGCCTGTTCGGAAACATCGTCGACAAGATCGTGTCCTACGCCGAGACGGCGGTCGGCGCCGCGCCCGCCAAGGCCGCGACCCCCGTGTCGTCCGCCGCCGCGTCGAACGAAGGAAACGAGATCGGAGCGGCGGCTTCGGCGAC
>CAXUBA010000040.1:0-18643 GCA_964249205.1 uncultured Acetobacteraceae bacterium | reverse complement strand
CCGACTTTTAATCGGATGGTCGTGGGTTCGATCCCCACCCGGCTCACCACCCCGCTCGATCGCCCGCGCGGGGCCGCGCAAGGCCCTGATCGAAAGCCGGCCTCCGTCAAGGCGAAACGAGGCACAGGTCCGCCGTCGCGGCGTGATCCCGCCAGCCGAGTTCGTCCCGCTGGCTGAGGAAACCGGGCTCATCGCGTCCCGACGCTCAATCGCCTGCGTGAGATCGGCGTGCAGTCGCGCTCGACGATTTCGGCACCGGATACTCAAGCCTCAGCACACGATGACGAAGCTCGATCGCCAGCGGACCAAGACCATGTTCGCCGCGCCTCAGCCTGACATCGGCGCCCGGGTCGGTGCGCAAACGACCGGATGCGTGCCGCGAAAGCGGCACGCAAGATCCTCTCGGCGAGACGCTACCGGCAGGTCTGACTAGCGTTGGCGGTACGCCCCGCAACGACCAGCGGATCGTCACCCAGCATGATCGGGATCACGGTCGTGGCGCCGAAGCTGCCGACCGCCGTGGTCCCGAGCACCGGATCGTAGACCGAACCCGCAAATGGCACCGGAAGCGAGATCGTGACGGGAACGGACGCGACCGCGACGTCCCGATGCGTTCCGGGGTTCCAGTCCGCCGGGTTGTCCCACCAGACGAACATCGCGAAATCGCCGTCGTTGTCGAGGATCGCAGTCATCGATCGCGCGCCCGAAGGCAGGCCGGAAAGCGTGTGCGGAAGGCATGCGCTCGCCGTCGGCACCGCGCGGTAGGGCAGGAGCGGCGTGACGAGATTGTGGAGCGCCGTCGCCGCCGGTGTCGGAACGGGAATGGGATTGCCGCTCCCGTCCTCGCCCCCGTACGTGAACAGACCGTACTGGTTGTCGCTGTCGAAGGCGTAATTGTCGAACAACTGGTACAGATAGGTTTGCGCTCCGATCGCGACGCCGTCGAGCACGGTGTCAAGATCCTTGATCGCCATCGTGTGCGCGTCATAGCTATTAAGATACTGCGGATCGCTGCGCGTCGCCGAGGCGGGTTCCTGGAACGCGCCGGCTTCGGTGATGATCGCGCCCGGCGAAGACGCGGCGAGCCCCTGCTCGGTCAGCGCGAGCGGCGTCGCGACCGCGAAGGTTTGGGCGAACGCGTTCGTGACGATCGTCGAGACCGGTTCGCCGTAGAGGTTGCTCGGATCGGCATACGGATGCGCGTTCATCAGGTCCGCCGGGAACGACGCGGTCGCGCGCGCCGTGGCGGTCACCGGTCCGTTCGACGTGAATTCGGCGACCTGCACGCCCTTCACGTTGCCGTCGACCGATCCCGGCGGACAGAACGAGGCCGCGCGCGTCAGGCACAGGATCTTCTGCTGCCACGCCGTCGCGGTCGCGATCGTCGGCGACGGAACCTCGTTCGTGATCTCGTTCAGACCTTCGAGCACGACGAGCGAGCCCTTGGCCAGGGGCGGCGCCGCGTATTCGCCGCCGACGCCCGCGAAGAGCTGGTCGAGGTTCGCCTGGTCGGCGCCGATCCCCTGCGTGTAGTCCGGCAGGATGAGATCGAACTGATCGCCCTGATGGCTCAGGCGTTCGATGTTGGCGGCCGCGACATAACCCGGCCACGTGCTGGTCTCGTTCGACGGCAATCCGTCCCGCAGCTGATCGATCCCGAGATACGACAGCGCGCGTTCGATCGTCGCGAGGTTGTCGTACATGCCGTAGCCGTCGGTGTAGCCGAGATGCGTGTCGACGCCGATATGACGAAGGATAGCGGCGATCGTGGTCGCGGTCTGCGGCGGCAGCGACGCCGACTGCCCGCGGGCGGCCAGCGGAACGAGACAGGCGATCGTCGACAGAAGGAGATTGCGCACCGTTCGAACTCCAGGTTCCGACGAGCTGCGGCCGGCCGGGATGGAACCCGAAAACTCACTTCCGGGCTCGATCGGTCACGAACTAGATCGAATCCTAACGAGATCGCAACAGAAGCGTTTGTCACAACGCGGCAAAGCATGTCGATCGTCGCGGACCCGCGGTTCGGCGCCGCGGAATCCTGCGATCGAAGCGGGATCCACTCCGGTGATGTATGCTTCGCCGTCGACGGTCAGCCGTTCCGAGACACGGACGTGACCTCGGGCGGCGCGGATCGCACCGGAGCGGCACAACGCGATCGTCGGCGGATAATTCCCTGACGAAGACGCCAAGGTCGGCGCCCGCCGCGATCCGGTCCGGCGCGGCGGATGGTCCGCCGGCACCGCTCCGCCGTCGCGATCCTCGGGCCGTCCTCCCCGCGCCCGCGGTATCCGACCGGACGCCTCAGGGCAGTCCGGCATCCTCCCGGGCACGCCTGCTGAGCGCCGCGAAATCGAGCTCGCCGTCGCCGCGTGCGATGCTCGTGATGAAGCGGTCACGAAGCAGCGAGGCCATCGGCAGCGACGCGCCGAACCGTTCGCCGGCCTCGAGCAGGAGATCGTTGTCCTTCATCCCGAGCGCCATCGGGCCGCCCGGCGGCGAGAAGGCACGCTCGAGAATGAGTTTGCCGTAGTTCATGTGGACCGGCGCCGAGCAGAAACTGTTGCTCAGCACCTCGAAGATCGTCGCTTCCGGGATGCCGGCCTTTTCGCCGAGCGCGAACACCTCGCCGAACTGTTCGATCGTCGAGAAGATCATGAAGTTGGCGCAAAGCTTCACGAGATTGCTCTGCCAGGGCTGGTCGCCGACGACGAACAGCCGCTGCCCGATCGCGTCGGTCACCAGCTTCGCCCGCTCGATCGCGGTCGCGTCGCCGGCCGCCATCACGAACAGCTTGCCGGCTTCGGCCGCCGGCGGCCGTCCGAGCACGGTCGCCGACACGAACCCCTGTCCCCGATCCGCATGTTCCGCATCCAGCCGCTGCGCGAGCGCGACCGAGATCGTGCTCGACGAGACGTGAAGCGCGCCGGGTGCCAAGCCGTCGGCGATCCCGTCCGGGCCGAGGGTGACCGCCTGGACCGCCTCGTCGTTCGCGACCATGCTGACCACGAGATCGGCGTCGGCCGCCGCCTCCGCTGGCGTTCTCGCATCGGTCGCACCGATCGCCACGAGGTCGCGCGCCTTCGCTTTCGAGCGGTTCCATACCGTCACCTCTTGCCCGGCGGACACCAGCCGCGCCGCCATCCGCGAGCCCATCGGACCCAGTCCCACGAAGCCGATCCTCATCGTGCGTTCCCCAAGATTGATCTGGCCCGGCGCGCGCGGGCGGGCGAACGGCGCTCGAACCCGCCCCGGCAAGGCGCATCCGACGGTGTTATCCGGGCCGATGATGCTCTAGACGCTCCGGGCTCGTCACGCCATGTTCCGGCCGATGGACCACCAGCCCGACATCGACCACGCGAGCTTGGAGAAAAGCGCCTTGGATCCCGCCATCGTGGAGGCCGCAGACCGCGCGGCGCGTCACTGGATCAGCGGCGATCCCGCGCCGTTCGGACGCGGCAGCGATCGCCAGAAGGTGGCGGCGCGCGAGATGTTCGATGCGACCTTCAATCCCTACAAGCCGTCCGTGATCCCGTGGCCGGTCCTCGACGACCGGACGCGCGAGCGCATTATCTCGCTGCCGATCTGGGACATCGCCGTGCAGACCGAGGGCAAGGCGCGCCTCCGCATGCTTTCCTATGCGCGCGCGGCGACCGATCCGGACTGGAAGCACGCGATCGAGCGCAACGGCTGGGAGGAGGGCCGCCACAAGGAGGTCCTCCACAACATGGTCGCCTTCTACGGCATAATGCTCGAGGAGGAGCCGTCCTACGTCGAGCCGAAGGATCCGGAGTGGGCCTACATGGTCACCGGATACTCGGAATGCATCGACAGCTTCTTCGCCTTCGGCCTGTTCGAGGTCGCTCGGCGCTCCGGCCTGTTCCCGCCTGAGCTCATCGACACGTTCGAGCCCGTCATGCAGGAGGAATGCCGTCATATCCTGTTGTTCGCGAACTGGGTGGCCTGGCAGCGGCGGCATCTGTCGCCGCTCGCGCGGGTCCGCTTCGAGGCGAAGGTCGCGGCGGTCTGGCTGTTCCTCGGTTGGGAGCGCATCAACATGAGCCGCGACCTGACCGGTGACGAAGGCGACGACGGGACCGCGGCGCGTGCGCAGGACAACAACTTCACGGTGACCGGAAGCAAGTCCGTCACCGACGTCGAGCTGAGCATCCCCGAGCTGATGGCCCTCTGCCTCGAGCAGAACGATCTTCGCTTCCGCGGCTACGACGAGCGTCTGCTTCGTCCGACCACGATGCCGGCGCTCACCCGCGCCGCCCTGTTCACCATCCGCGCGTGGCAAGGCGCCAAGTCGGCGCTCGACCAGTCTCGCGCCGCCGGCCGGGCGAAGCGCGCGCGGCGGGACACCGTACTCGGAGCCGTCGCATGAGTGCCACCGTCGCCGACCGCCTTGAAGCGCGTGCGACCCGGTTCGAGCATCGCGCCGCCCGCGCCCGGGCGCGGGCCGCCGCGGCGCGCGCCAGACCCGCGATCGCGGTCGGGTCGGACGCCCATCGCGACCACTTCTGCCGGCAGTTCCACGACACCTACACCGACTACGATCCGGAAACGCTGCCCTGGCCGGAACTCTCGGCGGTCGAACTCGCGCGGCTGCGCGGCGTGCCGTTCTGGCAGGAGGTCTACCACACGGAACGACGCGCCGGCGCGATCGTGGAGGCGTTCTTTCCCGAGGTCCACGACTCGGTCGTGCGCGACGCGGTCAAGCTCCAGGGCTTCGAGGAGGCGCGGCACGCCAAGCTGATCCGGACGATGATCGATCGCTACGGGATCGACGCGACCGAGCAGCCGATCGAGAGCTTTCCCGCCGACCTCGAAACCGCCTTCATCGATTTCGGCTTCGGCGAGTGCCTCGACGCCTTCCTAGGCTTCGGCGCCTTCAAGACGGCGCGGGAAAGCAAGTTCCTGCCCGACGCGATGTTCGACATCTTCGACATGCTGATGTTCGAGGAAACCCGACATATCGTCTTCTTCATCAACTACATGGCCTGGCGACAGGTCCAGCAGGGCAGGGGCGCGCCGCCGCTCCGCGCCATCACCCACGCCTGGTTCTACGCCCGTGCCGCGCGGCGGCTCACCGGCATGGTCGGCCGCGGCAAGGAAGCGAACGACGGCAAGGACTTCGCGGTGACGCAGGCCAACATGTTCCTCGACGGGTTCTCGTTCCGCGCCTTCGTCGAGGACTGCTATCGCGAGAACGCCCGCCGCATGTCCGCCTTCGACCCCGGCCTCCTGCAGCCGCGCCTCTTGCCGGCAATCGCCGACATGGCGGCGGCCGGTCTCCGCTTCTGGGACCGCGCGCGCCCTCAGGTCCGGAAGGAAACGCTGGCCGCACACGGGTAGCGCGGCCGGGCGCCGGCGGTCAGTAGAAGCCGGGAGGCCCGAAGAACGGACCGCCGCCCCACGCGCCCCAGCCCCAGTTGTACTGGTCGGCCGTCAGCTGCTGCTCGTCGGCAATCTGCTGCTGCCGATTGACGAGGTCCTGCTGGAAGCGCTCCTGCTTGTAACGGCTGAACGCCGCGTCGTCGCCGAAGTAGACGCAGTTGCAGGCGATCGGGTCGGCGTAGATGTAGACCAACTTTCCGTCCCGCTCCCGCATGACGAACTTATTCGGCGGCAGGTGCTGGAGCATGGCAAGGCGTTCGGGCGTGCTGGCCGGACGCGCGACGAAACCGGCCGCAGCGAGGAGATCCTCCTTCTGCTGGACCATCTGCTGCTGGCTGACGCAGCCGGCAACGGCGAGACTGGCGACGAGGACCGCCGCCGGGCGAATCGGGAGTGTCATGATCGCGCAACGTCGGAACGGGCTCCGGGATGACCGGCTCGCACGATTTTATCGTGCCGGCCCGCGCCGCGACGGCACGATCGGTCGGGAACAGAAGTCGAATGCGCCCGGTCCTCGGGAGATCAAGGTGAGCCGCACGCATGCCTGACGACCTTGCCGGCCATATCGAGCCCACCCTGCTCTCGGACGCGCTGAGCGAGCGCTACCTCGCGTACGCGATGTCCACCATCATGTCGCGCTCGCTTCCCGACGTCCGCGACGGGCTGAAGCCGGTGCATCGGCGGCTGATCTATGCCATGCACCTGCTGAAGCTCGATCCCGCCTCCGGCTTCAAGAAGTGCGCCCGGGTCGTCGGCGACGTGATCGGCCGCTTCCACCCGCACGGCGACGTCGCCGTCTACGAGGCACTGGTCCGTCTCGCGCAGGATTTCGCCGCCCGCTACCCGCTGGTCGAAGGCCAGGGCAATTTCGGCAACGTCGACGGCGATAACGCGGCGGCCATGCGCTACACCGAGGCACGCCTCACCGCGGTCGCGCAGGCGCTTCTCGCCGGCATCGAGGAGGACGCGGTCGACCTCCGCCCGACCTATTCGGGCGAGGACGAGGAGCCGGTGGTCCTTCCGGCGGGGTTCCCGAACCTGCTCGCGAACGGCGCCGCCGGCATCGCGGTCGGCATGGCGACCTCGATTCCGCCGCACAACGCGGGGGAGCTCTGCGCCGCCGCCGCGGCCCTGATCGACGACCCGGACGCGAGCGTCGAGCAACTCCTCGCCCACGTGCAAGGCCCCGACTTCCCGACCGGCGGCCTCGTCATCGAGGACCGCGCCGCCATCCTCGCGGCCTACGAAACGGGTCGCGGCTCGTTCCGGATGCGCGCGCACTGGCACGTGGCGGAGGGTCGACACGGCACCTGGACCATCGTCGTCGACCAGATCCCCTACCAGGTGCAGAAGGCCCGCCTGATCGAGCAGGTCGCCGAGCTCCTCGAGGCGAAAAAGCTCCCGCTCCTCGCCGACATTCGCGACGAGAGCGCCGTCGACATCCGGATCGTGCTCGAGCCGCGCGCGCGGAACGTCGATCCGGCCATGCTGATGGAAACGATGTTCCGTCAGACCGCGCTCGAGACGCGTTTCGCGCTCAACATGAACGTGCTCGGACCCGACCGCACGCCGCGCGTCATGGGGCTGCGCGACATCCTCCGCCACTGGCTCGACCATCGTATGGTCGTGCTCGAACGACGCGCGCGCCACCGGCTCGACGCCGTCACCCGGCGGCTCGAGATCCTCGCCGGCTTCCTTGCCGTCTACCTCAATCTCGACGAGGTGATCCGGATCATCCGCGAGGAGGACGAACCGAAGCCCGCCCTCATCGCCACCTTCGCGCTCTCCGACACCCAGGCGGAAGCCGTGCTCAACATGCGTCTCCGCTCGCTCCGCCGCCTCGAGGAACAGGAGATCCGCCGCGAGCACACGAAGCTCGACCGCGAACGGGCCGACCTCGACCGTCTCCTCGAAGCGGGCGGCGAGAAGCTGCGCTGGCGCCGGATCCGCGCCGAGATCGTCGCGACCGGCAAGAGTTTCGGCGCCGGTGCCCTCGGTGCCAGACGCACCGCGGTCGTGGCGCCGTCGGCGCCGGTCGCGATCGACCTCGACGCCCATGTCGAACGTGAACGGATCACCGTCCTCCTGTCGCGACAGGGCTGGCTGCGCGCCGTCCGCGGCCACGACGCGGCGCTCGACGGGCAGCGGTTCAAGGAGGGCGACTCGCTCCACCTCGCGGTGGCCTGCGAGACGGTCGACCGTCTCTGCCTGTTCGCGAGCTCCGGTCGTGCCTTCACGCTCCGCGCCGGCGACATCCCGCGCGGCCGCGGCGACGGGCAGCCGGTTCGGACCGTCGCCGAACTCGGCCCTGACGAACGCGTGATCGCGCTGTTCCGTCACGACGGCGGCCGGCGCCTCGTCGCGTCGAGCGGCGGCCGTGGGTTCGTCGTCGCCGACGACGCGCTGGTCGCCGAGAAGCGTACCGGCCGCACCGTGCTCAACCTCCGGGACGGCGAAACGGCGCGCTTCGCCCTGCCGACCGACGGCGACCACGTCGCCGCCGTCGGCGACAACAGGCGCGTGCTGATCCTGCCGCTCGCGTCACTGCCCGAACTCGGACGTGGCACCGGCGTCACCATCCAGAAGTTCAAGGAGGGCGGCCTGGCCGATCTCCGCGTCTTCACTCTCGCCGAAGGCCTGCCCACCGGTTCCGGCAAGCTGCGCCCTGCGGCCGAACTCCGGGAGTGGATGGGGGCTCGCGGCGAGCCCGGCCGGCTCGCGCCGCGCAACCTGCTCGACGACGGACGCTTCGCCGGGCCACCGACGGGGACCGCCTAGAGCGTCGTCCATTCGGGCGCTGACGGCAGTCTGGCGCGTCGCCCGAACCGGGCACGCGTTCCGCCCGGCCCGGGCTCTCGACCCCGACGGGTCCTCAGCCGGCGACGAACGACGAGGAAAGACAGGGCGGGCACGGCACGGGCGCGCCCGCGCCGTCCTGCCGAAGCTCGCGCCACGCACCCCCGGTCAGGATCTCGCTCGGCTGGAAGCGAGCCTTGTAGGCCATCTTGCGACTGTCCGAGACCCAGTAGCCGAGATAGACGTAGGGAAGGCCGAGCGCGCGCGCCTTCTCCACCAGCCACATGACGGAATACGAGCCGAGCGAACGGCGGTCGAGATCCGGATCGAAGAAGCTGTAGACGGCGGAAAGCCCGTCGCCGAGCCTGTCGGTGAGGCAGGCGCCGATCAGCCGGTCGTCGGGTTCGCGGAACTCGACCACGAACGTCTCGATCGGCGTGTCCTCGATCATCGCCCGGTAATCGAAGAAGGTCATCGCCGCCATGTCGCCCTCGCCGTGCCGGGCGGCCTGGTAGCGTCCGAACAGCGCATACTGCTCGCCCGTTGCGTGCGGCGGGACGTCGAACCCCTCGACGAGACTGTTCGCGCGCAGGCACTTCCGCTGCGTGCGCCCGGGCGCGAACCGCGCGACCGGTATCCGGATCGGCACGCAGGCGTTGCAACTCGGGCAGACCGGCGCGTAGGCGATGTTGTGGCTGCGCCGGAACCCGGCCCGCGACAGGCGGTCGTGGATGTCCTCGGCATCGGGCCCGGTGATCTCGGTCACCACCTTCCGCTCCACACGCCCGTCTACATAGGGGCAGGGGAGCGGTGCGGTCGTGTAGAAGAATTGGGGTCGCTTCGGACCGTTGTAGCTCATGCGAACGGCCGGCCGGGGCCGGGCGGCGGGGACCAGATCCCCGTCCGCGGCATCACCGTCTCGGCGCGCGTCATCAGCAGCCCCGACGCGTAGTCGTGCAGCGCACGGTGCCGGAACGTCACCAGCGCGACCAGGACCCAGATCGCGCCCGCCAGCATGGTAAGGGTGAGCCCGATCGCCCAGACCAGCGCCTGCAAGGCGGTCGGACGACCAAGATCGTCGTTCCGCCGAAGCATGATCCCGGCAACCGATTGGCCGGGTGTCGCGCCGCGTTCGCTTGCGACGAAGCCGACGACGTAGGCGAACGGCACGAGCGGGAGCAGTCCGAACAGCGGCAGCCCCAGCCCGAGCGTGAGCAGGCCGATGGCCAGCAGCGCGATCTTGAGGGCGATCAGGAGCACCGCGAGCACCGCCACATCGACGATCCAGGCCACGAAACGCCGCCCGAGAACGCCGCCCGTCAGCCATTCGTCGTACGCAGAATCGATCATGGTGATCCCGTCCAGACCCAACCTACCATAAGGAAGCTAATGCCCGATAAACAGGCATTTCGTCGCGTGCTCGCGGTGACACAAGGGGACCGCCTCTGTAAGAAGTCGCGTTCGGCAACCCAAGCTTCGGTGACAGCAACCCATGGCGGACAGCGCCGCGCCTCGACTTCTTCCGACCGGGCTTCGTCCGTCTGCCAGTCCGGGCCGCCTCGACGAGGACACGCGTCGTCGTCTCGCGACCATGCGCCACTCGACCGCGCATCTTCTGGCCGCCGCCGTTCAGGACCTGTGGCCCAAGGCGAAGTTCGGCGTCGGCCCGGCGACCGACACCGGCTTCTACTACGACATCCTGTTCCCGGAACCGATCAGCGAGAGCGACTTCAAGCGCATCGAGAAACGGATGCGCGAGATCCGAAACCAGGGCTCCCCGTTCACCCGCGAGGAGATCGCGATCGACGACGCGACGGCGTTCATGTCGCGCACCGGGCAGGACTTCAAGGTCGAACTTCTCGAGCTCCTGCGCACGGTCGGCTCGACCGCCGTCGCGAAGGAGACCGGCGATGACAGCGCGGCCGGTTCGGCGTCCGGCTCCGGCGTCGATCACGTCTCGTTCTACACCGTCAGCGACTTCGTCGATCTCTGCCGCGGGCCACACGTGCCGGACGTCAAGGCGATCGGCGCGTTCAAGCTGACGTCGATCGCCGGCGCCTACTGGCGCGGCGACGAGCGCAATCCGCAGATGCAGCGGATCTACGGTCTCTGCTTCGACACCGAGGCCGAAATCGAGCAGGAGCTCTGGCGACAGGAGGAGATGCGGAAGCGCGACCACCGGAAGCTCGGTCGCGAACTCGACATCTTCGCTTTCGCCGCCGAAGTCGGCATCGGGCTGCCGCTCTGGCTGCCGAACGGCGCGACCCTCCGGCGCGAGCTCGAGCATCTCGCCCACGAATACGAGACACGCTACGGCTACCAGCAGGTGGTCACGCCCGAGATCACGCGCGGCGCGCTTTACGTCCAGTCGGGCCATCTGCCCTACTACAAGGACGACATGTACCCGCCGATGCAGATCGAGGACGAGGCGTTCTACCTCCGTCCGATGAACTGCCCGCACCACCACCACGTCTTCCTGTCGCGCCCGCACTCGTATCGCGAGATGCCGGTGCGGCTCGCGGAATACGGCAAGGTGTTCCGCTACGAAGCGCACGGGGCGCTGTCCGGACTGATGCGGACGCGCGGGTTCTGCCAGAACGACGCGCACATCTACTGCACGTTCGACCAGGCGAAGGACGAGTTCATCCGCGTAATGAACCTCCACGCGGAATACTATCGGCTGTTCGACATCGACGACTTCTACATGCGGCTGTCGCTGCCCGACCTCAACAAGCTCGAGAAATACGTCGACGAACCCGACAAATGGCGGGCGGCGCTCGCCATCATCCGGCAGGCGGCGGCGGACGGCGGCTACCCGACGGTCGAGGCTGAAGGCGAGGCCGCCTTCTACGGTCCGAAGATCGACTTCATGGTCAGGAGCGCGATCGGCACCGAATACGCGATCTCCACCAACCAACTCGACTTTCTCGCGACCGAGCGGTTCCAGTTGCACTACCGCGCGGCGGACGGCACCGACCAGCCGGTCTACGTCATCCACCGCGCGCCGCTCGGCAGCCACGAGCGATTCGTCGGTTTCCTGCTCGAGCACTACGCCGGCGCGTTCCCCACCTGGCTCGCGCCGACCCAGGTCGTGGTGATCCCGATCGCCGACCGCCACATCGAATACGCAGACACCGTGCGGGCGCGGATCGCCGGCAGCGGCATCCCCACCGCGACCTTCGGCCCGCGCGTCACGGTCGACAGCTCATCGGAGCGGATGCAGAAGAAGATTCGCAACGCGCAGGCGATGAAGATCCCCTACATGCTCGTCGTCGGCGACAAGGAAGCCGAGACCAGCACCGCCGCGGTCCGTCTCCGCGGCGGCCGCGATCTCGGTGCGCTGCCGATTGAGGCCGTCCTCGACCGGCTGCGCACGGAGATCACGACGCGCCACGACATCGTGGAAGCCGCGGCGGCCGATCAACCCTGATCGGCAGACGTGACGCTCATCGGCGGTGTCGCGCACTCACGGCAGATGGTTGCCGCCGGTGACGCCGTAAACTTCGCCGGTCACGAACGAGCTTTCCTGGCTCGCGAGCAGCACGTAGATCGGCGCGCATTCTGCCGGCTGGCCGGGACGGCCGAGCGGCACCTGAGAGCCGAAGGACGGGATCTTTTCCGCCGGCTGGCCGCCCGAGGGCTGCAGCGGCGTCCAGAACGGTCCCGGCGCCACCGCATTCACGCGGATCCCCTTCTTTGCCACCGATTTCGCGAGCGAGTGCGTGAAGCTCACGATCGCGGCCTTGGTCGCCGCGTAGTCGAGCAGCGTCGGCGAGGGTTGGTAACCCTGGATTGACGTCGTGTTGATGATCGTCGCACCCGGCTTCATGTGCGGGATTGCCTCCTGACACATCCAGAACATCGCGTAGACGTTGGTGCGGAACGTGGCGTCGAGCTGTTCCGTCGTGATGTCCGCAAGGTCCTTCTGCGCCGTCTGCTTGCCGGCGACGAGCGCGAGCACGTCGAGCCCGCCGAGCCCCTCGACGGCGTCGCGAACGATCTTTCGCGCGACCTGCTCGTCGCTGATGTCACCCGGTAGCTGGATCGCCTTGCGACCGGCCTTTCGGATGAATTCGGCGGTCTCGTTCGCGTCGCGCGCCTCGCCTTCCAGATAGGACAGCGCGACGTGGGCACCCTCGCGCGCGAAGGCGATCGCCGCCGCCCGGCCGATCCCGCTGTCCGCACCCGTCACCAGAGCAAGTCGCCCGGCGAGCCGGCCGAACCCCTTGTAGCTCTCCTCGCCGTGATCAGGTTTCGGATCCATCTGGTCCGTTGTGCCCGGCGCGCCGAACGACTGCTCGTCGAACTCCGGCTGCGGATACTGCGTCCGCGGGTCCTGCATCTCGTATTGGTGAGGCATGTCGCTCAATCCTTCTCGCGATCCGCGCTCCGAACGCGTGGCGGCGTCGGCGTTCCCAGGCACCGGGCCATCTGACGCGGGCGTGAACGCGACCGCGCGTCCGTCGGAACGGCTTCGGCTTGCCGCCGATCGGGACCGCACCCTCGGCGCCGTCGCCGACGCGCTCGGGACCGACGCGCCCTTCATGCTCCTCCTCGTGCTCGGCGCCCTGGCGCTCGTTCCCGGCGCGGCGCCGGTCTTCGCCGCTGGCACCATCGTGATCGGGTCCAGCCTGCTGTTCGGCCGCGACCGGCTCGCGCTGCCGGACGCGCTCCGGCGAAGATCGATCCCGAAGCGCACGCTGGACCGTGCCGTCCAGCGTCTCGCCCGCGTCGAGCGCCACGTGCGCGCGGGCGCCGGAGAGGCGCCGCAACGACGCACGCGCCCGTTCGCTCTGCTGATTATCTGGAACGCAGTTCTCGTGGTCCTTCCGATCCCGTTCGGCAACGGCCCGCCGGCGGTCGCCTCGATCCTGATCGCGCTCGGGATCGTCGACCGGAGCGGTCGCGCGCTCGTGGCCGGCGTCGCCGCGACGGTCGCCGCGACCGTCTTCGAGGCCGCGCTGCTCTGGGTCGGCGTCGATGTCGTGAAATGGGCCTGGCGCGTCCTCGGCCTGTGATCTAGGCCGACCGCGCGAGCGTCCTCGAACGCTGCGACACGTCCTCCTCGATCGCGCGCAACGTTCGTCGAGGTGCGCCGCCGTCTTCCGCACCGACGCCGCGAGGTCGCCCCGCTCGAAGCAACGAAGGAACTCGGCGTGGTCGGCGTTGCCGAGCACCACGGGACGCGGGGGGCGCGTTCATCGACGATCGCTGGATCGCGGCCGACGTCCGGACCGCGTCGCGAGTCGCGCAGGCCCTTCTCGACAGCCCATCGGCCCCCGACCGGTCGGCGGCCCGGCTCGCCTTCTGCCGGACCGATCCCTGGGAAGGCGGAGCCCGCACGTAGAGGCGGCGGTCGTCGCGTTCGCCCGGACGCTCGACCTTCCGGAGATCCCGTCCTTCGGCGCCTGGCTCGACGAGGCCAACACGACGGTGATGCGCTTCAAAATGCGGCGGGAACTCGCCGCCGATCACCTCGGGCATCGCGACCTGCTGACCGCGGCGCTCCGGACCTTTCTCGAAGACGATCCGGTGGGCGACGGCGCCTACCAGGCGGCCCTAAGCCTGGCGCGCTCGGCGGATCTCGACGCGATGTTCGGCCGATCCGACGTTCTCGTGACGCCGGCCGCGCCCGGCCGACAGGCGGTGCCATTCGGCGCCAAGGGCGATCCTGCCTTAAATCGCTTCGCGACGCTGCTCGGGCTGCCGACCGTCACCTCGCCCTTCGGGCGCGGCCCTCGCGGCTTTCCGCTCGGCCTGCAGCTTCTCGCGCGCCCCGGTAGGACCTGACGGTGCTCGCCGCCGCCGCGTTGCTCGAGCGACGCCTCGCCAAGGCTCAGCCGCGGAGCAGCTTCGCCGCCTCGATCGCGAAATAGGTCAACACGCCCGCGGCGCCCGCGCGCTTGAAGCCGAGCAGGCTTTCGAGAACCGCGCGGTCCCGATCGATCCAGCCCCGTTCGGCCGCGCCCGCGATCATCGCGTACTCGCCGGACACCTGGTAGGCAAAGGTCGGCACCGCGAACCGGTCGGCGACCAGCCGCACGACGTCGAGATACGGCATGCCCGGCTTGATCATCACCATGTCGGCGCCTTCCGCGAGGTCGAGCGCCACCTCGCGCAACGCCTCCTCGGCGTTCGCGGGATCCATCTGGTAGGTCCGCTTGTCGCCTTTCAGCAGGGCTCCCGAGCCGAGCGCGTCGCGGAACGGGCCGTAGAACGCGGACGCGTATTTCGCGGCGTAGCTCATGATCCGCGTGTTCTCGAAGCCGTGCCCGTCGAGCGCCGCGCGAATGGCGCCGATCCGCCCGTCCATCATGTCGGAGGGCGCGATGATGTCGATTCCGGCCTCCGCCTGGTTGATCGATTGCCGGACGAGAGCCTCGACCGACGGATCGTTCACGATCCGCCCGTCGCGAAGCAGGCCGTCATGCCCGTGGTTGGTATAGGGATCGAGCGCCACGTCGCCGACCAGCGCCACCGCCGGGAAGGCACGCTTCAGGAGCCGGGCCGACCGGCACATCAGATTGTCCGGGTTCGCCGACTCCGTGCCGTCCGCGTCGCGCACGTCGACCGGCGTGACGGGAAAGATCGCGACCGCCGGGATGCCGAGCGAGGCCGCCTCGCCGACATGCGCTTCCAAACGGTCGAGGCTGACCCGGACCACGCCCGGCATCGACGCAACCTCGTCCCGTCGTCCGCTCCCGTCCACCACGAAGATCGGCCAGATCAGGTCGTCGGCCGACAGGCGGTTCTCGGCCACCAGCCGACGCGTCGCGTCGTCGACCCGGTTCCGGCGGAGCCGGGTCGAGGGAAAGCGTCCGAGCGACATCTCAGGCTGCCCGCGTCTTGCGGACGTTGTTCCGGCTCCAGCCGAAGTAGACCGCGAGCCCGATCACCAGCCAGATCGCGAGCCGGATCCAGGTCAGGATGTCGAGCCCGATCATCATCGCGACGCAGGACAAAATCCCGAGGATCGGCACCACCGGGACGCCGGGCACGCGGAAGTCCCGCGTCCGCGTCCGGTCCCGGCGGCGCAGCACGATCACGCCGATGCAGACGATGACGAACGCGAGCAGCGTGCCGATCGACGTCATGTTGCCGAGCGTGCTGATCGGCAGGAAGCCGGCCAGCGCGCCCGAGAACACCATGAAGAGTGCGTTGCAGCGCCACGGCGTCCGCCAGGCGTGGTGCACGGCCGAGAAGAAGGGCGGCAGCAGTCCGTCGCGCGACATCGCGTAGAACACCCTGCTCTGGCCGAGCAGCAGCACCAGGATCACCGAGGTGTAGCCCATCAGAATCCCGACCTTCACGAGAAGGTGGAGCCAAACATAGGGCGTGTGGTTGATCGCGGTCGCGACCGGGGCCGCGTCGTTGACCATGTCGCGATAGTTCACGATCCCGGTCAGCACGAGCGAGAACGCGACGTAGAGAACGGTGCAGATCGCGAGCGAGCCGAGGATGCCGATCGGCATGTCGCGCTGCGGGTTCTTCGTTTCCTGGGCCGCGGTCGAGACCGCGTCGAAGCCGATGAACGCGAAGAACACCGTGCCCGCGCCGCGCAGCACGCCCGACCAGCCGAAATGCCCGAAGCCGCCCTGGTTCGGCGGCACGAACGGCCTGTAGTTCGCGGTGTCGATATACGACACGCCGAACCCGATCACCGCGACGACGATTGCGACCTTGATCACGACGATCACGTTGTTGACGCGCGCGCTTTCCGAGATGCCGCGCATCAGCAGCAGCGACATCAGTGCGATCACGAAGATCGCCGGCACGTTCACGAGCCCGGTCGCCGCGGTCCCGTCGGCGAGACGCACGGTCTCGAACGGCGACGCGATCAGCCGCGGCGGCAGAGCGAGATGGAAGTCGAGCAGCAGCGAGTTGAGGTAGCGCGACCAGCTCGTCGCGACCGTCGCCGCGCCGACCGCGTATTCGAGCACGAGGTCCCAGCCGATGATCCAGGCGACCAGCTCGCCCATCGTCGCGTAGGCGTAGGTGTAGGCGCTGCCCGCGACCGGGATCATCGCCGCGAGCTCGCAGTAGCAGAGCCCGGCGAAGCCGCAACCGACGGCCGCAAAAATGTAGGACAGAGTCACCGCCGGCCCCGCGTCCTGCGCCGCCGCGATGCCGGTGAGCGAGAACAGGCCGGCGCCGATGATGCAGCCGATCCCGAGCGCGATCACCCCGAACGGGCCAAGCGTCCGCTTCAGCGCGTGCCCCTCGTCGATCTCGGTCAGGTCCTCGATCGGCTTTCGCCAGAAGAGCGGAAGCGGTCTGGCCGCATCGGACATGGCGTTCTCCCCCAACGCTCCCCATTTCAGGGAGCGGTCGTCGTTTATGGCGTTCCGCCGGCGCGACGGGCCGGCTACATGCTGCGCGACCATCCATCACACCAAGCGGTTCGGGCCCGCAATGCCTCGTCGAGGCAACGCCCGTGCCACTCGGTCGAACGGCGCCGGTCCCCGGGCTTGCGCGAAGGGAGATCCGATGAACGACCAGGCCGCCGCCGGCTTCAGCCCCGACCGCTTCTTCGCCGCATCCCTCGCCGAAGCCGATCCCGCGATCGCGGACGCGCTCCAGGCCGAGCTCCACCGCCAGCAGGACGGGATCGAGCTCATCGCGAGCGAAAACATCGTGTCCGCCGCCGTGCTCGAGGCGCAGGGCTCGGTGCTCACCAACAAATACGCCGAAGGCTATCCCGGCCGCCGCTACTACGGCGGCTGCGTCGAGGTCGACCGCGCCGAGGCGCTCGCGATCGAACGGGCCCGCGCGCTGTTCGGCTGCGCCTACGCAAACGTCCAGCCGCACAGCGGCGCCCAGGCCAACCAGGCGGTGTTCCTGGCGCTGCTGCAGCCCGGCGACATCTTCCTCGGCATGTCGCTCGCCTCCGGCGGCCATCTCACCCACGGCGCCGCGCCGAACCTGTCCGGCAAGTGGTTCCGCGCCGTCCAGTACGGCGTCCGACGCGAGGACGGCCTGCTCGACTACGAGGAGCTCGAGCGTCTCGCCCGCGCCGAACGGCCGAAGCTGATCGTCGCCGGCGGCTCGGCCTACCCGCGCATCATCGATTTCGCCCGGATCCGCGCGGTGGCCGACGAGGTCGGCGCCTTGTTCATGGTGGACATGGCCCATTTCGCCGGCCTGGTCGCGGCCGGGCTTTATCCCAACCCGTTGCGTCACGCCCACGTCGTGACCACCACCACCCACAAGACGCTGCGTGGCCCGCGCGGCGGCATGATCCTGTCGGACCACGACGATCTCGGGAAGAAGTTCAACTCTGCCGTCTTCCCCGGCCTCCAGGGCGGCCCTCTGATGCACGTGATCGCCGCCAAGGCCGTCGCGTTCGGCGAGGCCCAGAGCCCCGCCTTCCGCGCCTACCAGAAGGCGCTCGCCGTCAACGCCCGCGTGCTGGCCGAGACGCTGGCCGAGCGCGGCCTCGACATCGTGACGGGCGGCACCGACACGCATCTCCTGCTCGTCGACCTCCGGCCGAAGCGGGTCACCGGCCGCGATGCCGAACGCTCGCTCGAACGCGCCCGCATCACCGCCAACAAGAACGCGATCCCGTTCGACCCCGAGCGCCCGGCCATCACCTCGGGCATCAGGCTCGGCACGCCGGCCGCGACGACGCGCGGCTTCGGTCCGGACGAGTTCCGCGAGGTCGGGCTGATGATCGACGAGGTGCTCGAAGGTCTCGCGGGGTCGAACGACGGCACAAACGACGCAGCCGAGGCGCGCGTCGCCGAGCGCGCCTCGGCGCTCTGCGCCCGCTTCCCGATCTACGGCGGCCGGTAGGAGCGGACGAGGCAGGGGCGGGACGCCGCACGATGCGCTGCCCGTTCTGCGGCCACGAGGACACGCAGGTGAAGGACAGCCGCCCGACCGAGGACAGCGGCGCGATCCGCCGTCGTCGCTCGTGCCCGTCCTGCGGCCAGCGCTTCACCACGATCGAGCGGGTCCAGCTCCGCGAGCTCACGGTGGTGAAGTCGGACGGGCGGCGCATGCCGTTCGACCGCGACAAGCTCGCCCGCTCGATCCGGATCGCGCTTCGGAAGCGCCCGATCCAGGAGGAGCAGGTCGAGCGCATGCTGAATGGCATCGTCCGCGCGCTCGAAGCCTCCGGCGAAAGCGACGTCACCAGCCGGCAGGTCGGCGAGCTCGTGATGGACACGCTCCGCACGATCGACGCGGTCGCCTATGTCCGGTTCGCGAGCGTCTACCGCGACTTCCGCGAAACCAAGGACTTCGAACAGTTTCTCGACGGGCTGGAGCGGAAGCAGGGGTGACCGGGCCGGAGCGGCGCCGCGCGGCCGACGAGGCGCATCTCGCCGCCGCCGTCGCCCTTGGGCGTCGTTCGCTCGGCGAAACCTGGCCCAACCCCGCCGTCGGCTGCGTCCTGGTCGCGACGGACGGTGCCGTCGTCGGCCGCGGCCGCACGCAGCCGGGCGGC
>CAXUBA010000039.1:0-18644 GCA_964249205.1 uncultured Acetobacteraceae bacterium | reverse complement strand
GCGCCGCGCCACGCGAGGCCGCCCCCGAGCGCCGGACGCTCGTCGTCGGCCGCGGCATCTCGGTCCAGGGCTCCGTTCAGGACGCCGAGCGCCTCGTGGTCGAGGGAACGGTCGAGGCGACCAATATCCGCGCCGCCGAGCTGTCGGTCGCACCGGGCGGCGTGTTCCGCGGCGAGGTCGAGGTCGAGGAAGCCGAGCTCGCCGGCACGATCGACGGCACGCTGGTCGCGCACGGCACGCTCGTCGTTCGCGCCTCCGGCAAGCTGCTCGGCGCGGCGCGCTGCCGCCGCCTCCAGGTCGAGGACGGCGGCCAGATCAGTGGCCGCATCGAGATGCTGACCGACGGCACGGCACGGTCCGACACCGTGAGCCGCGTCGGCGAGATCCAGAAGCCACTCGGCGACAAGCCGGCTCCGCTTCCCCCGAGCCCGGCGCAGCCGGTCTCCGCCGCCTAGCGGCGGACGCGCCGACCCGGTCGAGGGCTCCCGGCAGCGCTTGGAGCCCTCCCGGAGGACAAGCCTGTTCCAAGCTTCGAGCCCTGTTGGTTCGAAGCTTCGGTGCGTGGGCGGCGCACGATCCGTCCGGTGGGATCATGCTCTAATGCCTGAACAGCGAGATGATCAGCAGGAACAGGCCGATCGCGATCGCCTGAAGCAGGATGCGCCAACGCATCAGAGCGTTCTGGCGGCGCGGGTCGCGACCGGCGCCGCGCACCATGTTCACGACGCCGAACGCGACCATTCCGAGCGCGCCGATCATGGCGAGGACCATGAGGAAGGTGAGAAAGGCGCCCATCGGGGTCGGGTATCCTCTCGGCCGTTCAGTCAGATGGCGGCTTCGCTTCTCTTTATGGCGCGTTCGCGCCGCCCGTCACCGTCGAGGTCCGGGATTTTGCATCCCGACCCGCCGCCATGACATGACGCGCCGATGTTCCGGCTTTCCGTGTTCCGCCTGCCGAGCCTTCTCGCGGCTTTCCTTCTCGCTCTTGCACCGATCGTGGCTCGCGGGGCGACCACCGGGTCGGCCGCAGCCCCGCCACTCACGCCGGCCGAGGCGCGGTCGCTCATCGCGGTCCTGAACGATCCCGCCCGGCGGGCGGCGTTCACCCGTACGCTGTCCGAGCTGGTCGCCGCATCGCGCGCGGTCGACGCCCGCACGACGCATACGCCCGCCGGCCTTGCGCCGCACTCCGTCGGCGCCGAACTGCTGACCGGCGTCGGCACGTTCGGCAACAATCTCGCGGCCGAAGGGCGGGAAGCGACGCGGGCGTTGCGCAACTTCCACGAGCTCGTCCCCTGGTTCCGGGGGATCATCCGCGATCCGGCGACGCGCGCGATCGTCGTCGACAGCATCTGGCGCCTCGCGGTCGTGATTGGGGTCGCACTGCTCGCGGTGTTCGGGGTCGAGCGCGCAATCCGGCGTCCGGTCCTGTCCCTGGCGCGGCTCGCCGGCGGGACGACACCCCCGCCGCCGGCACTCCATCCGGCGGAGGACGCGCTCCCGGCGGAGCCGGTCGAGGAAGAGAACGGCGTCGACGGGGCGACGTCGAGCACCGAGGTCATCAAGCGACGGCACGGAGCGCGCTTCCTCCGCCTGCTGCACGGGCTGCGCCGCGTGCCGTTCGCGCTGCTCCATTTTCTGCTCGAGCTCGCCCCGGTCGCCGCGTTCCTCGTGGTGACGACGCTGTTCGGTCTGGTCGGCTTCGTCGACCGGCAGGAAAACCTCCTCGTCGTGTCGGCCGCCACGCGCTCCTTCGTCATCGCCGGCGTGCTGATCGGAATCGTGAACACGCTGTTCTCGCCCGCCGCCGCGTCGCGCCGCCTGCTGCTGGTGAACGAGCGTCCGGCGCGACGGACCGCGTTCTGGTTTCGGCTCGGCATCTCGATCGGCGGCTTCGCCTTCGCCGCGATCGTGGTCGCCGAGACGCTCGGATTGCCTCCCTATGGCGCGGCGGCACTGATCAAGGTGGTCGTGCTGGTCGAGCACGTGCTGCTCGCCTGCCTCATCGTCGGGTCGCGCCACGAGGTCGCGCGCGCGCTGACGCCGCCGCGACGCATGCGCGGACCGGCGCGCCGTCTGCTCGCCGGTCTCGCGCGCCGCTGGTGGCTCTACGCGATCTTCTTCGATTTCGCGTTCTGGGCGATCTGGGCGGCCGAAGTCCGCGACGGCTACGCACGCCTCTGGACGTTCACGATCGAGACGATCGCGATCGTCGTCGTCGCGCGCGTGCTTGCCGTCGCCGCGCTCGGAAGCCTCGAGCGGATCTTCCGGCTGCCGCCCGACGCCGCCGTGCAGCATCCGTGGGTGCAGACGCGCGTCGATCGCTACTATCCCGTGCTGCGCCGCTTCATCGTCTTCCTGGTGGCGGCGATCGCCTTCGTCACGCTGCTCGAAGTCTGGGGGCTGCACGCCTATTCGTGGTTCGCCCGGGGCGCGCTCGGTGGCCGGGTGGTCGGCGCCGGCGCCTCGGTGCTGGCATCGGTCGCGATCGGCGTGGTGATCTGGGAAGCCGTGAACACGGCGATCGACCGGCATCTCGACCGGCTGCGCCTCGAGCCGGTCGGCGGCCCGGCGCGGATCGCTCGCCTGAACACGCTGCTGCCGATGCTGCGGATCCTGCTGTTCGTCTTCGTCGCCACCGTGGTGGTGCTGACGGTGCTGTCCGAGATCGGCGTGAACATCGCGCCGCTGCTCGGCGGCGCCGGCATCGTCGGCGTCGCGATCGGCTTCGGCTCCCAGAAACTCGTCCAGGATTTCATCACCGGCATCTTCCTCCTGCTCGAGAACACGATGCAGGTCGGCGACACGATCACCGCCGGCGGCCTGTCGGGAACCGTCGAGCACCTGTCCATCCGAACGATGCGCCTCCGCGCCGGGGACGGCTCGGTGCACGTCATCCCGTTCTCGTCGGTCAGCACGGTCACCAACAGCGACCGGGGCCTCGGCAACGCCGCAGTCAGCGTGGACATCGCGCCCGAGGAGGATCCGGACCGCGCGAGCGAGGTGCTGAAGGCGATCGTCCTCGACATGCGCGCCGACGACGACTTCCGGAACAGCATACTGAGCGACCTGCAGTATTGGGGCGTCAACGCCGTCGGCAGCCAGGCCGTCACGCTGGTCGGTCAGATCGTCTGCACGGACAGCGGCCGATGGGGCGTCCAGCGCGAGTTCAACCGGCGCATGCGGTCGCGCTTCCTGGCCGAAGGAATCAGGCTCGCGCGCCCGTTCCAGCACGTGACGGTCGAGCGCGAAGCATTCCGCGAGGCGACGATCGGATCCGACGGCGCGTCGGAGCGGACCGAGACGTTGACGGACAGCCCGCCGCCAAGCGCTCTCGGGCACGACAGCTAGCGGGCGGGACCTCGGCCAGAACCGCCGGGCAATCCGAAGATGCTGTTCAACTCGCAGATCTTCATCCTGCTGTTCCTGCCGGCGACGCTGGCGGCGACATACGCCGCGGGGGCGCGGCGCCCGCTCCGTCAGCTCGTGCTCGTGCTCGCCTCGCTCGTGTTCTACGCCGCCTGGAACTGGCGCTACGTCCCGCTCCTCGTCGGGCTGACGCTGCTGAACTGGCTCCTGGCGGCGCGGCACGGACGGGACGGGCGCCGCCTCTGGCTCGATCTCGCGATCGCGCTCAACCTTCTGGTGCTCGGCGTCTGCAAATACGCGAACTTCCTCGCCGCGAACCTCGACGCGCTCGCCGGGCGCATCCACGCGCCCTGGCGCATCGTCCTGCCGCTCGGCATCTCGTTCTTCGTCTTCCAGAAGATCTCCTATCTCGTCGATCTCCGCCGCGGCGACCGACGCCACTACGGGCTGCTCGACTTCTTCGAGTTCGTGACCTTCTTCCCGCAGCTGATCGCGGGCCCGATCGTCCGCCATCACGAGATCATCCCGCAATTCGCGCGCCCGATGCCGGCGCCGGACACGGCGGAGAACCTGTCACGAGGTCTTCTCCTCTTCACGATCGGGCTCGCGAAGAAGGCCGGGATCGCGGACACGATCGCGATCAATCCGGACGCGCTGTTCGCCGCCGCCGCGGCCGGGCACGCGCCCGGGCTGCTCGCCGCCTGGACGGCCGCGGTGACCTACGCGCTGCAGATCTATTTCGACTTCTCGGGCTATTCGGACATGGCGATCGGTCTCGCGCGCATGTTCGGGCTCAGGTTCCCGTTCAACTTCGACGCGCCGTATCGCGCCCGCTCGCTCCGCGATTTCTGGCGCCGGTGGCACATCACGCTGTCGCGCTTCCTCCGCGACTACGTCTACATCCCGCTCGGCGGCAACCGGCGCGGCCGCGCGCGCGAGCTCGCGAACCTCGTCGTCACGATGCTTCTCGGCGGGCTCTGGCACGGTGCCGCCTGGACCTTCGTCGCGTGGGGCGCGCTGCACGGCATCGGCCTCGTCGTGAACCACCACGTCGCAGCGCGCGGCTGGCGGGTTCCGGCGTGGGCGGGCTGGATCGCGACGACGTTGTTCGTGGTCGGCTCCTGGGTGCTGTTCCGCGCACCCGATTTCGGCACCGCGTCACGGATTCTCGGCGGAATGGCGGGACTGAACGGATCGCTCGAGCCGGTGCACGTGCGGAACGCCGCCGTCGTGCTGATCGGGCTCGCGGTGGCGCTGCTCGGGCCGACCAGCCAGGATTACGCGCTGTCCCCGCGTCTGCCGCCGCGCCTCTTCGTGGCGCTTCCGGCCGGCGCGCTGCTCGCTTTCCTTGTGCTGCTCGTGGGCGGCCGTCTGCCGCAGGAGTTCATCTATTTCCAGTTCTGATCAACCGCGTGCGTGGCGCCGCTTTGCACTCGCGACGCTCGCGGCCGCGATCCTACCCGCGCTCGGGCTGTTCCTGTTCATCGCCGCGGTCGACCCGTGGGGCATGCTGCCCGTCCATCTGCCGATCCGACGCGTGCCGATCTCGACCAACGCACGGTTCTCGTTCCCCGCGCTGGCGACCGCGAAGCGCTTCGATGCCGTCGTGATCGGGACCTCCACCGCGCGGCTGCTCCGGCCCGCGGTGCTCGACGGGATCTTCGGCGGGGCGCGGTTCGCCAATCTCGCGATGAACGCCTCGACCGCCTGGGAGCAGGGCGAGATGCTGCAGCTGTTCGCCCGGCATCACCGGCACGTCCGCGCGATCGTGCTCGATCTCGACGCGTCCTGGTGCGAGGCCGCGCCGGGCAGTCCGAAGCTGACGGGCCGCGCCTTTCCGCGCTGGATGTACGGCGGTTCGCCCTGGCGCGGCTACGGCGCCATGTTCGATCTCTTTGCGCTCCAGGAGGCGGTGAACCAGGCCGCGGTGGCGCTCGGCCTCCGGCACGGCAGCTATGGCGGAGACGGCTACACGGACTTTCTGCCGCCCGACCGGGACTACGACCAGGGGCGCGTCGCCGTCCTGTTCCGCCGCTGGGGGGTTCCGGCCGCGGCCAAGGCGCCGCCGGGCGACATCCCGCTGCCCTTCGTCGCGGCCTTGCCGGACCTCCTGTCGCGCCTGCCTCCGAGCGCGACGAAGATGCTGTTCCTGCCGCCGCTCGCGATCGAGCAGACGGGCACGCCCGGCAGCGTGACGCGCGCGGAATGGGACGATTGCAAGCAGGCGGCGGCGGCGGCGGCGAGCCGCGTCCCGGGCGCGATCCTGCTGGACTTCGCGATCCCGAACCGCGTCACGCGCGACCACGGCTTCTTCTGGGATCCGATCCACTACCGCGTCGAGGTCGCCGACCGCATCATGGACGGCATGGCTCGGGCACTCGACGGCCAGACAGGTGAAGCGGACGGGCTTTACCGCGTGCTCGCGCGCGGGCCCCGCGCATGAGGCACCCGGCGGCCGGCGCCATCCTCCGGGTCGCGTCGGGCAATTTCCTCGAGATGTACGACTTCATGGTGTTCGGCTACTACGCGGGCGCCATCGGGCATGCGTTCTTCCCGTCCCGGAGCGCGCTCGGCTCGCTGCTGCTCGCGTTCGCGACGTTTGGCGCCGGTTTCCTGATGCGGCCGCTCGGGGCGGTCGTGCTCGGCGCGCTCACCGACCGGATCGGGCTCCGTCGCGGCCTCCTGGTCACGCTCGCGCTCATGGGCGTCGGCACGCTGACGCTTGCCGCAACGCCCTCGTTCGCCACGATCGGGATCGCGGCGCCGCTCATCGTGCTCTCCGGACGTCTGCTGCAGGGCTTCTCCGCCGGCGTCGAGATCGGGTCCACCTCGGTCTATCTCGCCACGATCGCGCCCGAACGACGTCGCGGCTTCTTCGTGTCGTTCCAGTCGGCGTCGCAGCAGGTCGCGGTGATCGTCGCCGCCGCGCTCGCGCTCGGGCTCGGCGCGCTGCTCGGCGCCCCGCGGATGGAGAGCTGGGGCTGGCGCATCCCGCTCGGGCTCGGCTGCGCGATCATCCCGCTCCTGTTCGTGCTCCGCCGCTCGCTGGTCGAGGCGGGACCGACGAAGGGCCCGGACCGACCGGGGCTCGGCGACGCGGTGCGGGCGCTCGTCGCCCACCGCGCGACGGTGCTGACCGGCGTCGGTCTCGTGCTCATGACCACGGTCTCGTTCTACGTCATCACCGCGTATACGCCCTCCTTCGGGCGGACCGTGCTGCACCTGTCGAGCCTCAGCGCGTTCACCGTCACGCTCTGCGTCGGCGTGTCGAACCTCGTGCTGCTGCCGGTCGCGGGTGCCCTGTCGGACCGGATCGGACGCCGTCCGATCCTGCTCGGCGCGACCGCCGCCGCCATCGTGGTGGCGTATCCGGCGATGCACGTGCTGGCCGCGTCGCCCTCGTTCGGGCGTCTGCTCGCAACGGAACTTCTGCTTTCGGCGATCTACAGCTTCTACAACGGCGCGATGGTGGTGGCGCTGACCGAACTCGTCCCGCCCTCGCTCCGTACCGCCGGCTTCTCGCTCGCCTACAGTCTCGCGACCTGCGTCGGCGGCTTCACCCCGGCGATCTGCACCGCGCTGATCCACGCGACGGGCGATCGCGCGATCCCCGGCGCTTGGCTCACCCTCGCGGCGGTCTGCGGCATGGCGGCGACGCTCCGGAGCGCGCGGCCGCGCCGTGGCGGTGCCTCGGTCTGAACACGACGGCGTCTTGCGTCAGGTCGCGAGCGCGCGTTCCACGTCGCGAACCAGGCCGGCGAGCACCCCGGGCTCGAACGGGGATCGGAGCCCGGCCTCGCGCACGAGCGCGCCGAACGGGGCCGAACCCCCGCGCGCCGCGAGCGCCATGTAGCGCTCGAGAGCGCCGGTCCGGTCGTTCCGCGCCCCGGCCCAGAACTGGAGGGCGCAAGAGGCCGCGAGGGCGTAGTCGATCAGGTAGAACGGCACCAGGAAGAAGTGCAGCGTCGCCTGCCAGGCGCCCCCCGTGGCGGGGTAGGCGACGTCGCCCCAGTCCGTCCACGGCGCGTAGCGCCGCTCGAGCCGCCGCCACACCGCGTGGCGCTCGGCGGCCGAAAGCTCCGGGTGAGCGTAGACCTCGTGCTGGAAATGGTCGCCGAGCGCGCACTGCGCCATCAGACCGAGGAAGGTGACGAGCTGGCCGCGCCGGTAGCGGTCGGCGGCGCTCTCGCCGACCAGGAGCTCGGCGTGGGGAGCGGTCAGCAGCTCCAGCGCCATCGAGTTGATCTCCGCGGCCTCCATGGTGGGCGACAGCGTGTCGATCGTCGGCAGCGCCCGGCTCTCGTGCGCCTGGATCGCGTGGCCCATCTCGTGCGTGAGCACGTCGATGTCGTGGTGCGTGCCGTTGAAGTTCGCGAAGATGAAGGGCACCCCGGCCACCGGAAAGGCTTCGCAGAAGCCGCCGGGCGCCTTGGTCGGCCGGTTGAGCAGGTCGAGGAAGCCGCCTTCGCGCATGCGGCCGTAGAGCGCGGCGATGCGATCGTCCATCCGCGCGAACATCGTCGCGC
The DNA here is from genome assembly GCA_964249205.1 of uncultured Acetobacteraceae bacterium. GTDB lineage: Bacteria > Pseudomonadota > Alphaproteobacteria > Acetobacterales > Acetobacteraceae > CAXTPV01. The sequence continues at coordinate 10,749 of CAXUBA010000039.1, read as the reverse complement.
CCGCATCGAGCAGCGTTTCTGGCGTGCCGACGGGCTTCGGGTTGCCGAGCGGATCGAGCAGCGGCCAGTCCCAGGCGTGGAACCGTTCCCAGCCCTCCTCGCCCCGCCGCTTCTCGACGAGCGCGGACAGGAGCGGCACGACGTGCGACACGATCTCGTCGCGGTAGCGCGCGACGTCGTCCGGCCCGTAGTCGAGGCGACGCATCCGGCGATACGCCAGCGCCACGAAATCGCGGTCGCCGAGCGCGCGCGCGATCCCGGTCCGGATCGAGACCATCCGGTCGAAGACGTCGTCGAGCTCGGCGGATGCGGCGGCGAAGAAGCCCCATTTGGCGCGCGCGGCGCGATGGCGCACGCCGCGATCGAGGCTTTCGCTGAACGGATCGAGGCCGGACAGGTTGACCGTCTCGCCTTCCACGGTGATCCGGGCCGCCGCCGTCACCGCGGTGTAGCGAGCGGCGAGGGCCTGCTCCTCCTCGAGGCGATCGGCGACGGCTTCGGTGAAGGTGCCGCGGTCGGTCTCCCAGAGGGCGACGACGTGCGGGCCGACCAGGCGGAGCAGCGATGCGCGGTCCTCGTCGAGCAGCCTCGCCTTGATCGCGGTGTCGAAGCCCTTCACCACCGGGTCGAGACTGTCGGCGAGCGCGCGGGACCTGATCGCGTCCGCGCTCTCGGTGTCCTGGAAGAAGCGGATCTGCGCGAGAACCGCCCATTCGGCGTGCTCGCGGCGGAGCGCGTCCCAGGCCGCGAGCGCCGCCGGCCGATCGTCGCCGTCGAGCAGCGCGTCGATCGCCGTGTAGCGGGCGCGCAGCGTTTCGCGCGACGGCTCGCGGGGATGGAGATCGACGAGGCGGAGATCGCCGTCGGGCATGGGCGCGTCCTGGTTCGAATGACCGCGACTGTCGGCGGCGAGGGACGCTTTGCCAAGCGGGATCGCGACGGGTCTGTTGCGACGAGGCTGCCGCCGTCTCGTGTATAAGCGGTGCGCTCCTCCTGGTCGGAACACGATGACGCTCGCAACGAGATTGGGAACCGCCGACGTCGCGAACCGGTTCCTTCGTCCATGACGGCGCCGGGGACGGTCGCGCCGGCGCCTGCCGCGCGGTCGCCGTGGGACATCCATCCGGCGCTCACCGAGGACCGGCTCCGCGTTTGCGCGCTGCTGCTCGTCAAGGCGCGTCGGGACGCGGTGACGATGGCCTCGGCGGAGCTTGGCGACGACGCGTGGTCGATCGGTTGCCGCGCCTACGCGTTCGGCCGACACCGCCTCCGCCGTCTCGTCGAGCAGCGCCGGCACAACTGGCTCACCCTGCTCGACGACAGCCACCACTTCGTCTTCATGATCGGCGGCGTGCCGGTGCGCTTCTTCCGTGGATCGGCGGACGAGCCGACCAACCGGACGCTGAGACGCCAGGTGCTGGAAGCGGAGCAGATGTCGCTCGCGCTCGGTGCGGAGGAGGCGGAAGGCCTGGTGTTCCGCCTGGCGATCGAGGCACGCGCGGACAGTCACGCCGACAGGATCGTGTTTCTGGCGCTTCGCGGCGAGGAAGGCACGGTGGAGTGCCTTTGGCCGGTTCCGCTCGAACCGTCGCCCGACACGCTCGCGCGTTGGGAACCGCGGCAGCTCGGGCTGCTCGACGAAGCGACCGGGGCGCCCTGGATCGTTTCCCGGAGGCGGTGATCCGCGGCCGCGGACGCCGCGTCTCGATCGGGTGCGCGTCCGGGGCCCGGCCGGGCACTCGGCGGACCGTCAGTCGCCGCGGCGCGGGCGGAAATCGACCACCGACGACGGGCGCTCCGCGGCCGACCCGGCGTCGAGCAGGTCGGCGACCCGCCGCGCCAGCGTGTCGCGGCGGAACGGCTTCGACAGCAGCGCGACCCCGTCGTCCAAACGGCCCTGATGCACGATCGAGTTTTCCGTGTAGCCCGACATGAAGAGGACGCGGAGCCCGGGCCGCAGGGCCGACGCGCGTTCAGCGAGCTCGCGGCCGCGGAGCCGGCCCGGCAGGACCACGTCGGTCAGCAGAAGGTCGATCGCGTCGCGGTTCGCCTGGAACACGGCGAGCCCGGTTTCGCCGTCCTCCGCCTCGAACACGCGGTAGCCGAAGTCGCGGAGCATCGAGACCGCGACCTCCCGGACCGCCGCGTCGTCCTCGACCACGAGAACCGTCGTGCCCGCGGGGGCCGCGGCGGGCTTCTCGCGCTCGCGCGTCGGGACGGAGGGCGACACGGGGCGCGACGCCGCGCGCGGGAGATAGAGCCGGATCGTGGTCCCCTCGCCCGGCTCCGAATACGCCTTCACGTGGCCGCCCGACTGCTTGACGAAGCCGAACACCATGGCGAGGCCGAGGCCGGTGCCCTGCCCGTCGGGCTTGGTCGTGAAGAACGGCTCGAATACCCGGGCGAGGATCTCGGGCGGCATGCCGTGGCCGCTGTCGGTGACGGCGAGCATCACGTAGTCGCCCGGCAGGACCTCGGCGTGGGCGCGCGCGTAGTCGGCGTCGATGACCTTGTTCGCGACCTCGATCGTGAGGCGACCGCCGCCGCGCATCGCGTCGCGTGCGTTCAGCGCCAGGTTGAGCACCGCGCTTTCGAGTTGCGCCGCGTCGGCCATGGCGGGCCAGAGCGAGGCGGTCTCGTGGTAGCGGACGTCGATGTCCTCGCCGAGGGTGCGGCGGAGCAGCGGGACCAGCGCGGGAACCGTCGCGGCAAGGTCGACCGGCTGCGGCGCGAGCGGCTGGCGCCGCGCGAAGGCGAGCAGCTGCGCGGTGAGCGTGGCGCCGCGCTGGGCCGCCCAGGTGGCGCGCTCGACGCGGGTCGCCAGCGCCGGGTTGTCCGCGAGCCTGGCCTGAAGGCTTTCGAGATTGCCCAGGATCACGGTCAGCAGGTTGTTGAAGTCGTGCGCGATGCCGCCGGTGAGCCGGCCGATCGCCTGCATCTTCTGGGCTTCCCGCAGCGCGCGTTCGGCCTCCATCCGTCGCGTCATGTCGGACAGCGTGAGCACGAAGCCGCCGCCGGAGACGACGGTTCGCCGGATCTCGAGATGATGGCCGTCGGGGCGCGCGGCCTCGTAGACGACAACGTCGCTCGGCGGGAGGCGGCTTCCGTGCAGCGCGGGATCGTCCTCGAGCGACACGCCCGATCCGGCGGCCAGCGCCACGATCGCGGCATGCGGCAGGCCGGGTCTGACCGCGGTCACGTCGAGACCGACAAGCGCGAGGAAGCACGGGTTCCAATCGATCAGGAGCCGATCCGCGTCAAACACGGCGACGCCCTGGCTCAGGCTGTCGAGCGACGCGCGGAGACGCGACGCGAGCACGCGCTGCTCGCGCTCAAGGAGCCTCGCCTGTTCAGAGGCGGCGTTGAGTTGTCGGGCGGCCGCGCCGAGCGCCAGAAGGGACAGAAGGATGCCCGCGAAGACGAAGCCGCGCGCGAGCGCCGATCGCCGGCGCAGGCTATGCAGCCGATCGTCGAGACTGTGCTGCTCGGCATCGCCCAAGGTGGCGAGCTGCGCTTCGAGCTTCACCATGTCGGTCCGCCCGCGATCGGTCTCGACGAGACGGAGCGCCGCCGGAAGCCCGTCGGTCCGACGGAGCGCCACGGTCTCGGCAAGTTCCTCGAGCTTCCGCTGCAGGAGGGTTCCGATCGTGCCGAACCGGGCGTGCGCGACCGGATCGGCCTCGGTCAGCGCGTCGAGACGGCCCGACAGGAGGGTGATGCGTCCGAGCGCCGCGTTGTAGGGCGCGAGATAGTCGTCCTGTCCGGTGAGCAGGTAGCCGCGCTGGCCGGTTTCGGCGTCGCGGATCGCGATGTCGAGATCCTTGATGGCGAGGAAGACCGTGTCGCTGCGCTGGGCGTCGACGCGGGTGGCGCGCGCGGCATCGAACTCCTCGACCGTCAGAACGCCGAACAGGGCGACCAGGACCAGGAGGGTGAGAACGCCGAGGACGTTCGCGCGGATGGCGGCGTGGCGGACCATGGGATCACCGTTGTCGACCGCAACGTCCCCGTCCGCGGGACCGACGTCAACGACGGATGGAGCCGCCCGCTTGAGCGTCGCCGCGCGCGGCCTCATGTGCCGTTCCGATACGGGCGGGAGCGGCGCGCGATGCTGGAACTTCGGGTGACTGGGATGACGTGCGACCACTGCGTCGCGGCGGTCGGCGGCGCGGTGCGCAACGTGCCGGGCGTCACGGCGGTGACGGTGGACCGGGAGCACGGCGTGGTGCGGGTGGAGGGCGCGTCCGATCCGGTCGCTGTCCGGGCTGCGATCGAGGACGAGGGCTACGTCGTGAGGTGAGCGCGGACTGCGGCGTGCCGAGCGCCTCGCGGGATGCACGGCACGCACGTTGCTCGGCGCGGCCGCGGCGTTCCGCCGAGCCGGCGGTCGGAGCTGGCCGTCAGCCGTTCGCCGCGTCGACCCGCGACTGCGCGACCTGGAGGCGCTCGAGGGCCAGCGGAACGGCTTCGAGGTCGGACATGTCGACCTCGTCGTAGGCGGTCTGGGCCTCGGCGAGACGCCGCTCGGCGTCGCCGCGATTGATCTCTTCCGGCGGCGAGGCTTCGTCGGCGAGCACCGTGCACCGGTCGCCCCTGATCTCGGCGAAGCCGCCCGAGACGTAGAGCCGGTCGGTCGCCGCCTCGCCCTCGAAGAGGGTGACGATGCCGCCGCGCAGGATCATCATCACCGGTGCGTGGTCCGGCATGGCGGCGATGTCGCCCTCCATCGAGGGGACGACCGCCATGTCGACGTCCTTGCCGATCCAGCTCTTGGTCGGGGTCGCGATGTCGATCCGGATCGGCATCAGCTCTTCTTCTGGCTCTTCTCGTGCTTCTCGACCGCCTCCTCGATCGCGCCGACCATGTAGAAGGCGCTCTCGGGAAGATGGTCGTACTCGCCGGCGACGATCGCCTTGAAGGAACGCACGGTGTCCTCGATGCCGACGAGCTTGCCGGGGGCGCCGGTGAAGACCTCGGCGACGTGGAAGGGCTGGCTCAGGAAGCGCTGGATCTTGCGGGCGCGGGCGACCGTCATCTTGTCGTCCTCGGACAGCTCGTCCATGCCGAGGATCGCGATGATGTCCTGCAGCGACTTGTAGGTCTGCAGGACGCGCTGGACGTCGCGGGCGACGGTGTAGTGCTCCTCGCCGACGATGCGCGGATCGAGCGAGCGCGACGTGCTGTCGAGCGGGTCGACCGCGGGGTAGATGCCGAGTTCGGCGATCGAGCGGTTCAGCACGGTCGTCGCGTCGAGATGGGCGAACGACGTCGCGGGCGCCGGGTCGGTGAGGTCGTCGGCGGGGACGTAGATCGCCTGGACGGACGTGATCGAGCCCTTCTTCGTGCTGGTGATGCGCTCCTGCAGCGCGCCCATGTCGGTGGCCAGCGTCGGCTGGTAGCCGACCGCGGACGGGATGCGGCCGAGCAGCGCCGACACCTCGGAGCCCGCCTGGGTGAAGCGGAAGATGTTGTCGACGAAGAACAGGACGTCCTGGTTCTCCTCGTCGCGGAAGTATTCGGCGACGGAGAGCCCAGACAGCGCGACGCGCGCGCGGGCGCCCGGTGGCTCGTTCATCTGGCCGTAGACCAGCGCCACCTTGGAGCCCTCGGTCGACCCGTTCTCGCCGAGCTTGATGACGCCGGCGTCGGTCATCTCGTGGTAGAGGTCGTTGCCCTCGCGGGTGCGCTCGCCGACGCCGGCGAACACCGACACGCCGCCATGGGCCTTCGCGACGTTGTTGATCAGCTCCTGGATCAGCACGGTCTTGCCGACGCCGGCGCCGCCGAACAGGCCGATCTTGCCGCCCTTGAGGTAGGGGCAGAGGAGGTCGACGACCTTGATGCCGGTGACGAGGATCTCGGCGGCGGCGGCCTGGTCCTCGAAGGACGGGGCGTCGCGGTGAATCGGGTAGGTCTTCTTCGCGCCGATCGGGCCGCGCTCGTCGATCGGCTCGCCGATCACGTTCATGATGCGGCCGAGGGTCTCGGGGCCGACCGGCATCTGGATCGGGGCCCCGGTGTCGGTGACCTCGTGGCCGCGCACCAGCCCGTCGGTGCTGTCCATCGCGATGCAGCGGACGGTGCGCTCGCCGATCTCCTGCGCGACCTCGAGCACCAGCGTCGCGTCACCGTTCTTCGTGGTGAGCGCGGACTGGATGAACGGCAGGTCGCCCTCGAACTCGACGTCGACGACGGCGCCGCGGATCTGGGTGATGCGGCCGACATTGTTGCGGCCGCCGGCGGCGGTGGCAGGGCGTTCGAGCACGTCGGACATGGGTGCGGTTCCTTGGGCTTCTCAGACGGCTTCCGCGCCGGAGATGATCTCGATCAGCTCGCGCGTGATGTTGGCCTGTCGGGTCTGGTTGTAGCGCAGCGTCAGGCGATCGATCGCCTTGCCGGCGTTGCGCGTCGCATTGTCCATCGCGGTCATCCGGGCGCCCTGCTCGCCGGCGGCGGATTCCAGCATGGCGCGATGGATCTGCGACGCGATGAAGCGCGGCAGGAGGCGGTTCAGCACCGTTTCCGCGTCGGGCTCGAACTCGACCGGCGCGTCCTCGCCGTCGGCGTTGTCGTTCTCCGGAATGGCGACCGGCAGGAGGGAGATCTCCTGCGGCGTCTGCGTCATGACGTTAACGAAGCGGTTGTAGATCAGGGTGACGCGGTCGATGCGGCCCTCGTTGAAGGCGCCGACGATCGTGTCGGCGACCTTCTGCGCGACCTCCATGCCGCTGTTTCGCTGCGTCGCGGACGGGACCTGGTCGAGGAAGCCGTCCTCGCCGATCTCGCGACGGAGCACGTCGCCGCCCTTGCGGCCGATCGCGAGCAGCCGGAACGTGCCGCCGTCGCCGCGCACGCGACGGAGCAGGTGGCGCGCCTGTCGGGACGGATTGGCATTGAACGCGCCGGCGAGGCCGCGGTCGGAGGTCACGAGGACCACGAGATGAGTCTTGCCGTCCGGCCGGCCGCGCAGCAGCGGATGCACGTCGTCCGCGTCGCGGAAGCCGCGGGCGAGGTCGCGGACGGTGCGGTCCATCAGTTCGGCGTAGGTGCGGCCCGCCTCGGCTTCCGTCTGGGCGCGGCGCAGCTTGGCGGCGGCGACCATCTTCATGGCGCTGGTGATCTTCCGCGTGGACTTCACGCTGTTGATCCGGCCGCGGAGTTCCTTGAGCGACGGCATCGCGAGGCTACTTCTTCCCGCCGCCGAAGCGTTCGACGGCGCCGTCCAGGAAGCGGCCGAGCTTCTCCTCGGTCTCCTTCTTGATCTCGCGATCGTTGCGGATGCTGTCGAGCATCGACTTGTTGTCGCCGGTCCGGAGCTCGTCGAGCATGGCGCGCTCGAAATCGACGACGCGACCGACCTCGATCTTGTCGAGATAGCCGCGCGTGCCGGCGAAGACCGAAACCACCTGTTCTTCCACGGGCAGCGGCGAGAACTGCGGCTGCTTCAGGATCTCGGTCAGACGCGCGCCGCGGGCCAGCAGCTGCTGCGTCGCGGGATCGAGGTCGGACGAGAACTGCGCGAAGGATTGCATCTCGCGATACTGGGCGAGCTCGAGCTTGATGCGGCCGGCGACCTGCTTCATCGCCTTGATCTGAGCGGCGGAGCCGACGCGGCTGACCGAGCCGCCGACGTTCACCGCCGGCCGGATACCCCGATAGAACAGGTCGGTCTCGAGGAAGATCTGCCCGTCGGTGATCGAGATCACGTTGGTCGGGATGTAGGCGGCGACGTCGCCGGCCTGGGTTTCGATCACCGGGAGCGCGGTCAGCGAGCCGTTGCCGGCCTCGTCGCCCATCTTGGCGGCGCGCTCGAGCAGGCGCGAGTGGAGGTAGAACACGTCGCCCGGATAGGCCTCGCGGGCTGGCGGGCGGCGGAGCAGCAGCGACATCTGGCGGTAGGCGACGGCCTGCTTCGAGAGATCGTCGTAGGCGATCAGCGCGTGCATGCCGTTGTCGCGGAAATACTCGCCCATCGTGCAGCCGGTGTAGGGCGCGAGGAACTGCATCGGCGCCGGATCGGACGCGGTCGCGGCGACCACGATCGAATACGGCATCGCGCCGCTTTCCTCGAGCTGGCGGACGATGGCGGCGACGGTCGAGCGCTTCTGCCCGATCGCGACGTAGATGCAGAACAGCTTGCCCTTGTCGTCGGCGGCGACGTCGTTGACGGTCTTCTGGTTGATGAAGGTATCGACGATGATCGCGGTCTTGCCGGTCTGGCGGTCGCCGATGATCAGCTCGCGCTGGCCGCGTCCGATCGGCACCAGCGTGTCGATCGCCTTGATGCCGGTCTGCATTGGCTCGTGGACGGACTTCCGCGGGATGATGCCGGGCGCCTTCACCTCGGCGCGGCGCATGGTGACGTCGGTGAGCGGGCCTTTGCCGTCGATCGGCTGGCCGAGCCCGTCGACGACGCGCCCGAGCAGGCCGCGCCCGGCGGGCACCGACAGGATGTCGCCGGTGCGAGTGACGGTGTCGCCTTCGCGGATGCCGCGATCGTCGCCGAAGATGACGATGCCGACATTGTCGGTCTCGAGGTTGAGCGCCATGCCCTTGAGGCCGGCGCCCGGGAACTCGACGAGCTCGCCGGCCATGACGTTCTGCAGGCCGAACACGCGCGCGATGCCGTCGCCGACCGAAAGCACCTGCCCGGTCTCGGCGACCGAGCTGTCGGTGTCGAAGGAGGCGATCTGCTGCTTGAGGATGTCCGAGATCTCGGCGGGACGGATGTCCATCACGCGGCTTCCTTCATGCGGTAGGCCAGGCGCTGGAGCCGGCTCTGGATGGATGCGTCGTAAAGGCGGGCGCCGACGCGGAGGATGAGACCGCCGAGGATGGCGGGATCAACGTGTTCCACGATCCGGACCTGCGTGTAGCCGCTCTCGGCGAGGCGCGCCTGGAGTTGCGCCCGCTGGAGGTCGGCGAGGCCGTGCGCCGTGGTCACTTCGGCGGTGACCACGCCGCGCCGCTGGGCGCCGAGAGTGGCGTAGGCGCGGACGATGTCGCGGAGCAGGCGGAGGCGGCGATTGGCGGCGACGACGCCGACGGTGCGCCGGACGAGCTCGCCAAAGCCCTGGTCGGCGAGCATCGCGTCGAGCCCGTGCGCGGCCTGACCGGCGCGCACCAGCGGGTCGGCCAGCAGGCGGCGGAGGGTGTCCGAACCGTCGATCAGGCGGCCGAGCGCGTCCATCTGGTCGGTGACGGCGTCGACGTCGCGACGCTCGCTGGCGAGGTCGTAGAGAGCACCGGCGTAGCGCCGCGCGAGCATCCCCGATTCCGGGCGCGCCCGATCGGCGGCGGTCGTCGCGGATCCCTCTTCTGCCAACGTTTCCGTCCCGGTCCTTCTTCGGGCGGCGTCTACCATGCGGGTCCCGCGAAGGCCAGCGGTTCGGCCCGGCGCGCGCGTCCGAGCGGGTGCGGACGGAGGCGATCGCGACGCGCGGGGATCATCGGGGAAGCCCCGGAGCGCGCGTCGCGACGGCGGCGCCTCGGCCCGACGGCGGGGACAAGGGGCGGGAGCCGCCCTCGCCCGCACGCGATGGGCGCAGCTGGCGCCGGGCTTCGGTGCGTCCCAGGCCTTGCGGCCTGATCTCCGGCCCGGTGCGGTCATCCGGCTTGAACGTTCATGGAGGGTTCGAGTCTGATCCCGTGTCAGGCCGTGGCTTTCCGGCGACCGGGGCCCCGGGCTGGCGCCATCACGCAAGGCGTTCCCGACGCGCGGCTGGCTCCCCCGTGCCCGCGAACGGCCGACTTGAACGTCTATGGAGGGTTCAAGTCAGGCGCCCGTTCGCGACCCCGCCGTCCGGCCGCTCCGTCCCGCGAGCGGTGGCCGCTCGAGAGACAGGGTCGGAACGCTCAGCGGAGGTAGGAAGGGCAGGCGGAAACGTCCGCCGCCGGATCGGAGACCGCCAGGCGCCGCGCGGCGGCCAGCTTCGTCAGGGAACCCGACGTGTCGCTGGCTTCGAAGCGCTGCAGCGTCGCGCAAGGCGCCGGCAACGTCGATCTCGGACCGTCCACGCGTCCCGGATCGACGAAGCCGAGCCCCGCCGAGGCGGACTGGTTGCCGAAATACGGGCCGCCATACTGTTGATAGCTCTGAGCGACGGCCGGCGCGGCGGTCGAGACCGCCAGCACGGCGACGGCGGCGAAAGCGGCATAATTGAGCGTGCGCACAGTCAAGGACCTCCGGACTCACATTTTGACAGCGTGAACGCAGGCGGCCGCATCGGGCAAGGGGCGTCGGGCCTTCGCACGTCGCCGTGTCCGGCGTTGACGACGCTTCGGGTCTGGTGGCGCGCCTGTCGGTCAGCGCGGGAAGGGCGCCATGCGGCCGCAAGCTTCGTTCAGAGCGCGAAGGTCGGCGCGGCGAATATCTGGCGGAGCGTCAGCACGGTCACGGCGCCGGTGACGTCCGGGCAGCCGTCGTGACACGCCTGGAGGCGATGGTTCGGGATCCCCGGTCGCAGATGGTGCCCGTGGTGGGGACCGACGTTGCCGCTGAGCCACTGCATGACGCGCGACAGCTTCAGGAGGACGTGCAGCGCGGCCCGGTCGTACTGCCAATCGGTGCCGGCGGTCCATTTCGGCCGCGTGCTCGCGGCGGTCGACGTCGCGGCGGCAGTGATGCTGGACGCGCCCGCGGCGAACCGCGCGGTCATGGCGGCGATCAGCGCCCGGGTCGACCAGGCGGGGCAGGTGTCGATACGGTTGGGCGCGCTGTCGGCCGGAGCGCTCGGCGCGGGGCCGGGC
>CAXUBA010000038.1:3663-18718 GCA_964249205.1 uncultured Acetobacteraceae bacterium | reverse complement strand
GCGGAACATCGCGAGGAGCCTGTCTTCGTCGCCGCCGTCGGGCGGCGCCTCGGCCGCCCGCGAACCCGATCGTACCATCGCCGGCGGAACGCCGAGGGCGACCGCGATGCGCCGCAGCTTCGCGTCGAAGCTCGTGCGCCCCGTTTCCCATTGCGCGACGGCGCTGCGCGACACGCCGGTGGCCCTCGCCAGGTCCTCCTGGGTCATGTCCCGCGAACGCCTGAGCCGCCGGACGCGCGCGCCGTCCTCGCGGAGCGTGGGGTCGCCGCGGCCGCCGTTGTCCGGATCAAGCGCGTCGGGAGCCGCGCCCGACGCGCCGGCGCCCGCAGGCTCATGCCGTTCGGTCATGGGGTGTCGCTTAGCGCGCGCAACGCGATCGATTCGATCCGGTCGGTCGCGATCGGCTCGGCGGCGTGCGCCGTCGCGGGGGCCGGTTCGCGAAGCAGCGCCGTCCAGAGCGTCAGCAGGTGTCGGCTCCGGTCGCGGGCCGGACGCTCGATCCCGCGATAGGTCAGGATTGAAAGCGCGACGACGATCGGGATCAGCGCGACGTGCGCCGCCGTGTGGGTGTGCGCGAGGCCGAGGCGGCCGAGCACGGACCCGATCTTGTCGCCGAGAAGAATGTTCACCGGGTCGTGCAGGAGATAGATCGAGTAGGACAGCAGCCCGAAATCGTGGACCAGCGGCCGGGCGAGCAGCCGGGACGTGAACGAGCGGCCGGCGCCGAGCGTCACCAGCAACGGCGCGAAACACACAACCATGGGCACGTCGACCGCGGGGATGCGCGGGGCGAGCAGGAGCAGCAGGATGAGCAGCACGACCGCGTCGCCGAACAGCGGCGACGTCGTGACCGTGCGGACGCTCTCCGCCCGGGCGACGCGGAAGGCGAGCAGTCCGAGGTTGAAGTCGGCCAGGCAGCGGAGCAGGGGGTAGAGCGTCGTTGCGTCGAACACGTCGAGCGGGCCGAAATGCCAGTCGACGCCGGGTTGGTGCAGCTCGGCCGCGGTCCGCGTCGCGACCAGCGTCAGCGCGCCGATCGACAGGATCGCCGAGGCGGCGGCGACAACCGGCCGGCCGCGGAGCGTGAGGGCTGCGAACAACGGGAACAGCAGGTAGGCGCCGAATTCAGTACTGACCGACCAGCCCGGTCCGATGAAGGACCGGACCACGCCCCAGGCATTGATCAGCAGGGCGTTGGTCGCGAACACGAGCGGCGTCAGGGCCGGCCCTTCGGTCGGGTGCCGCAGGGTGATCAGCACCATCAGCAGCGAAACCACGAACAGGAGCGGGTAGACGCGGGCCAGCCGCTTGAACAGGAACGAACCGTATTCGGACAGTCGCCAGCCGGGCGCGAACCGCTTTCCGTAGGTAAGCGCGAGCACCATCCCGCTCAGCATGAAGAACAGGTCCGTCACCACGTAGCAGTGCCGGACGAAGTTCGTCGCCGCGCCGAGCTGCGACCGTGCGAAGAAATGGTAGATCACGATCAGCACTTCCGCGACGCCGCGGATGCCTGTCAGTGCCCTGATGTCGTTCTTCAAGCGCGCTCCGAAGGTCGTAGATGGGGCGCGTGCCTCTCATCGGCACGCGCTCGATTGATCAGGCGGCCTCGTTGGCCATGCGGGCCCGGACCGGGACCGCGACCGGACGGATGAACGGTCGCGCCTGCCGCCGCGCGAGGCGTCGGGTGAGGCGGCGCGCCGCGAACCCTGCGCCGCAGGCGAAGCGCAGCATCGGGCCGAAGGCGTTCGACGCGCTGAGTCCGGTGAAGAAGAGGCCGGGAACCGAACTCTCGAAGTTCCGATCGAGCACCGGCGTGCCCTCCTCGAGGGCCACGCTGGCGGCGAGTTCCGGATCGAGGAACGGCAGGCGGCCAAGTTCCGCCCGGAAGCCGGTCGCCGCGATCACGTGATCGACAGGAAGCGCGGTCTCGCCGCTCTCGTTCCGGAACGAGATCGTGACGCCTCCGGCCTCTTCCCGGAGCGACAGGCCGCGAACCGACTTGTGCAGCGTCACGTCGCGCTCGAACGGCTCGCGGGTGAACCAGCACGGCGCCGGCCCGAGGAAGCGCCGCGTCACCTCGGCGCGGAAGCCGCTCGGCAGGAGGCGGAACACGTCCGGCAGACGGGTGCAGAGCACGCCCTTCCAGCCGGGCCCGACCGCGGACATCGGCCAGCGGAGCTTCTGCAGGAGGGTGCGCGTGCCGGGCGGCGCATGGAACGCCAGCCATTCCCGGCGGGTCACGAGATGCGTGTCGACGCCGACCGAGGCAAGCATCACGGCGCAGTCGATCGCCGACGATCCGCCACCGATCACGGCGACCCGCTTTCCGCGGAAGCGGCCGAGATCGCCGTTCGTCGCGGAATGCGTCAGCAGCGCGCCGGGGAGATGCGCGAACTCCGCGGGAACGTGTCCGTAGTGGCTGATCCCGACGGCCAACACGACGCGGCCGAACCTCAGCCGTTCGCCATGCTCGACCTCGACCTCGTAGCCGTTCCCCTGCCGGGTGATCCAGGTCACCTCCCTTGTGTCGAGATCGGGCACGAAGCGCTGCTGGAACTCGGTGCCGTAGGCGCAGAACGTCTCGAGGCTGACCGGCAGTCCGACATCCTGGTAGGCGATCCCGCGCTCGCGACAGAAACGGGACAGCGGGAAGGTGCGGCCCGGGTCGAACAGGTCCGTCGCGAACGGTTCCGACTTCAGGTGCATCGAACGCGGCATCCGCTCGCGCCACATCCGCATCGGCGCCCCGAAGATGCGGAACGGCACGCCCGCCGCGGCGAGATGGGCGGCCAGCGACAGTCCGTAGGGACCGGCACCGATGATCGCGACGGCGTCGGCCCCCACGCGGAGGGGAGCGCCCTCCTCTTCGGTCCGGCTGCCGTCGAGCTCCCGTTTCGTTAGTCCCCGCATCGCCACGCCCCGTAATAACTGCGCTTGTCATAACTAACATCGGGCGATACAACAAGGGGCTTGCTGATCTCCGAAGGTCTTACGATGACGGTCCTGCTCCGACGATCCGACCGGAACGTTCTCGCGGTCGACGCGCCGATGGTCAGGTCATCCCGTCCGTCGTCCGCCTTCGCGGTCGACACCGTGGCGGCATCGGACGACGGCCTCCATGCGCCGCGGATCCTGTTCATCACGACCAACCGCTGGCCGTCCGACATCGGCTTGCTGCGCGCCTTCCGCGCCGCCGGCGCCAAGGTCGCCCTGCTCTGCCCGCCGCACCATCCGGCGCGCGCCGCGCGTCTCGACGGGATCCACGACAATTCCGTGATCCGGCCGGTCGCGGCGCTGTCGCGGGCGATCGCCCGCTTCTCGCCCGACCTGCTGGTGCCGGGCGACGAGCGCGCCCGTCGTGTGCTCCATCGCCTCCACGCAACCGGAAACGCGCGCGCCCGCGCGCTCGTGGAAGCGTCGGTCGGCGCGCCCGCCGCCTTCGACAGCCTGCTGTCACGCGAGCGCAGCCTCGCGGCCGCGCGGAACGCCGGCATGCCGGTCGCCGACGCGATCAGCGACGTATCCGCCGAAGGTCTCGCCGCGTCCCTCGCCGCGGGCCGGGGCGCCGTGGTCCTCAAGGTCGACGGAACCTGGGCCGGGGAAGGCGTCCGGATCGTGCGTCGGCAAGCCGATGTCGAGCCCGCCCGCGAGAACCTTCTCCGGGTCCCCTACGGATCCGGCTTCAAGCGCTGGCTCGTCTACCGGGACCCGGCCCGCCTGGTCGACTGCTTCCTGGGCGGCCGACGCACGTTGAGCGCCCAGGCCTACATCAGCGGCGGCCGGGTCGGCGACATGTCGCTGTTCTGCCGCGACGGAAAGGTGCTCGCGTCCGTCGCCGCGGAACGCGAGGCGGGATGCGGCGAGCTCGGCCCGTCAACGATCGTCCGCGTGGTCCGCCGCCCCGAGCTGGAGGAGGGCGCCCGACGCTTCGTCCGCGATCTCAACCTGTCCGGTTTCATCGGCTTCGACTTCATGATCGATCCGGGAACGGATCTGGCCAGGATCATCGAGGTCAATCCGCGCGCGACGGCGCTTGCCGGCGTCACGCCGCTGGACGGCGTTTCCCCCGCCCTCGCGGCGGCCGTCGAGCTCGGCGCGACGTCGCCCGGCGTGGCGGCGCCCGCGCGTGAGCTGGTCGCCTATTTTCCGAAGGCCTGGACGGAGCATCCGGGCGACGATCGCCTTTCGCTCTGCTCGGCCGACCTGCCCGACGAAAATCCGGCCCTGGTGGCGGCCCTTCTCCAGGTGCCCTGGGGCGAGACGGGCTGGAGGGTCAGGCTCTGGACCGTCCTGTCGAACGGCCTCGCGACTTTGGCGGCACGCCTGCGGGGCGCACGGCAGAACACCGCGAACGCCCCGGCCGATCCAGCCGCCGCGATCCCGCCCCGCTGAGGCGCTTCCCGCGAACGAACACCAAGCTCCCGGTTCCGCTGCTGGAAGGGCTCCGATCCCTGGGGAGCCTTGCCGCGCGCCGCACGTCGCGTGGCCCCTGCGGGCGTGTGACGACGCGATCGTCGATCGTCCCGACCGACGGCGACACGGCGCGTGACCCGTGACCCATCGTTCCGACCCGCTCCGCGCCCCTGCCGCCCGCTCGAGATGCGCGGATGCGCGGGGGCGATCCCGGAACACGCGCGCGCGTCGACCGGACATCCGCTGCGCCGCAATCTCCGGCGGATGCGCTTTGACGCCCACCCGAACGCCTGATATCGATTACAGCAGCCGAGAACGATAACAGCAGGGAGGGTGAGCGGCTTGACGGTCGCCACCATCGTCAACGTCGCGAAAGCGGCCGGCGTTTCGACGGCCACCGTGTCGCGCTTCCTGCGCGGGGACGCGGTGCGTTCGGCCGACGCCATCCGGCGATCGATCGAAGCGCTCCGTTATCGGCCGGCGTTCGCCGCCCGCGCCCTTCGTTCGGGGGTTCACTACGCCGTCGCGATGGTCGTTCCGGACATCACCAACCCCTACTTCGCGTCGCTCGCCAAGGGCGCGGAGTCGGTCTTCCGCTCGACCCCATACCGGGTCTTCCTGTGCAACACGGACGAGCGGACCGAACTCGAGGACGCGGTCCTCGACGAGATCGTGCGGCGCGTCGACGGTATCATCCTGGCGCCCGCCCAGGAGCACGAGCAGACGCCGGCGACGGTCCGCCGGCAGGGCGTGCCGATCGTCCTCGTCGACCGCGATCTCGACGACAAGACGTTCGACTGCGTCCTCGTGGACAATGCCGGGGGTGCCGCCGCCGCGGCGCGCCACCTTCAGGAACTCGGCCACACGCGGATCGCGATCATCAGCGGACCGCTGACCAACACGCCCGGTCGCACCCGCTTCGACGGGTTCACGAACGAGCTCGCGCGCGCCGGCCTTCCGGTGCCGGACGCGTTCCTCCGGATCGCCGACTTCAAGGAAGCGGGCGGCCGCGAGGCCATGCGTGGTCTCATGGCGCTGCCGCGGCCGCCGACGGCGGTGTTCTGCGCCAACAACGCCATGACGATCGGCGCCCTGAAGGCGCTGGCGGAGCGCGACATCGCGGTCGGCGTCGACGTGTCGCTGATCGGCTTCGACGACATCGATCTCGGATCCCTCCTCAAGCCGCCGCTGACCGTTGTCGATCGGTCCTCGGAGGAGCAGGGCGCCGTCGCCGCCCGGCTCCTCCTCCGACGCCTCGCCGACGGTCCGGACGGCGCGGCGGAACGGATCGTCCTGCCGACCAGGCTCGTCGTCCGCGGATCCTGCTCGGCGCCGCCCACCGACGGCCCGATCCGACCGAAGAACCGCGAACGGGCAGGGGAGCGGGTCCGGTGATCGGGGTCCGCAACCTCACCGTCCGCTTCGGTGCGGTCACCGCGCTTCGGGACGTCCACGTCGACGTGCGGCCCGGCACGATCCACGCCCTCGCGGGCGAGAACGGTTCCGGCAAGAGCACCCTGCTGAAGGTGCTCGGCGGCGCGCAGGCCCCGAGCGAAGGCTCGATCGTGCTGGACGGGACGCCCGTGTCCTTCGGCAGTCCGGTCCAGGCCGCCGCCGCCGGGGTCGGCCTGATCTTCCAGGAGCTCAGCCTGTTCCCGCACCTGTCGGGTCACTCCAACATCGCGATCGGGCGGGAACCGAGCCGTTTCGGCCTCCTCCGGAGGCGGAGGCTGCGCGAGGACGCCGACGCGCTCCGACGCGATCTCGGCTTCCCCCCGATCGATCTCGCGCGTCCCGTCGCCGATCTCAGCGTCGCCGAACAGCAGGTCGTCGAGATCCTGAAATGCCTCGGCCGCTCGCCGCGCATCATCCTGTTTGACGAACCGACCGCCTCGCTCACCCAGAAGGAGGTCGTTCCCGTCCTCGCGACCATGCGTCGGCTGCGCGACGCCGGCTACACGGTCGTCTTCGTCTCGCACTACCTCGAGGAGGTGTTCGCGGTCGCCGATCGCATCACGGTGCTTCGCGACGGCACGGTCGCGCTCGACGCGGACATGGCGGACGTCGATCGCGACCGCGTGCTGGGCGCGATGCTCGGCCGTACGCTCACCGAATTCTATCCGCCGCGCGCGGGACAGAGCGGCGACGACGTCCTGATCGACCTCGCGGGCGCCGCGTGCGACGGGCTCGAGCCGCTCGATCTCGCCATACGCGTCGGCGAGGTGCTGGGGGTGGCGGGAGCGGTCGGGTCCGGGAGCGCTTCTCTCGGCGAACTGCTGGGCGGCCTCCGCCGCCTCACCGCCGGAACCATGACGGTGGCAGGACGTCGGATCGCCCCGAGAAACGCGGCCGACGCGCTTCGCGCCGGGATCGCCTTCGTGCCGGAAGACCGCCGGACCGACGCCCTGCTCCTCGACCTGTCGATCGCGACGAACATGACGCTTCCGCTGCTCGCCGCGCCTGGCAGCGAGATCGTCGGGCGGGGCGGGTTTCTCGACCTTCCGCGCGAGCAGGAACTCGTCCGGCGCGAGATCTCGCACATGGACGTGCGCCCGTCGTCGCCGCGCCTGCCGGCACGCGCGCTGTCGGGAGGAAATCAGCAGAAGGTCGTGCTCGGACGCTGGTTCCTGCATGACCGGCCGTGTCTCGTGCTGAACAATCCGACGAAGGGCGTCGATGTCGGCTCCAAGGCGGAGATCTACCGGCTGATCGGCCGGCTCGCCGACACCGGCCACTCGATCGTCCTGATCTCCAACTACAACCCCGAACTGCTCGGCACGGCCGACCGGATCGTCGCCTTCCGCGAAGGCCACCTCGTCGCCCGCTACGCCAAGGGCGAGGCGACCGAGCAGGCGCTGCTCGACACCACGCTCGGCGGCGAGGGCGGAACGCCGCTTCGAAAGGACATCGCGTGAACGGAGAGATCGGGAAGAGCGCCGGCGTCCGGGCCGGGCTGATCGCCCTGCTGAACTCGTCGCTCGTCGCGGCGGTGCTGCTGGCGCTGGTGGTCGCCTTCGCGATCGCCGCGCCCGACTTCGTCAGCAGCAACAACATCCTCACCCTGCTCGAATCCGTCGCGGTGATCGCGGTGCTCGCGATCGGACAGACCTTCGTGATCATCACGGCTGGCATCGACCTGTCGCAAGGCGCGGTGATCGGGCTTACGGGCGTGCTCGGTGCCGGCGCCATGGGCACGGGCGGCGTCGGCGGCATCACGCTCGGCATCGTCGTCGCGCTGCTGCTCGGCCTTCTCGTCGGGCTCGTGAACGGCCTGCTCACCGCCTACACGAGGGTGCCCGCCTTCATCGTGACGCTCGGCACGCTCTCGATCGCGGGTGGCGCCGCGCTGCTCGCGACGGGCGGTCAGCCGATCTACCAGCTTCCGGCCAGCTTCAACACATTCGGAACCGGCGCGCTGGGCGTGTTCCCGAACATCATCCTGGTCAGCATCGTGCTCGCGTCGATCGGGCAGGTCGTGCTCGGGCGCACGCGGTTCGGACGAAGCGTCTACGCGATCGGCAGCAACCGGCGCGCCGCGGCGCTGTCCGGCCTCCCGGTCCCGCGCATCACCGTAATCGTCTACGCCATGTCAGGAGTCCTGTCGGCCACCGGCGGCGTCCTGCTGACCGCGTACGTGAACTCCGCGCTGCCGACGGCCGGCCAGAACTACGAACTCGACTCGATCGCGGCCGTCGTGATCGGCGGCGGCAGCCTGTTCGGCGGCCAGGGCACGGTCTGGGCCTCGATGCTCGGCGTCCTCTTGATCGGCGTCCTGAACAACGGCACCGACCTGATCGGCATGTCGAACTACGCCCAGACGGTCATCCTCGGCTGCGTGGTGATCGGCGCCGTGTTCGTCGACTCGTTCCGCAAGCGCGTCGCCGTGTAGGCGTCGCGGACGTCCGACAATCAACAACGAACGAAAGGAAACGCCATGCGCACAGAACAAACCGAACTCTTTGGCCGCGCCCTTGCCGCCATCACGCTGACGGTCGGTCTGGCCGGCGCGGTTCAGGCGCGCGCGGCATCGCCGCCGACGATCGAGTTCATCCCATCCGAGAGCACGACGCCCTATTTCCTTCGCGAATACGACGGGATCAAGCAGGAGGCGGCGAAATACGGGTACAAGACGCTGTTCCGCGCGCCGTTCTCGATCTCGGACGTCAGCGCACAGATCGACATGACCTCGACGGCGATCACGCGCGGCGTTTCCGGTATCATCCTGGTGCCGTCGAGCCCGACCGCACTCCTCCCGCCCGTGCGCAAGGCGATGGCGCAGAAGATCTACGTCATCGCGACCGACTCCACCCTGACGCCGATGGATGCGGCGACCTTCATCGCGGTGCCGAACGCGAAGGCCGCCGGCGCCGCCGCCGACTACGCCGCCAACCTGGTGCACGGCGCAGGCGACTACGCGATCATCGACTACAATCTCAGCACGACCTCCGGTCGGCAACGCAACGACGGCTTCCGGGCGGCGATGGCGAACCACCCTGGCATGAAGTTCGCCGGCCTCGAGCTCAGCGATGGCGTGCCGCAGAAGGCGCTCCAGGAAACGACGACGCTGCTCGAGCGGGATCCGAAGATCAACGTGATCTTCGGCGCCAACGACCGCTCGGCGCTCGGCGTCGCCGAAGCCGTCGAGCGGATGCACATGCAGGACAAGGTCGTCGTCGTCGGCTTCGATGCCGATCTCGGCGAGATCAACTACATCAAGTCGGGCGTGATCAAGGCGTCCGTCCTGCAGAGCCCCGTCCTGATGGGGTCGCAAGCCGTGGACGCGCTGCACACCCTGTTCAACAACGGCGGCCAGGCGATCCCGAAGGACACGCCGGTCCCCTACACGGTCGTGACGAACAAGAACGTGGGCGATCCCGCCTCGATCGAGGCGATCGGGCAGTACATCCCCGGCTACAAAGGCTGAACCCGCGTCACGGACAGGAGCCCATGCCATGACCCCGAGAGAGATCGTCGAGAACTACTGGACGATCGAGTGCACCCGCGACGTCGACGCGGTTCTCGCGTGCTACGACCCTGAGGCGCGCCTTCAGGTGCCGGGCCTCGGAACGCTGTCGGGCCACGACGAGATCCGGCGTTTCTACCAGGGGAGCGTCGACCGCTTTCCCGAGCTCGCGGTCAACGTCGTGGGCGCGTTCGAGAACGGCGACCGTGGCGCGTTCGAGTGGCGTTCCGTCTTCAAGGACCACGGCGGCGCCATCGTCCGCCTCAAGGGCGTGAACGTGATCCGGGTCAGGGGGGACCGGCTGCTCGAAGTCCACGTCTACTACGACCAGGCGGAGCTCGACGCGCCGGCGGCCGAACCAAAGTCCTGAGCCACGGCGGCTGTCGCGGCGCGTCACCTCGCCCGACAGCCGCCCTAGTCCCGGTCGACGGAGTCCTCGTCCGCCTCGGTCAGCGCGCGGAGCGAGTTCTGCAGCGCGGTGCCGTCCACCAGTAGCTTCCGCGCGAGGTCCGCGAGCGTGATCCAGCCCGCGACGCCGCCCGCCTCCGTCCGCACCGGCATCCGCCGGATGTGGTTCGCCGCCATCAGGTCCATCGCGGTCTGCAGCGTGTCCGAGGTACGGCAGAAGATGACCGGCCGCGACGCGATCTCGCGCACCGGCACCGTCGAGGGATCGAGGCCGCGGGCCACGAGCCGATAAAGGATGTCGCGGTCGGTCACGATGCCCTCGACGGCGTCGATCGAGCCCACCGGCAGCGCGCCCACTTCGAGCTCGCCCATCAGTTCGGCCGCTTCGCGCGCCGTCGCCGACGCGTCGACGAACTCGACGTCAGTGCTCATCACGTCCTCGACCCGCATCCGCGCCTCCGACCAATGCCGCCCTTAAAGCGCGTCGACGAGCCGCGGTTTCCCGCCGCCCTGTTCGAACGCGCATCGTTCCGAGCCGACAACACACCGGGTTTTGTCCACGGGCCGACAAGCACTCCGCGTGCGGAATCAAGGGTCTCGGTGCTGCTCCTCAGATGCTCAGCTGCGGCCAGGTCTCTCGTTCAGGATCAACGGCTTGACCGAACGCCGCCGCGGGCCCCGACCGGCTTTCGCGGCGGCCGGACGACGCTTCCGGCGGCGAAAGCCGACCGACGGTCCACAGACTTGTCCACAGAACCATCCCACGCGGATCCGGATCGCCTCAGGGCCGGAGCACCGCCAGCACCACCTCCACCACGATAAGCAGGACGACTGCGAACTCCATCGCCGCGGCCCTGCCTCCCGAAGCCTCGGTGTAGAGGGCAGCGTAGGTATCGCGGATGATCGAGAGCTTCCGGTCCACGGCGGCGCTCACGATCCTGACCCGGAACAGTTCGAGCGCAGCCGTGTAGATCCGCGCGAGGTAGACGTCCTCGGTCACCTGCAGGGCGTTGTCCACGCGCTCCGTGAGTTCGGTCACTTCGGCGACCAGGGTGTAGAGGCGGCGGGCGAGCGCCGAGAAGCGGCGCGACCCGAGCAGGCCGCCGGCCCGTCGCGTGCTCTCGACCAGCCCGTACATGCGCGGCAGCTCGTCGTCGAGCAGCTCGTCGTAGTAGCGCATCTCGAGCAGCTGCGCGTTCGCCACCTCCAGCACGTCGAGCACGTCTGTCTCGCCGCGCGGCTCGAAGATGAAGGCCCGGTCCCAGGTCAGCACCGCGAAGTCGTCGTCGTAATAGGAGAAACGCTTTCGGAGCAGATCCTGCCGCGCGCCGTCCGAGAGCTTCCGCCGTTCGCCGGACAGCAGCGGCACCAGATCGACCGTCTCCTGCAGCACGGCGGCCGTCATCGGGACGTCGAAGCGGTGCGCGACCGCGACGAGATAGTCCTCCTCGATCAGCGACGCCGCCGGGCGCACCAGCGCCGCCCCGAGCTCGGTCCGGATCGCCTCGGTGAGCCGTGCCCAGAGCGACGTGTCCGATCCCGGTCCGACCAGCGCGTTCACGGCTTCCAGCCGGTCGGCGAAGGCGTCCCACGCGAGGCCGCCCGCCGGCACGTGGAGGGCGAGCGTCAGCACCCCGAAATCGTAGAGCCGTGCCGTGACCGCGGCGGTGACCTCCTCGTCGGGCAACGCGAGCCGCACCGGCTCGAGCGGCAGGACCACCGGCGGCACGTCGTAGGCGACCGCCTTCGGCGGCGTCACCCGCAGCCGGCGCCGCGCGCTTCCCGCGCCCGGACGTGCCTGCCAGAGCGTTTCCGCCCGAACGAGGTCGATCGCGTAGGCGAGATCGAACAGCCGAAACGCGATGATCTCGCCGTCCAGCACAAGCATCGCGTCGTCCTTCCCGCCGTCGGCTCCGCTTTCTAGCGCGTCGCCGCGTCCGGCGGTCGCCGAAGCACGGGGAGGACGTTCGCCGACGACGGATCCTGGCGCGGCGGGCTTGGGTGGTCGGCGGCGGCGGTCGAACGAGCGCGATCGCGTCTCCTGCCTCGACCCCCGCCCCCTGCCGCCCGCGCGGGCCGGCTTGGCGCGAAACCCGGATCGCGAGGATAGGCATCCGCGGAACAGGCCCGTCTCAGGTGGACGGGACCGCAAGACGTCCGTCTCGAAGCCGCGTTACGGCCACCGCCACCAGCAGCGCGACGCCGCTCGCCGCCGTGCCGAAGGGCAGCGTCGTCGCATCCGCGCTCCAGTCGCCGAATGTCGTTCCGACGGTGCGGATCAGGGCCACGGGGATCCAGTAGGAGGCCGTTGTCGCGACCGCCCGCCGGCACGCGAAACCCGCCAGAAGCGCCGGCAGCAGGGCAAGCGTCGCGCGGCCTGGATCGTGCCCGAGCGCGCGCGAACACGCATCCCCCGCGACCGTGCCGAAGGTTCCCGCGAGCCCCATCGTCAGCCAGTAGCCCGCGTCCACCGTCGGCAGCCCGCCTTGCGTCCCGCCCCGCCGCCCGGTGGCCAGGACCGATCCCCCCAATGCGACCAGCAGGACCGCCGCCGTGCGTGCGTAGCGGAGATGGAGGTCGTGCGTCAGGAGGTCGCCGATGTTCGTCGCGCCCGTCCGCAGGAGCACGATCGCGACCCAGTAGAAGGCGACGCTGCGCCGCGCCGATCGCCGTTCGGCGACCAGGGTCAGCGCGAACAGTGCCAGGAGCACCGGCAGACCCCGCACATGCCCGAGGCCGAGCACGTGCGACACGCAGTCCCCGCAATCCGCCCCGAACACGCTCGCGGCGGACAGCGCCACCCAGTATCCCGTGCCGCCGTCGGGCGTGTTCTCAGGCTTCATGCCGGCCACAGACCCGGCACAAGGACACCCGTCAACGCGTCGCAACGCAACGTCACCGCAAGTTCAAGAAAGAACGCGATGCTCGCGACCGGCGGGAGTGCACCAGCGGGCGCCGCCTGCGTTCAACTCTCGGACAGTAGCCGGGGAGACATGTGATGCCTGCGAAATCCGCCGCCCAGCAGAAGGCCGCCGGCGCGGCACTCGGCGCGAAGCGTGGCGATCAACCGAAGTCGAAGCTGAAGGGCGCATCGGCGAGCATGGAGCAGTCGATGACTGAGGACCAGCTCGAGGAACTCGCGCACACGAAGCGGAAAGGGAAGCCGGAACACAAAAACGGGGCGTAGGCAGGCGGCGAGGACAGTCGTTCCGATGCGGGGAGGCGGCTGCGGCGCGAGAACCCGATCCAAGGATGGGGTCCGGGCGCCGGGCGCCGGGCGGAGCTCAAGGCGGAGCCTCGACCCCGCTACAGAAGCTTCTCCGGCGTGATCGGCAGGTCGCGCACCCGTCGACCCGTGGCGTTGAACACCGCGTTGGCGACCGCGGCTCCCGTCCCGGTGATCCCGATCTCGCCGATCCCGCGAGCGCCCATCGGCGCATGCGGATCCGCGATGTCGTTCCACATCACCTCGATCGCGGGCACGTCTCCGTGCACCGGCAGGTGATACTCGGCGAGGCTCGGGTTCATGATCCGACCGTTGCGCCTGTCGAGTTGCGTTTCCTCCATGAGCGCGAGGCCGAGACCCATGATGATGCCGCCGCGGAACTGGCTCGCGGCGGTCTTCGCGTTGAGGATGCGCCCGCAGTCGAACGAGCCGAGGAACCGGCTGACGCGCGTTTCACCGGTCACCGCGTTGACCCGCGCCTCGCAGAACATCGCGCCGTGCGAGTGCATCGACCAGTGTTCCGTTTCGAAGGGCCTCGGCGCCTCGCCCTCGACGACCACCGTTTCGCGTCCGGCGCGCGACAGGATCGACGCGTAGCTCTCGTGGCACGTCGGGTCGTCGAGCTTGCCGAGCCCCGCGTCGAGCCCGCCGACCTCGTCGGGCTTGAGCCCGGCGAGCGGCGACGCGTTGCCGGCGAGCTTGAGGAGTTCGGTGAACAGCGCGCGCTGCGCGACCGAGACCGCGGCGCCGATCGACGCGGTCTGCTGCGATCCGCCCGCCAGCACGAGACCCGGAAACGCGCTGTCGCCGTAAAGGACACGGACGTCTTCCATCGCGAGACCAAGTCGTTCGGCGGCGACCTGCGTGTGCGCGGTGGCCGTGCCCATGCCCATCTCGTGCGCGGCGATCTCGACGGTCGCCTGTCCGTCGCGGGACAGGGTGATCCGAGCGGCGCCCCCCGGCATGCGGTAGTACGGATAGGTCGCCGTGGCGCAGCCGAGGCCGACCAGCCATTCGCCTTCGCGCCTGGTGCCGGGACGCGAGCGCCTGTCCCAGCCGAAGCGCGCCGCACCGGCACGCCAGGCCGCCACGATGTCGCGCTGCGAGAACGCGACGCCGGTCGTCGGATCGCGTTCCGGTTCGTTGCGTATCCTGAGCTCGATCGGATCCATCCCGATCCGTTCGGCCAGTTCGTCGATCGCACATTCGAGACCGAACGTTCCGACCGCCTCGCCAGGCGCGCGCATGAAGGTGGTCGCGATGGTGTCGAGGCGAACGACCTGGACGTCGAGCTTGAAGCTTTCGGACGCGTAGGCGCTGCGGCTACCGACGATGAACGGCTCGGGCATCGCGTTGTGCGGCGTCATCGCGACCGTCCCGGTGTGGATGATCGCCTGGAACCGGCCGTCGTTGTCGGCGCCGATCGCGACGCGCTGCTCGGTCAGGCCGCGACCGCCGACCGTGCGGTAGACGCCTTCACGCGAAAGCGCGATGCGGACGGGCCGGCCGGCGAGGCGGGCCGCAGCGGCGCCCAGGATCTGGTGCTGCCACAGCGTCTTGCTGCCGAAGCCGCCGCCGACATACGGGGAGGTGACCCGCACCTGCGCCTCGTCGATGCCGAACACCTGCGCGATGGACCAGGCCGTGTGCGAGACGCATTGCGTGGCGTCGTGGATGCGCAGCGTGTCGCCGTCCCAGGCCACCGTCGCGGCATGCGGCTCGATCGCGTTGTGGTTGTGGCGCGGCGTCGTGTAGGTCGCGTCGGCCTTGAAGGCGGCGCCGGCGAGGGCGGCGTCGGCGTCGCCGATCACGGTATGGAGCTTCTCGCCCATGAACTCGGCGGTTTCGGTGCCCTGAACCCGGGCCGCGGCGAGATCGGTGATCGCCGGTGCGGCGTCGTAGTCGACGCGGATCAGATGCTTCGCGTGGTCCGCCTGCTCCTGCGTCGCGGCAAGGACCACCGCGACGGGCTGCCCGTTCCACGACACAACGTCGTCCTGCATCACCGGCACGTTGTCGCCGGCGCAGGCCTTGCCCGCGGT
>CAXUBA010000038.1:0-3563 GCA_964249205.1 uncultured Acetobacteraceae bacterium | reverse complement strand
AGCACGGCGGCGTAGAGCATGTCGTCGACCGGGAACTCGGCTGCGAAACGGGCGGCGCCGCGGACCTTGAGCGGACCGTCGAGGCGCGAGACCGGGGCGCCGATCAGGCCGTGCTTGTGGGTGATCAGCGGGTCGGGCCGTCCGCCCGGGATCCAGCTGTCCGGCGCGAGCTGCACCGCCTTCTTCATCGCGGCCTGCGCCGCGTCCTTGATCACGCTCATGGTTCCGATCCCGAGAGTTCAGCGAGCACCGCGACGATCACCCGTCGCGCGAGCTCGATCTTGAAGCCGTTGTCGCCGAGCGGAACGGCGTCGGCGAGTTCGGCGTCCGCGGCGTTTCGAAAGGCGTCAGCGTGCGCCGGCCTGCCGCGGAGCGCGGCCTCCGCCTTGCGCGCGCGCCAGGGTTTCGGCGCGACGCCGCCGAGAGCGAGGCGCACGTCGGCAACCGTGTCGCCGTCGAGCGACACCGCAGCAGCGACCGACACGAGCGCGAAGGCATAGCTCGACCGATCGCGCACCTTCCGATAGGTCGACCGGGCCGCGAAGGGCGACGGCGGGATCGAAGTCGCGGTAATCAGCTCGCCGGGGGCGAGCACGGTCTCGATGTCGGGCTGGCCGCCGGGAAGCGTGTGCAGGTCGGCGATCGGAAGCTGCCGCTCGCCCGATGCGCCGCGGAGATGGACCACGGCATCGAGGGCAGCGAGCGCGACGCACATGTCGGACGGGTGGGTGGCGACGCAGGCGGGCGACGCGCCGAGGATCGCGTGGTTGCGGTTGAAGCCGTCGATCGCGTCGCAGCCTTCGCCCGGATGGCGTTTGTTGCAGCGAGACGCGTCATCGTAGAAATACGTGCACCGCGTGCGCTGCAGAATGTTGCCGCCGACGGTCGCCATGTTGCGGATCTGTGCCGAGGCGCCGGACACGATCGCGCGAGACAGCACGGGAAAGCGGGTGCGGACCGCGCGGTGTTCCGCGAGCGCCGTGTTGCGCACCGCGGCACCGATCAGCAACCCGCCGTCGTCGCGTTCGGAGATCGTGTCGTCGAGCGCGGTCACGTCCACTAGGGCGGACGGCGCCTCGATCGTTTCGCGCATCAGGTCGACGAGGTTGGTGCCGCCGCCGAGATAGCGGCCTGACACGGCACCCCCCAGACGAACGGCTTCGGCGGCGTCTGCGGCGCGGCTGTAGGTGAACGGGATCATTCGGCGCTCTCCGCGAAGGTGGCGCACACGGCATCGACGATGCCGTTGTAGGCGCCGCAGCGGCACAGATTGCCGCTCATGCGCTCGCGGACCTCGTCCCGGGTGAGGCTGATCGCGTCCGCGTTGAGGTCGGCGGTGACGTGGCTCGGCGAGCCGCGGCGGACTTCCTCGATCATGCCGATCGCCGAACAGATCTGTCCGGGCGTGCAGTAGCCGCACTGGAAGCCGTCATGCTCGACGAAGGCGGCCTGCAGCGGGTCGAGCCCCGTCTCGGCCAGGCCCTCGATCGTAGTCACCGATCGCCCCTCGTACTGGACGGCGAGCGCGAGGCAGGACAGCACGCGTGTGCCGTCGACCAGCACCGTGCACGCGCCGCACGCACCCTGGTTGCAGCCCTTCTTCGTTCCGGTGAGATGCAGATGCTCGCGCAGGAGGTCGAGCAGCGAGACGCGCGGATCGTCTGGCAGCGCGGCGTCGGTTCCGTTGATGCGAATGCTCATGCGCTGTTCTCCGATCGCATGCGTTGTGCCATCGGCCCGACGGCTCGCGTAAGGAACAACCCCACGCAGGACGGACCGGGGTCGCAACGCCGAAGGATAACCTCCGGCGGCCAGCCAGGTTCGACGCGCCGGGGTCAGGTCTCGGACGTCCGCTCGGCGACCAAGTCCTCTCCCCGAAAAGGCTTTCCGGCGGCCAACCTCTCGGGACGGGGACAAGCCCCGTTCCGTCGTCGGATCCCGGCGCTCGCCGAATGGCAGGCCGCGCGCCATATCCTCGTTCGCATCGGCACAGGACAAAGGCGATCATGAAGATCACGCGCGCGGGCAGCCAGCCCTCCACAAGCGGACCTTCCGACTGGTTCACCGGCACCGTCCGGATCGACCCGCTGTTCACCGCACCCGATCCCGCCCGTGTCGCTGGCGCCCTCGTCACCTTCGAGCCCGGAGCCCGGACCGCGTGGCACACCCATCCTCTCGGTCAGACCCTGATCGTCACCACCGGGGTCGGCCGGGTCGGACGCGAGGGCGGCACGGTGGAGGAGATCCGTCCGGGCGATGTCGTCTGGTTCGCGCCCGGCGAGAAGCATTGGCATGGCGCCGCGCCCGCCAACGCGATGAGCCACCTCGCCCTCCAGGAACGGCAGGACGGTCTGGCGGTCACCTGGATGGAGCATGTCGCCGACGCGGATTACCACGCCGGAGCCGCGTCCACCCACGGCTGAAAGGCTCGACGAGCGGGAACGCGCTCGCCCGTCCGGTCGCCCAGGCGATCGGGCGGCTGACGGGCATCAGCGTCATCGGAACGGGCGCTCGGACCGCCCCCAGGACCGCGCCCGCGCGCCTTTCTGGCCGAACGGATTGGCCTCCCGGAACGCCGCCATCGTCTCGCAACGCGCCACGATGCCGTCCACCGTCGGCGTAACCCTCCTCCGCCGTGGTCCCGAGGATCGTGTCGAACGTGGTGCAGAGCTGCCGGATCGTGTCGGTCTCGCTGTCGGCGCCTTGTTCCACGCTCGGCTGCCAGGGGCGGGCGCACCCATCATCGTCGGAACTCCGTTCTGCTCGCGCGGCCGGCGACGTGGCGCGGCCTCGCGTCGATCCTGTCAATCCGTTGGCGCGTGCGTGGTCGCCGGGGCCGCCGCCGCCCGGTGCCTACCGGGTCTGGCGCCCCGGACACTGGCGCTGGATCGGGTTCCGCTATGTCTCGATCGGGGACACTTTGTCCGCCGCTTCGCCTGAGCGGATGCCTTACCCGCCCGCGCCGTGGCCGCCCAGGGGAGACCCGTTTCCGCGGCATCGAACGCGCGATCTGGCGTCGCGACGGATCGCGTGGATAATGATCCGTCACTGATACGAGTCGCCCCCATGCCTCTGATCATCATCCTGATCATCGTGCTGCTGCTGTTCGGCGGCGGTTACGGCTACGGCTACGGCGGATGGACCGGCTACGGCTACGGCGGTGGCCTCGGCCTCATCATCCTGTTGCTGATCCTGTTCCTGCTGTTCGGCCGCGGAAGGAGCTTGTAGCCGCCCGCCCGCGTTCCCGGACCGCCTTCGGGCGGAAACTCACTCCGCGGCCGCGATGCGGCCCGCGCCCGTTCGGTCCGCCCGACCGGGCGCCCCGAGCCGAGCGCGACGGGCCTCCGTGCGACCGCACCAGCGGTTGCCCGGGCCCGACCGTCGCCCTCGCTCCGTTCGCCGCCGAGGCGCATAAGGCTCGGAAGGCTCGGTTGGGCGAGCCGTCGGAGATCCTGCGATGCGGAGCGCGATCAGTCGCGGCGCCCTTTCCGTGCGGCCTGTCGCTATCGAAACGAGCGGGATCGCCGCCGCCGCCCCCGCGACCTGCCCGCCCGGGCGAGGAC
>CAXUBA010000037.1:0-18885 GCA_964249205.1 uncultured Acetobacteraceae bacterium | reverse complement strand
AATCCAGATCATCCCGGGCGGCGGCTTCGAGGCGGGGCCCGGGCGCGCTACGGTCGCTCTGCCCGGCCTGCCCGCCTTCTCGCCGCTGATCTGCTACGAGGACATCTTCTCGGGCCGCGTCGTCGTGCCCGGCCGGAGGCCGGCCTTTATCCTCGTGGTGACCAACGACGCCTGGTTCGGCGACAGCTCCGGGCCGCGCCAGCACCTCGCGGCCGCGCGGATGCGGGCCGTGGAAGAGGGCCTTCCGCTCGCCCGCGCCGCCAACACCGGGATCACGGCCGTGTTCGACGCGCGCGGGCACGAGACCGGTCGGCTCGGGCTCGACCGCGAGGGCGTGCTGGTCCGTCCGTTGCCGGGCGCGCTGCCCCCGACACCGTTCGCACGCTTCGGCCTGTTCGTTCCGGGCGGTCTCGCGTCCGTGCTGATTGCCACGGCGATGTTCTGTAAACTCGTGGCCCGTTCGAAATTGACAACTTGAGGTTGCAACCCTAACTGATCGTTAACGCGATAGGATCGGAGCGGCCGATGGCGCGAGGCTTGCGGGACGGCGTCGACGCGTTCGACAGCGGCGACGGCATCTCGGCCGCGGCGCCCCCGGCCCTCCCGCGCGCCGACGGACCGACCGCGGTCGATCTCCATGTCGGGGCCCGGATCAAGCTCCGCCGTTCGCTGCTCGGGCTTTCGCAGGAGAAGCTCGGCGAACGCCTTGGCCTCACCTTCCAGCAGGTCCAGAAATACGAGCGTGGCCTCAACCGGGTGAGCGCGTCCCGGCTGCACGATCTCGGCCGCGTGCTCGACGTACCGGTCTCGTTCTTCTTCGACGGCCTGGCGGGTGGCGTTTCTCCCGCGAGCGCCTCCGGTTTCGCGGAAGCGCAGGACGCGTTCGGTCTCGACGCCGACGTGCTGTCGCGCCGGGAAACGCTCGACCTCGTCGGCGCCTACTGGCGGATCACCGACCCCGACCAGCGCCGCCGCGTGCTCGATCTGGTCAAGAGCATGGCGCCCCCGCGTCAGGACTGATCGTCATCGTTTCGGCCGACGACGGGTGACCGGCTCCGGCCTCCGCATGGCCCGTCGGCGTCGAGTCGATCGTGACAGGCTCTCCTCGATCCGACCTGTCGGTGCTCCGGCCGCCGGGAACCGTCCCGACGGGCTCCGGAAACCACGTATGTCGCGCAGGCGCGTCGGGGCTCGAGCTGTTCCGCCGGTCGGACTCGTCGGATCGGCCGCACCGACAGCCTTTGGCTCCGGTGGGCGGAAGGCGAGGCGCCGGTGCTACGCTGCGGCGCCGGCTCGATGGCGAGCGCGCGCATGCGATTGGAAGGAGCGACGGATATGGCCAGGATCAGCTTCGTCGAGCTGCCCGCCAGCGATCTCAGGGCGGCCAAGACCTTCTACAACGAAGTCTTCGGCTGGATGCTGACCGATTTCGGTCCGAGCTACGCGTGCACCATGACCGGCGACGTCGATCTCGGCCTCCAGGGCGACGCGACCGAAGCGCCATCCGCACCGCTCCCCGTCGTCGCCGTCGACGACCTCGAAGCGGCTCGCGCCGCCGTCGAACGGGCGGGCGGGACCGTCACCAAGCCGGTCTTCGCGTTCCCCGGCGGTCGCCGCTTTCACTTCGCCGATCCGAACGGGTCGGAGCTGGCGATCATGCAGGTCGACTGACGACGGGCGCGACCGGCCGACCCGGCATCGAGGCCGCACCGGCCGGAACGAGCGTTCGCCGCGCCCGCTGAGAAGCCGCGCAGGTCCGACGCAGATCGGCCCGAACCGGCGCATGGCGCTTCCGTTGTCGGGACTTGCATCCCGCGCACGGAAGGACCTCAGCATGACCGATCTCCCGAAAGGCCGTGTTCCGAGACGCGGTGTCCTAGCCTCGGCCGCGACCGGGCTCGCGGGCCTCGGCCTCGTCGGACGCGCCGCCGCCGCCGAGAGCCCGGCACCCGCTCCGGCCGACCCCGCCGGGCCGATCGACCTGCCCGTCTCGCCCGGCCCGTTCCCGAAGAACCAGAGCGAGCCCGCAGCACTCCGAGGCTCGGTTTCGGCCGATGCGGTGACCCTGCCCCCGCTGCATGCCGCGTCGGAACTGAACCCGCCGGTTCCGAACCGGCTGCCGCCCGCGCGCCGTCTCGGCGTTGCGGTGGTCGGTCTCGGGCAACTCGCCCTCGGCGAGATCATCCCTGGTTTCGGCAGCGCGAAGAACGTGCGCCTCGTGGCGGTGGTCAGCGGCGAGCGCGACAAGGCGCGCGCCGTCGCCGCCCAGAACGGCCTCGCCGAGACCGACGTTTACGGCTACGACGACTTCGACCGCATCCGCGACAACAAGGCGGTCGAGATCGTCTACATTGTGCTGCCGAACAGCATGCATGCCGAGTTTACGGCGCGCGCGGCGGCGGCCGGCAAGCACGTCCTCTGCGAGAAGCCGATGGCGACCACGATCGCCGACGCCGAGCACATGATCGAGAGCTGCCGCACGGCCGGCCGCAAGCTCCAGATCGCCTACCGCCTCCAATACGAGCCGACACACCGGACGCTGATCCGCCTCGCGCGGAGCGGTGACTTCGGCCCGACCCGGCTGGTCTCGGCGGTCAACGTGCAGAACGACGCCGACAACGGACAATGGCGGCAGATCCGCGCCTTCAGCGGCGGCGGCTCGCTGCCCGATGTCGGCCTCTACTGCCTCAACGCCGCACGCTACGTGACCGGCGAGGAGCCGGTCGCGATCACCGCCTCCGTGCACAGCCCGGCCAACGATCGGCGGTTCCGC
The DNA here is from genome assembly GCA_964249205.1 of uncultured Acetobacteraceae bacterium. Taxonomy (GTDB): domain Bacteria; phylum Pseudomonadota; class Alphaproteobacteria; order Acetobacterales; family Acetobacteraceae; genus CAXTPV01. The sequence continues at coordinate 16,112 of CAXUBA010000037.1, read as the reverse complement.
GAGATCGAGGACATCTGCCGCTTCACGCTGATGTTCCCCTCGGGCGCGATGGCGGATTGCCTGTCGGCCTACTCACTGCACACGCGGCGCTCGCTGACCGTGTCGACGCCGTCCTCGACGCTCGCGATCGATCACGCCTTCGCGTACGACGGTCTTGTCCTCAACACCGAGCGGAAGCAGGGCGAGACGATGGCGACCGAGACGCGTCGCTTCCCCCAGAAAAGCCAGTTCGCGGCGGAGATGGATGCGTTCGCCGAGGCGATCACGAGCGATCGGACGCCGCTGACCCCGGGCGAGGAGGGCCTGCAGGATCTCAAGCTGATGTCGGCGATCTACCAGGCCGCCGGGAGCGGCCGCACGGTCCGGCTGCCGGCCGTCGCCGGCACCGACGTGACGCGCGGGCAGCCGCTCTCGGGCTGAGCGGCCAACTTGAACCTCCATCGAGTTTCAAGCGGCAATTCCGTCGACGCACCACGCTCCTTTCGGGCCGCGGCACCGTCGCATCGGCGCGGTCCGTCACGTCCGTCCGTCGAGCAGCAGGGCGGCCACCGCGTGCAGATCGTCGAGCACCGCGGCGCAGAGCGCGCGGATCTCGTCCGTCGGCGCGACGACGTCCGGCACCATGATCGTCATCGCCCCGGCCGCGTGCGCCGCGCGGACCCCGTTGAAACTGTCTTCGACGGCGACCGAGGCGGCGGGCGACACGCCGAGCCGGCGCGCCGCTTCGACGAACAGGTCGGGAAAGGGCTTGCCGCGCCGGACGTCGTCGCGCGTCACCACGACCGGAAGATGCACGCCGAGACCGGAGGCTTGCAGATGCGCCGTGCTCGCGCGACGGCTGGCCGATGTCGCCACTGCGACCTTCACCCCGGCGGCGGCCAGCGCCTCGACCAGCGCGCGTGCGCCCGGCTTCGCGACCACCCCGTCGCGGAGCGTGTCGCTCAGCAGCGTCGCGTAGACGCGGTTCATCCGGTCGAACGGAAAATCCGGCCCGAAATGCGCCTGGATCGCCGCGCTCGTCTCGGCGCCCGGAAGCCCTATCAGCGCATGGCAGAACGCGTCGGTGGCCGAAAACCCGACGCTCTCCACGGCGCGCTTCAGCGACGCGACATAGAGACCTTCGGTGTCGTGCAGCGTGCCGTCCATGTCGAGAAGCACCGCCTCGAAGGGCCGCGGGAGAAATCCTTGCGATGTCACGCGTCATGCTTCCTCACGCTCGAACCTGTCCGAACGCCGGAGCGTGGCCTAGGGTCGCGGCCGGTCGGCAGGACGCCGGCCGACCAGGAGACCGTCGCCGACATGAGTCCGCTCGATGCCACGATCGTGGTGCCCCCAGGCCGCGGGGCAAGACGTCTCGCCGACTACCGGGTTCCCGCCTATCTCGTCGACGAGGTCGCGCTCGACGTGCGGCTCGATCCCCGACGGACGGTGGTGCGCTCCACGCTGCGGATCCGTCGGAACCCGGAAGGCGAAGGCGGTACGCTGCGGCTCGACGGCGAACGGCTCGAGCTCCTGGCGCTGTCGCTCAACGGTGACGCGCTCGCCCCGTCCCGCTTCCGGCTCGACGACACCGGTCTGTCGATCCCCGAAGTGCCGGAACGCTTCACGCTCGCGGTCGACGTGCGGCACGCGCCGGAAACGAACACCGAGCTGTCCGGTCTCTATATGTCGGGCGGCAACTACATCACCCAGTGCGAGGCGGAAGGCTTCCGCCGCATCACCTTCTTCCCCGACCGTCCCGACGTGATGGCGCGCTACACGGTTACGCTGCGGGCCGATCCCGCCACCGGCCCCGTGCTGCTCTCGAACGGCAACCCGGACGGCGCGGGCATGGCGGACGGGCTCGCCTGGGCGCGCTGGGTCGATCCGCATCCGAAGCCGTCCTACCTCTTCGCCCTGGTGGCGGGCGATCTCGTCGCCGTGCGGGACCGCTTCACGACGCGTTCAGGCCGCGAGGTCGCGCTCGCGATCCATGTCCGTCGCGGCGACGAAGGGCGCTGCCGGCACGCGATGCGCGCGCTGAAGAGCAGCATGCGCTGGGACGAGGAGCGGTTCGGTCTCGAATATGATCTCGGCGTGTTCAACATCGTCGCCGTGTCAGACTTCAACATGGGCGCGATGGAGAACAAGGGTCTCAATATCTTCAACACGCGTTACGTGCTGGCGAGCCCGGACACCGCAACAGACGGCGACTACGCCGGCGTCGAGACGGTGATCGCGCACGAATACTTCCACAACTGGACCGGCAATCGCGTCACCTGCCGCGACTGGTTTCAGCTCTCGCTGAAGGAAGGCCTGACCGTTTACCGCGACCAGGAGTTCGCAGCCGATGAGGGCAGCCCGGCGGTCAAGCGGATCGCCGAGGTACGCGGGCTGCGCGCCGGTCAGTTCGTCGAGGATGCCGGCCCGCTCTCCCATCCGGTCCGTCCCGAGACCTATGTCGAGATCAATAACTTCTACACCGCGACCGTGTATCGGAAGGGCGCCGAGGTCGTGCGGATGATCGAGCGGATCCTCGGGCGCGACGCCTTCCGTCGCGGGATGGACCTCTACGTCGCCCGGCACGACAACGAGGCCGTCACGATCGAGGACTTCGTTCAGGCGATGGAGGACGCGTCCGGCGCTGATCTCGGCGCGTTCCGGCGCTGGTACTCGACCGCGGGAACGCCGACCGTAACCGCGTCCGGCACCTGGGACGCCGATGCCCGTCGCTACACCCTGTCGCTCCGCCAGGAGATCCGCACCAATCCGGACGCGGCGCCGCTCACCATCCCGTTGGCCGTCGGGCTTCTCGCATCCGACGGCAGCCCGCTCGCGGTTCGCCTCGATGGCGAGACGGGGGGCTCGACCGACACGCGCGTGCTGCTGTTCCGCGACCGCGCGCAGGATTTCGTGTTCACCGATCTCGACCGGCCGCCCGTGCCCTCGCTGTTCCGCGGCTTCTCGGCGCCGGTGATCGTCGAAGGACGAACGGACGCCGAGCTTCGCCTGCTCGCGGCGCACGATCCGGACCCGTTCAACCGCTGGGATGCCGGCCAGGCGCACGCCGCCGCGTCGCTGCTCCGTGCCGTGGCGGCGAAGCGCGAGACCGGGGTCGCGCCGCCGCTCGATCCCGGCGTGCTCGAGGTGCAGGCCTCGCTTCTGGCGCACGCGGGGGACGATCCCGCCTTCGCCGCGACCGCGCTCGCGCTGCCGTCCGAAAGCGTTCTCGGCGACCGGATGGCGACCGACGACGTCGACGCCGTGCACGAGGTCCGCGACGCCGCGCGCGCGACGATCGGCCGCGTGCTCCGCGACGAGCTCCTCGCCACATTCCATCGCCTCGACGCCGGGCGATCCGCGGACGACGCCGACATCGGCGCCGCAGCCGCGGGACGGCGCGCGCTGAAGAACGTCTGCCTTTCGCTGCTCGCCGCGACCGGCGACGCGGAGTCGCGCGCGCTCGCCCGGCGGCAGTTCGAGACGGCCGGCACCATGACCGACCGGCTCGCGGCGCTCGCGATCCTCGCCGATGGCGACGACGCCGCGCGCGACGAGGCGCTCGGCGTGTTCCACGCACGCTATCGCGCCGACGACCTTGTGCTCGGCAAATGGTTCGCGATCCAGGCCGGATCGAAGCGCGCCGACACCTCGAGCACCGTGCTGGCCCTGCTCGCGCATCCTGACTTCAACCTTTCGAACCCGAACCGGGTCTTCGCGCTGCTCGGCTCCTATGCCGCGAACCGCGTCCGGTTCCACGACCGGTCGGGTGAGGGTTACGCGCTGCTCGCCGACGTGATCGGCCGAGTGGACGGGATCAACAGCCAGGTCGCGGCGCGGCTCGTGACGCCGCTCGGAACGTGGCGGCGGTTCGACGGGGCTCGCTCCGACGCGATGCGCGCCGTGCTCGCGGGTCTCCGCGACCGTCCGGCTCTCAGCCGCGGCACCGCCGAGATGGTGGCACGGAGTCTCGGCACCTGAGGCAGACCCGCGACGATCCCCGTGGGGCACCCGCGCCGACACCGCCGCCCACGGTGAACGCGGAACGGGATCTCGTCCGCGCGCGCTGCACCCGGACGCTGTCCGGCCATCGGCCGCGCTCGGTCCGGGAAACGCTCGCGTCCATCGCCGCCTCGCCCTTCGCGGACCTGCCGCCCGATCTCTACGGCGACGGCGAGAACATCGCGGCGCTCGAGGCCGAGGTGGCGTGCCTGCTCGGCAAGGAAGCGGCGATGTTCGCGCTGAAGGGCGTCACCGCGCAGCAGGCGGCGCTCCGGACGTGGTCCGACCGGAGCGGCCGCCGGACGGTGGCGCTTCACCCGAGAAGCCACATCGCCGAGGACGAGCGCGACGCGTTCGAGCGTCTTCATCCGCTGCACGGCGTCCGCGTCGGCCCACGACACGCGCCGTTTCTCGCCGCGGACCTCGAACGTGCCGCCGAGACGATCGGCACCGTGGTGGTGGAGCTGCCGCTCCGGCGCGTCGGCTACCGGTTGCCGGAATGGGACGAGTTGGTGGCAATCGCCGCCTGGACGCGCGCGCACGGCGCGCGCCTCCATCTCGACGGGGCCCGGCTTTGGGAAGCGCAACCGTTCTACGACCGGCCGCTGCACGAGATCGCGGCGGTCGCGGACAGCGTCTATGTCTCGTTCTACAAGGGTCTCGGCGGCCTCGGCGGCGCCGTGCTCGCCGGGCCGGACGCGATGATTGCGGAAGCCCGCGTGTGGCACGCGCGGCATTGCGGTCCGCTCATGACGGCGTTTCCCTTCGTGGTGTCGGCACGCGACGGGCTCGCGCAGCGTTTGCCGCAGATGCGGGACTGGTGGATGCGTGCGCGCGACCTCGCCCGCGCGCTCCAGGTGGTGCCCGGTCTCGCGATCGTCCCCGGAGAGCCGCAAACGAACGCGTTCCAGCTTCTGCTGCCGGGGTCGCCGGAGCGGATCGACGCTTCGCATCTCCGTCTCGCGCGCGAAACCGGCACCTGGCTGTTCGGCCGGTTCGCGCCGACCGATCTTCCCGACCGGGCGATGGCCGAGGTGACGATCGGCGAGGCGGCATCGGATCTCGGCAACGACGAGATCGTGGATCTCGTCGCGCGCATTCTCGTGATCGTCTAGGGCGCCAGCTGGCTGCCCGCGATCGTCCGACCGGTCGAAACGGTGCTTCTTTCTAACGCCTCGCGCGTGCGCGTCGGCCACGACCGCCTGGGTCCGCGGATCCGGTCCGGTCAGGCGAGAGAGGCGGCCGCGAGGCCACGCAGCGACCTTCGTCCCGTTCCGCTCCCACCATGCCGCCCGTCCCGATACCCCTCGGTCCAGACCTGTCGCTCGGCGACGCTGAGTTCCGCGGGCGGCCAGGCCATGCCGCGTTCTCCGGCGGCGAAGCCTTCCGCATAAAGGAGATCCTCGAGATCGAGGCTGATCTCGCACTGCGCGGCATCGAGGCGGGCCCGCACGAACGACAGCATGGCGGCCAGCCGGAGCGAAGACCGTGTCCGCCACGAAACGCCAGCGCGTGCTTGGAACGACATGACGACCTCTCTCGAACCGCCCGTCTCTCCTTGTTACAACCAAATAACACTGGAATGCGAACCGAAAGTGAAACGGGCGACGTTGAGAGGGAGGATGGGCTCGAGGGCATTACCGTTCGGTGAAGCCCGAGCGTCCCGGACGTTCAGGCTAGGTCGAGCAGCTCTCGGAGATGCCGCTCCGACGCGTGCAGCTCGCGCATCTCGGCCGACGTGAAGCTGTAGCGGAGGACGCGTTCGGCGCCGCCGCGGCCGATGACGCAGGGAAGGCTCATCACGACATCCTCGACCCCGTATTCGCCGGTCAGCAGCGTGCCCACCGGAAGCACGGATTTCTCGTCGGCGATGATCGCGCGGATCACCCGGCACACGCTCGCGCTGATCCCGTGATTGGTGTTGCCCTTCCGGCTCAGGATTGCCATGCCGGCCTGCGTCACCTCCTGCCGGATCTCGGCGCGGTCGAGCACCGGGACATCGTTCAGCCGGCAGTAGGTGTCGATGTCCATCCCGCACACGTTGCAGATGCTCCAGGGGATGAAGGCCGTCTCGCTGTGGTCGCCGAGCACGTAGCCGAAGATGTTCTTCGGATCGATCCCGATGCGCTCGCTCACGATCCGCATCAGGCGGGCGGTGTCGACGACCGTGCCGAGGCTGAGCACGCGCGCCTTCGGGAAGCTCGAATGGCGGAGCATGAGCCGGGTCACGACGTCGACGGGGTTGGTGACCACGAGGACGACCGCGTCGGGCGCGTGGCGTTCGAGCGCGGGCATCAGGGCGCGGACGATCGCGTGATTGGCCGGCAGCAGGTCGTCCCGCGTCTGGCCTTCGGCGATCTGCGCGCCTGCGGTCATCACCACGATGTCGCTCCCGGCGAGGTCGGCGTGATCGCCGGCGCGGAGGACCGGATTCCGCGCATAGGTGAAGGCGGTGGTGTGCAGGAGGTCGAGCACCTCGCCTTCCGCCTTTCCTCGGTTGCGGTTGAGGCAGACGATCTCGTCGACCTCCGGCATCACCATCAGCGAGCCGGTGATCTCTGTGCCGACCGCGCCCATCCCGATCACCGAGATCTTCATGCGCCGACCGCCTTCGCGTGATGAGCGACGTGGTCGGCAATCACCGTCTGGACGAACCAGTAGGAATGGTCGTAGCCGCCGTGCCGCCGGAGCATGAGCGACTGGCCCGCCGCCTGTGCCGCCGCCTCGAGGTCGTCCGGTCTGAGCTGCTCGGCGAGATGCTCGTCGGCCAGCCCCTGATCGACGAGGATCGTCCCCGGAAACGTCCGACCGGCCCGGAACAGCAGTGTCGCATCGTGCTCTGCCCAGAGCGCGCGATCGTCGCCGAGATAGTGCGCGAAGGCCTTCTGCCCCCACGGCGTGTCGGCGGGATGCGCGATCGGCGCGAGCGCCGACACCGAGTGCCAGCGGGCGGGATCGCGGAGGGCGAGCGTCAAGGCGCCGTGGCCGCCCATCGAATGCCCGATCAGCCCGCGACGGTCGTCGCGCACCGGAAAGTGTCGCTCGACGAGCGCCGGAAGCTCCGCCGAGACCCAGCGCGCCATCCGATAGTGGCGGCGCCAGGCCGTCGTGGTCGCGTCGAGATAGAACCCGGCGCCGGTGCCGAAATCCCATGTCTCGTCTTCGCCGGGAATCGCGGCGCCGCGCGGGCTGGTGTCGGGCGACACGAGCGCGAGCCCGTGCTCGGCCGCGAAGCGAAGCGCGCCCGCCTTGGTCGGAAACGTCGTCTCGTCGCCCGTGAGACCGGCCAGCGCGTAGAGTACCGGGACGGGAGATCTGCTGTCCGGACGGAAGACGGAGAAGCGGGCGTCGAGACCGCCGAGCGCTTCCGCGCCGTGCGTGTAGAAGCCGAGCGTGCCGCCGAAGCAGCGATGTTCCGACCGTGTTTCCATGCAGGAGCGCTCCGCCGCGTGACAACGGAAGGCTCCGGGAACCGAACCGGCTTGTCCAGCCTCGCGCCGACCGTCCAGGATCGACCCATGTCGGTCACGGTCGTGAACGGGGCGGCTTCGGACGAGGATGCGGTCGTCTCGCTCTGGCGATCGGCAGGTCTGGTCGTCCGATACAACGACCCGGTCAAGGACTTCCGGCTTGCGCATGGCGGCGCGGCGTCGGACGTGCTCGTCGCGCGGGAGCGGAACACGATCGTCGGCGCCGTGATGGTCGGTCATGACGGCCATCGCGGCTGGATCTACTATCTCGCGGCCGACCCGGGGCGCCGCGGCGAAGGGATCGGCCGCGCGCTCGTCGCGGCGGCGGAAGACTGGCTTCGTGCGCGGAAGATCAGGAAATTGCAGCTGATGATACGGACCGCAAACGCGGGCGTCCGCGACTTCTACCGCCGCCTTGGCTTCGAGGAAACGCCGCGGATCGTCATGGCACGGTGGATCGACCGGTGAGCGGCGCCTTCCGTCTCCGGGCTCACGAGACGAGCGACGCGCTCGACGAGGCGCGGCTCCTCATGCGGCCGGCGATCCGGCGGAACACAATCGTCTTCGCACCCTTCACGTCGGAGGAGGAAGGACGCAAGCACATGGAGCGCCCGATCGAGGGCGGCCTCAACATCGTCGCCGTCGCGGCGGCCGACGACGCGCTGGTCGGCCACCTCGCACTCCGTCGCGAAACGCGGGTGCACCTCCATCACACCGCGCATTTCGGGATCGCGGTCGACGAGGCATGGCAGGGCCGCGGTGTCGGGACCGCGCTGATGGCGGCGATGATCGAGACGGCCGACGACTGGCTCGGCATCCTTCGGATCTCGCTTCGCGTGTTCACCGACAATGCGCCCGCGATCGCGCTCTACGAGAAGATGGGCTTCGAACGCGAAGGAGCGCTGCGGTCGGACTGTTTCCGGGACGGCTCCTACGTGGACGCGTACGTCATGGCCCGCCTGTCGCCCCGGTTGCGGCGAGAAGGAGCCTGAGCTTTCCAAGCAGGTCGACGAAGTCGCTGGGCGAGATCCCGAGCGCGCCCTCGAACGGGAAATCGAGCAGGCGGGCGACGACGAGGATGCTGGCGATCGCGGCGGCGAAGATCGCGCTGAACGCGAACGCGGTCGCGGGCCAGGACAGCGCCGCGAGCGCCACGAACACCTCGAGCACGAGCGCGAAGACGATCAGCACGGCCCAGAGCGGCTTCGGCACCCCGCTGCCGACCTGAAAGATCCGGGACTCGCGTTGCGTGTGCGCGGCGGCGAACAGGGTCAGCATCTCCGACGTGGAGGGTGAGCGTGCCGCGTCGTCGCGCTGGATGAAGGCGGTGTCGCGGATCATCGCCACGAGCAGGTTGTCGGTCTTGATGTCCTCGCGCCGCTTCGTCGCCATCTCCCGCCATTCGGGACCGATCACCGATGCGACGTAATCCGCTTCGGCCGACAGCACCGTCCGCGCATCGTCCGGCCGGAGCGTGGACGCGATTATCGACGCGCCGTGCAGCGCCGCGACCTCCAGATCGACCGCCTGGGCCGCCTCGTTGTACTGGCTCCAGGTCTCGTCGAAGACAAAGGCGAGCAGGACCGCGAAAACGACGCCGAGCTGGAGGAACACCACCGCGCCGACCTCGTGATGATCCCGCCGGTGCGACAGCGCGATGAACTTGTGTGCGACGACGCTCGAGTACCCGCCGCCGATGGTCGCGAGGACGATCAGCAGGATCGCGACCGGGCCGCTCACGAGGCGATCTCGAGCGCGGCCGGCCCGGGCGTCCGACCGTCCGGCTCGCGGTAGCCGAGGCGGCGCACGAGCCCCCGTTGCCCGTCGAGGAAACGACCATCTTCCTCGGTCAGGACGTGGATCCGGGGGGTGCGACGATGCGCCGCGGCATAGTCCGACATCGCCGCCTCGCCGCTCCGCTGCCTTTCGAGACCGATCGTGTCCGCGACGGTCGTGACCGTGCCCAATGGATCGCGGGACAGGTCGGCGTGGGACACCGATGCGAAGCTGCCGGTCGGAAGCGTTCCGGCGGCATCGAGGAGCGCGGCAATGAGACGCGGGTAGACGTGCCGCACCAGGGCGCGCGGATCGGCGCCGCGCGTCGGGCCGATCGAGAGCTCGCGCAGCAGCGTCCCGAACATCGCGACCGACGAGCCGAACACCGCGTGCGGGTCGCGATGGACGTGGATGAAGCGCGCGTCCGGCCAGATCGCGCGGATCGCCGCAATCCGGGTCGAGCTTGCCGGGTTGCGGATCAGCAGCGGTTTGCCGCCGGCGGCCCAGGTCATCTTCGCGACATAGCGCTCCAGCGTCCGCGCCCATTTCGCGTGCGCCGTCGTCGTGACGCCGGCTCCGAACAGGCCTCGATCGAATGCCTCGATCAGCCGGTCCGGCGCGTAGATGCCGTGCTGGCAGGACAACGTCGAGAGGTTGGCCATCGCGAGCTCGTCCTCCTGCGGCATGTCGGAGCGAAGCGCGATCTCGTCGATCAGACGGTGCGTCGGAAAGAACTGCTCGACGAACGGCCGCGCGACTCGGCCGAGCCCGAGCGCTTCGGCCGGCAGGCCGACGGCCATCGGCGACAGGATCCCGAACGCGCCGCTCCGGCTGAGCAGGTTCGCGAGATGCGTCGTGCCGCTCCGCCAATGGCCGACGATGAAGACGGGCGACGGATACGTGCCGGGCTTCGGAACTACGGCTGCCGCGAAACCGGCCTCGGCGAGGGTGAAGGGCGACCGGAGCGCACCCATCGCGAGCGCGATCAGCGCGACATGCGCGCGCCCGGGCGACACCGCGCCGGGGCGCAGCAGCGTGCGGGTAAGGACCGGCAGCGTCGCGCCGCAGAGCGGATGGAACACGCGGTGCGCCCGCCCCGCACCCCGCGAGGCGGGCCGCGGCAGAAGGCTTCTCACTCGCGCTTCAGCACGTGATCGACCAGGAACGACGAGACGCCGCCCGCGACGAAGTCGCGCTTGAGCGCCACCTCGTCATATTCGTGTTCGACCCAGTCGAGAAACGGCATCCGTCCTTCGGCCTCCTCCCGGAAGCGGAGGAAGAATGCATCGAGAATGCCGGTTCGGGAACGATTGAAGTGGCCGAACCGCCAGGAGAGTTGCCGGAGCGCGGCCTCCGACGTGCCGCCCTCGAACAGGATCGCGAGCCCGGCGGCAAGCCCGGCCCGGTCGGCGCCCGACTTGCAGTGCATCAGCGCGGGCGTCTCGATCGTCCGGTAAAGGCGCGCGAAGCGGAGGATCCGGTCCCGGTGCGGCGCGCCGCGGCTCTCGAAGGCCATGTCGACGTGATGGAGACCGAGCCGGTGCGCCGCGTCGCGTGAGAGCGCGTCCGAGCCGCAGGCGCGCTGCCCGCGGAGATTGACGAGCGTGCGGAGGTGGTGCCGCTTCGTCGCGCGGGCGAGACGCGCGGGGGTCGGATGGTTCGAACGATAAAGCCGGCCGGCGACGACCTCCGCCCAGTTGTCCCACACAGTCCGGAAGACGGCGTGGTCGACGAAGAGACTGTCGTTCCAGGCGCCGAGCCGGGCGCCTGGCTCGGCGAGGGAGCGGTTGAACATGGAGCGACATCTAACAGGTTGGGGCTTTGCCCCAAACCCGTCGGTCGGGGTCCAGGCGCCCACCGGCTGGTGGGGTGCGGGGCAGAGCCCCGCCGCTTACGCCTTCCGCTCGAGCTGCAGCTGCTTGATCCGGCCAATCGCCGCGGCCGGGTTCAGCCCCTTCGGGCAGGTCTGGGTGCAGTTCATGATCGTCCGGCACGCGTAAAGTTTGAACGTGTCCTCGAGCGCGTCGAGACGTTCGCCGGTCGCCTCGTCGCGGCTGTCGGCGATCCAGCGATAGGCTGCGAGCAGCACGGCTGGGCCGAGATACTTGTCGCCGTTCCACCAGTAGGACGGGCACGACGTCGTGCAGCAGAAGCAGAGGATGCATTCCCACATCCCGTCGAGCAGCTTCCGCTCGTCGACGCTCTGCCGGCGCTCCCCGTCGGGCGGCGCGGGCGTGTCGGTCTTGAGCCACGGCTCGATCGACTGGAGCTGCGCGTAGGCCGCGGTCAGGTCGGGCACGAGATCGCGGACGACGGGCATGTGCGGCAACGGGTAGATCTTCACCGCGCCCTTCACCTCGTCGATCGGCTTCAGGCAGGCGAGCGTGTTGGTGCCGTCGATGTTCATCGCGCACGAGCCGCAGATGCCTTCGCGGCAGGAGCGGCGGAACGCGAGCGTCGTGTCGATCCGGTTCTTGATGTGGATCAGCGCATCGAGAACCATCGGACCGACACGGTCGAGATCGACGTCGTATGTTTCGACGACGGGATTGTCCCCGTCGTCCGGGCTCCAGCGATAGACCGCGAAGGTCTTGACCCGGGTCGCACCGGTCTCGGCGGCGTGGTGCCTGCCGCGGCCAACGGTGCTGTTCCGGGGAAGCGTGAACTCGACCATCTATCTGTCTTATCCCTAAGGGCTCAGTAGACCCGCTTCTTGGGCGGAAAGACGGAGACCTCGTTGGTGAGCGTCTGCATCCGGACCGGCCGGTAGGACAGCGACACGTTGCCGCGCTCGTCGAGATCGGAAACCGTGTGCTTCATCCAATGTTCGTCGTCGCGGTCAGGGAAGTCGTCCTGGGCATGGGCGCCGCGGCTTTCCTCGCGAGCGGCGGCCGAGACCATCGTCGCCGTGCCGTTCGCCACCAGGTTCTGCAGCTCGAGCGCCTCGACGAGATCGGTGTTCCAGATCAGCGAGCGGTCCGTGACCGAGACGTCCGACAGACCGTGCCAGATGCCGCGGATCTTCTCGCAGCCGTCGTTGAGGCTCGCGGTGGTCCGGAAGACGGCCGCGTGCGCCTGCATGGCGCGCTGGAGGTTCTCGCGGATCTCGGCGACCATCGTGCCACCGGTCGCGTGGCGGGTCCGGTCGAAACGGTCGAGCGCGCTTTCTCCGGCACGCGGCGGCAGCGGCGGCAGGCTGTCCTCGGGGCGGACGGTCGTGGCGGCTCGCTTCGCCGCGGCGCGGCCGAACACCACGAGGTCCAGAAGCGAGTTCGTGCCGAGCCGGTTCGCACCGTGCACGGACACGCAGGCCGCTTCCCCGATCGCCATCAGCCCGGGTACGACCGCGTCCGGGTCACGCTCGGTCGGCCGGAGCACCTCGCCGTGATAGTTCGTCGGGATGCCGCCCATGTTGTAGTGCACGGTCGGCAGGACCGGGACGGGCTCCTTCGTGACGTCGATCCCGGCGAAGACGCGCGCCGTCTCCGAGATGCCCGGAAGCCGCTCGTGCAGCAGGTCGGCGCCGAGATGCTCGAGGTGCATCAGGATGTGGTCCCGGTTCGGACCGCAGCCGCGCCCCTCGTTGATCTCGATCGTCATGGAGCGGGACACCACGTCGCGCGACGCGAGGTCCTTCGCGGTCGGCGCGTAGCGCTCCATGAAGCGCTCGCCCTCGCTGTTGGTGAGGTAGCCGCCTTCGCCGCGGCAGCCCTCGGTCAGGAGGCAGCCGGCCGGAAAGATCCCGGTCGGATGGAACTGGACAAATTCCATGTCCTGCGTCGGCACGCCGGCGCGCATTGCCATCCCGCCGCCGTCGCCGGTGCACGTGTGCGCCGACGTGCAGGAGAGATAGGCGCGTCCGTAGCCGCCGGTCGCCAGCACCACGCGCTGGGCGCGAAAACGATGCATCGTGCCGTCCTCGAGGTTCCAGGCCATGACGCCGCGGCAGACGCCTTCCTCGTCCATCAGCAGGTCGAGGGCGAAGTATTCGACGAAGAACTCGGCGTTGTGCTTGAGGCTCTGCTGGTAGAGCGTGTGCAGGATCGCATGCCCGGTGCGGTCGGCCGCGGCGCACGCGCGCATCGCCGGCTCCTTGCCGTATTCCTTCATGTGGCCACCGAACGGGCGCTGGTAGATCCGCCCATCCTCGGTGCGGCTGAACGGGACGCCGAAGTGCTCGAGCTCCTGGATCGCCGGCACCGCCTCGCGGCACATGAACTCAATCGCGTCCTGGTCGCCGAGCCAATCCGACCCCTTCACGGTGTCGTACATGTGCCAGCGCCAGTCGTCCTCGCCCATGTTGCCGAGCGCGGCGCCGATCCCGCCCTGGGCGGCGACCGTGTGGCTCCTTGTCGGAAAGACCTTGGTGATGCAGGCGGTGCGGAGGCCTGCCGCGACCATGCCGAGCGTCGCCCGGAGCCCCGATCCGCCCGCGCCCACCACCACCACGTCGTACGTGTGGTCGGTGACGGCGTAGGCCCGTGTCGACGGCAGCGTGATCGCGTTCATGGGCTTCGGATCCTAGGCGACGCCGAACGTCATCCTGAGAACGGCGACGGCGGCGAAGAGAGCGAGCAGGAGGGCCGCTCCCTTGTTGAGAAGCGTCGCGGCGAGCTCGAACCGCCGATCATGGATGTAGTCGCCGATCACGACCTGCAAGCCGAGCTGCATGTGATGGAACGTCATCGCGATCAGCGCGAGCAGCAGGACGGTGTTCACCGGCCGGCCCGCCCAGTGCGCCACCGCCGGCTGCGGTGCGCCGATGTGGACCAGCACCGCGACGACGAACCAGATGGTGAGCGGAAGCAGCGCGATCGCGGTGATCCGCTCGACCCGCCAATGTTCCACGGCGCCGGCGCCCCCCGCCCCAAGGCCGCGCACGCGGGCAAGCTGCGAGCGCATGACGGCCCCGCGCGCCTCGTCCGTCACAGCCAAACCCCGAGGGCGACGACGACGATCAGGACCGACGCGATCAGGGTGGCGCCCACCGTGATCCGACCTGAACGATGCACGGCCGGCAGCGAGAAGCCGATCCCGGCATCCCAGGCGAGATGCCGGATGCCGCCGAACGTGTGGTAGCAGAGCGCGACCGTCCATCCGACCAGCAGCAGCACGCCGACGATCGACCCCGCGAACCACTGGACGGCGCCGAACGCCTTCGGTCCCTCGGAAGCCGCGACCAGCCACCAGACCATCATCAGCGTCCCGACCGAGGTCGCGATGCCGGTCAGCCGGTTGGTGATGGACAGGACCGACGTGAGTTGCGGCTTGTAGACCTGGAGATGCGGGGACATGGGACGGCGGATCGGCCGTCCGTCGCTCGAATGGCCGATGAACAGCGCGTCGCGCCCGTCCTTCATGAAATCCGCCTTCACGAGCATTCCGGTTCCGGTAACCGGAACCGGCCGAGAACTAGTGTGCCCGCTGATGTGGGTCAATTGAGCCGCAGCGCATCCGGGGCGGTGTGCGTCAGGCGGCGCGCTGACCGAGCCTCCCGAGCGCCACCAGTGTTTCAGCGATCTGCACCGCGTTCAGCGCCGCGCCCTTCCGGAGATTGTCCGACACGCACCAGAAAGCCAGCCCGTTCGGAACCGTCGGGTCGCGCCGGAGCCGGCTGACATAGGTCGCGTCCTCGCCGACGCATTCCGCCGGCGTCGCGTAGCCGCCGTCCTCCCTCGTGTCATAGAGCACGACGCCCGGCGCGTCGCGGAGCGCGCGCGCCGCCGCGTCGACGTCGACCGATTCGGCGAACTCGGCCACCACCGCCTCCGAGTGCCCGATGAACACCGGCACTCGCACGCAGGTCGCGAGCACGGCGATGTCGGGATCAAGGATCTTCCTCGTCTCGGCCGACATCTTCCACTCTTCCTTCGTCGAGCCGTCGTCCATGAAGCGGTCGATGTGCGGGATGCAGTTGAACGCGATCGTCTTGGTGAACTGCTCAACCTCGGGCGCGTCGCCGACGAAGGAACCTCGCGTCTGGCGGTGGAGCTCGTCCATGCCTTCCTTGCCCGCGCCGGACACCGACTGGTAGGTCGCCACCACCACGCGGCGCACCGTCCAAAGCTCGTGCAGCGGCTTCAGCGCGACCAGCATCTGGATCGTCGAGCAGTTCGGGTTGGCGACGATGCCGCGCCGGATGCGGGACAGCGCCTGCGGGTTCACCTCTGGCACCACGAGCGGCACGTCGGGTTCCATGCGGAACTGGCTCGTGTTGTCGATCACGAGACAGCCCGCCGCCGCCGCCCGCGGCGCGTGGATCGCCGAGACCGCGGCACCCGGGCTGAACAGCGCGACGTCCCAGCCGTCGAAGTCGAACGTCTCGAGATTGCCGACCTTGAGCGGCGGCCCGTCGCCGAACGACACGGGCTGCCCAACCGATCGCGCGGACGCGAGCGCCGCGATCTCGCGGATCGGGAAGCCGCGCTCGTGCAGCGTCCGGAGCATCTCGCGTCCGACCGCGCCGGTGGCACCCACCACCGCGACTCGGTAGCCGTCCGGCCTCAGAACCGCCTTCATTTCGTCCGTCCCGCTGAAGGGGTTCAACTAGGACCCCGTCGTCGTCGTGCGCAACCCTCGCCGCCGCCGGGCGCTCCCACCGGGAGACACGGAACGGAGAGCACGATGAGCGGTGTCCAGGTACAGCCTTCCTCGTCCGACAAGCGGATTCCTCCGGCGGCGGCGGAGAAGGCGCCGGCGTGCACGCTGGTGATCTTCGGCGCGCATGGCGATCTCACGAAGCGGCTGCTGATCCCGGCGCTCTACAACCTGTCCGGGTCGCACGTGCTGGACGACGGGTTCAAGCTGATCGGCGTCGACCGGGTGGACGGTTCCGACGACAGCTGGCGTGACGAGCTCCGGAAGACGATGCAGGAGTTCACGACC
>CAXUBA010000036.1:0-19773 GCA_964249205.1 uncultured Acetobacteraceae bacterium | reverse complement strand
CTCGTGTCGCGCGCGTGTCCGGCGGCGCGCATGCGTCCGGCTGCAGCTGCTGCCGCCCGGCATCGGGCACGAAGCGGGCGGCCGGGAGCGTGGCGCCGAAATCCGGCGGCGGCGCGCGGCCGTGGATGATCAGCCACTGACTTGCAGCACGCGAACGCGCGTCGCATAGCCGCCCCGTCGGAGGCCGTGCGGGGACGCTCGATGGATCGCCGGACGGTCTTCCGGTTCTCGCCGCTTCCGTCCGTGCCCGCGCTGATCGTGGCGGTCTACCTCGCCGCGTCGCTCGTGCTGTTCGGCCGCGACCTGCACTGGCGCACGGATCTCGTCGGCACGTCCCCGGTCGGCGCCGACCAGATGGGGTTCGTCTGGTTCCTGAACTGGTGGCCTTGGGCGCTCGGGCACGGACTCGATCCGCTCGTGACGACGCGCGCCTGGTTCCCGACTGGCTATCCACTGACCTGGGCGACGCCGGTCCCGACCGCTTCGCTGCTCGCCTGGCCGATCACGCATCTCGCCGACGCCGTCTGCACCTACGACATCCTCACCGTGACGGCGCCGGCCGTGGCGGCCTCGACCGCTTTCCTCTTCTTCTGGCGCCTCAAACGCGACGCCGCCGCCGCCGCGATCGCCGGCACCTTGTTCGGCTTCTCGTCCTATGAGATCGGCCAGATGGCGGGCGGCCACCTCAATCTCGACCTCACCGCGCTGCTGCCGGTCTTCGTCCTGCTCTGCCACGCACGCGTCGTCGGCGACCTGTCGCGCCGGCGCTATCTCGCGTTCCTCTGCCTCTGCTTCCTCCTGCAGTTCGGCCTGTCGGTCGAGGTCACGCTCGACGTCGTGCTGCTCGGCGCCGGCACGCTGCTGCTCGCGATGGCGCTTGCGCCCGCCCGCTGGCGGCGAGCGTTGCTCGCGGTGTCGATCGAGACTGCGGGCGCCGGGCTGATCAGCCTCGTCCTGCTGATCCCCTGGTTCGCCGCGATGCACGACGGCGCACCCATGATGTCCGGCTTCGTGAATGCGCCCGCGACATACTCGACCGATCTGCTCAACCTCGTCCTGCCGACGCGCATGACCTGGCTCGGCGGCCCCGCGCCCGTGAGCGCGCACTTTCTCGGCAACCCCAGCGAACAGGGCGGGTATCTCGGCCTGCCGCTGTTGATCGTCTTCGCGCTCGCCGCGCGTGCGGGATGGCGATGCTGGACGCGCCGCCTCGTCGCCGTCGTCGCCGTCGCCGTCGTGGTCCTCAGCCTCGGTCCGACGCTCTCGGCGGGCGGCGTCCCGACCGGGATCCCGCTGCCCTGGCGCCCGGCGCTTTCCGTGCCGCTGCTGCGGGGCGCCCTGCCCTGCCGGCTGATGGCCGAGGCCGCGCTCGCCGTCGCGCTCGCCGTCGCGTTTTGGCTCGCCGACGCCGAAAGCCCGCCGGCGCGACGCCGACGCGTCGTCGTCGCATCCGCCGCCGTCGCGACGCTGTTCCCGAACCCGTCCGCCCTGGCCTGGGCGCCCGTGCCGCTGAGCCCGTTCTTCACGCCCGCCCATGTCGAGCGCGCGCTCGGACGGAACCGCAACGTGCTCGTGCTTCCGTTCGCGCCGGATGGACGCGGGCTCCTCTGGCAGTGGCAGTCCGACATGCGCTTCAGCGAAACGGGCGGCTCGTTCAGCTTCGTGCCGCGCCCGTTCCAGACCGCGACCGTGCTCGCTCTCGAGACCGGCCGCCTTCCCGCCTCGTTCACCGACGACCTCGCGCGCTTCTGCGACGAGAACCGGGTCTCGTTCGTGCTCGTCGGACCCGGAACCGACAGGCGCCTCGCGGCCGCCGTCGCGCGGCTCGGCTGGGCGGAGCACCCTGACCGCGACGTGGTCGTCGCCGTCAATCCGCGACGTTTCGGAGGGTGACCACCGGGTAGGTCGAGCGGAGAAGATCGGGGTTTCACCCCGAACCCTACCAGGCGCTGGGCGCCTGGACCCCGGTCAGGTCAGGAGTGGATCCGGGCGCGCGAGGAAGATTGAGGCGGGGCCTCCTGGCTTTCTCCGGATCCGGTCCGCGCATGCTCGTGCGCGAGCAGGGTCCGGAGCGCGCGCCTGACGCGGGCACCGTCCGTATCCGTCGCATTCCCCGGCACTCCGTCGAGCGTGGCCACGGCGACGCCGGGCCGGCCGCCGAGGACCAGGATCCGATCTCCGAGGCCGATCGCTTCGTCGACGTCGTGCGTCACGAGCACCATCGTGGTGCCGAGACGGGACTGCAGCGATCGCAGGTGCGCCTGCAGCCGCGCCCGCGTCGCGGGATCGAGCGCACTGAACGGCTCGTCGAGAAGCAGGAGATCGGGTCCCGTCGTGAGGCCGCGCGCCAGCGCGGCCCGCTGCGCCATCCCGCCGGACAGCTGCTTCGGAAGAAGATGCGCGGCGTCCGCGAGGTCGACGAGCGACAGCAGCCGATCGACGCGCGCACGCGCGTCGTCCCGCGCGGTCCGGAGGCCGAACCCGACGTTCCGCCGCACGTCGAGCCACGGCATCAGCCTCGGTTCCTGAAACACCACGCCGACCGTGCCGGTCCCGTCCGCCCATTCGATCGCACCGCCATCCGGCCGGTCGAGACCGGCAAGGCAGCGGAGCAGCGTGCTCTTGCCGCCGCCGCTCGGTCCCACCACGACCAGGAGTTCGCCTCGTCTCACCGTGAACGAGACCGGCCCGAGAACCGTCCCTCGTCCGGCGAAACCGCGGACGAGGCCGCGCGCGGCGAGCAGCGCCGTCATGCGTCGCGAGCCCGTTCGGTGTCCTGCCAGGCGATCAACGGGCGCGACACCGACACGAGCAGCAGGTCGGTCGCCTTGCCGCAAACCGCGAACACGAGAAGCGTCGCGATCACGCGTTCCGGCCGGCCGGTCTGATCGCCGTCCATCAGCTCGAAGCCGAGCCCGTCCGACGCGCCCATCAGCTCGGCGGCCGCGACGAACATCCAGCCGAGCCCGAGCCCGCCCCGCAGGCCCGTCACGAGGCCGGGAAGACTGGCCGGAATCTGGATCCGAAGCATCCGCGCGCCGGTGCCGAGACCGTTCACCCGGCCGACCTCGAGCAGCTTCCGATCGGTGCCGGCGACCGCGGCCGCGACGTTGAGATAGACAGGGAAGAAGACGCCGACCGCGATCAGCAGGATCTTCGACAGGTCGAAGATGCCGAACCACAGGATGAACAGCGGCACCCAGGCGATCGAGGGAACGCTCCGGAGCGCCTGGATCGTCGGATCGAGCAGACGCCTGGCGAGCGGAATCGCGCCGACGACGGAACCGAGAACGACCCCGGCGAGACCGCCCGTCACGAAGCCGGAGGCCAGGCGCGTGCCGGTGGCCGCGAGATCGCGCGCGAGCGTGCCGTCCGCGATCATCTCCCGAAGCGTCAGGAGGACGAGCAGCGGCGGCGGCAGGAGCGAAGTCGGCAGCAGCGCCGCGTGCGCCTCGACGACCCACGCGACCGTCAACGCGATCGGCAGGAGGGCTCCGATCGGCGCGTCGCGCCGGGCACCCGAACGATGCGCTGGCGCGGCGGCGACCGCGACCGGCGCGGCGTACGCCAGGACCTTGCTCAACCGGTGGTCGCCGGTGCGAGACGCGGCGCGAACAGGGTGGAAAGCGCCCGTCCCGGGTCGCCGCCCTGGGAGATCGAGCCGCTCGCGACCAGGATCGGCGTCGCGCTCGCGATCCGGTCGCGCTGGCTCGCGGTCACGTCCAATGTCGGGAAGGTGGTCCGCGCCAGCTGACGCGCCGCGACCGGAACCGGCAGGCGCGCGGCCGCGGCGACGAGTTCCGCGACGCCGTCCGGATGGGCCAGCGCCCATCGTCGCGCGGCCTCGTAGGCGACGAGCACGCCGCGGATCGTGTCGGGCGTGCGGGCGATCGCATCCTCGCGGACGACCAGCGTGCCGGGACTGATGAATGTCGGGTTTCGATAGGCGAGCACGTCGCCGTTCTCGAGCTCGGCCTCGGCCATGAAAGGATCGAGGCCGGCCCAGGCATCGACGTCGCCGCGATCGAGTGCGAGCCGCCCCTGGCTGTGCTGCAGCGGCACGAGGCGGATGTCGCGGAGCGTGAGGCCGACCGTGCCGAGCGCGTGAACGAGAAAGATGAACGGGTCGGTCCCCGGCGTCGCCGCGACGCTCCGCCCCTTCAGATCGGCGAGTGATCGGAGGGTCGCGTCCTTCCGGACCACGATCGCCGTCCACTCGCCTTCGGCGAACACGCCGGCGATCTGAACGGGCGCGCCGTTCGCGCGCGCCAGCAGGGCGGCCGCCCCGGCCGCCGATCCGACCGCGATCGAGCCGCCGCGAAGATAGCTGAGCGCCTTGTTGCTGCCGGCGCTGAGCACCCAGGCGACCGTGGTGCCGGCCCCCAGCGTGTGCTCGATCAGGCGCTGGTCGCGCAGCACCAGGCTAAGCGGATTGTAGTACGCGTAGTCGAGCGAGACCGTGCGCGAGGCGGCGATCGCCGGCCGTGCCAGAAGCGTCGCCGCGGCACCGGCAAGGAACGTGCGTCGGTTCGGCGCGTGCGCGCCTTCGGTCCGGCTAAACATGGCGATGCGAGTGCTCCGGATGTCGGCGTCTGTAGGACGCGTCGGCGTCGCGGTTACACCCAAAGGACGGTCCACGCCAGTGGCACTGTCGGTTGCACGATGAACGACGTGGTCGGGGTGCGTATCCTTCGCATCGCGTACTTCGGCCGCGCGCCCGCGTCACCCGGACGATCGCCGCGAAACGGCACCGGCGACGAGGCAGGTCGGAATGTCCCGGGCACGTCTCCGGGATCGTGACCGCGCTGCTGTTCCACGGCCCTTGACGCTTCGGCGACGGACGGCCGGGCGCTGACCGAGGCGGCGCCCCCGTCGTTCTGGTGCGCCGGACAGGGACGAACGCGGGCTTTCACCTCACACCCGACACCGGGACTCCGACCGACATTAGGAACACGAGACTCATCGAACACAGGGCCAACAACGAGAAAACGACGGCCGCCGTCGCGCGGCCGCCTGCTCGCGCGAGCGCGCGGACGTCCGTGCGAAGACCGAGCGCCGACATCGAGACGACGGTCAGCAATGTCGCGACCTGCGCGAGAGCGTGGATCAGACGAGGCGGGAGCACGCCGAGCGAGCGGCAGACCACGAGAAGAAGGAAGCCGACGATGAACCACGGCACCACCTCCGTGACCGACGGCCGCGTCCGCCGGACCGCCGCACCGTCGGCGGCCGGCTCGGGGGCGAGATACGGCGCCAGCAGCGACAGCACCAGGCAGACCGGGCCGAGCATCAGCACCCGCACCAGCTTCACCACCGTGCCGATCTGGGTCGCGTTCGCGCCGAGCGGCGTCGTTGCCGCCAGCACCTGCGGCACCGCATACACCGTGAGACCCGCGAAGGCGCCGTAGCTGACGGCACCCACCCCCGTCAGCGCCGCGAGGATCGGCAGGCCAAGCACGACCACGATGCCGAGCACCGCCGTGAACGCGATCGAGGCGGCGACGTCGTCGGCCGCGGCGCCGATCACCGGGGCGACCGCCGCGATGGCGGAGTTGCCGCAGATCGAATTGCCGCAGGCGATGAGGAGCGCCATGCGCGACGGAAGGCCGAGCGCCCGGCCGATCGCGACGCCGGACAGGATCGCCATCGCGACGATGCCGACGATCCCGATCAGCAGAACGGGACCGACGGCGACGATCGTGACCGCGCTCACCGACGCGCCGAGGGCCACCACCGCGACCTCGAGAAGAAGATGCGCGCTGAAGGTGATCCCGGGCTGCCACCTGGCTCCCGGCGTCCAGAAGCTCCGGACGGCCGTGCCGAGCAGGATCGACAGCACGAGGGCGTCGAGGAAGATCCTGCCGAACACCGCACGTTCGGCGGTTTCGACCAGCATGGCGGCGGCCGTCACCAGGAGGCAAAGCAGGAGGCCGGGTACGATGAGCATCGGATGGTCCTTTCGCCTCCGACACTCGACCCCCTCGACCAAACGTTCCAACGCATCGTTCGTCTCGTTCCGATCGCTTTCTCCGATAGATCGTGGCATAAGGTCGCGGTGACGCTCGATCAGCTCCGCATCTTCGTGGCGGTCGGCGAACGCGAGCACGTGACAGAAGCCGCCCGCGCGCTGAACGTGACGCAGTCGGCCGCATCGGCCGCGGTCGCGGCACTTGAGGAGCGGCACGCGATCAAGCTGTTCCACCGGGTCGGCCGCGGCATCGTGCTGACCGAGCTCGGACACGCCTTCCTCGACGAGGCGCGTGCCGTGCTGGCGCGCGCCGACGCGGCCGAACGCATGCTGGCGGAGTTCGGCGGCCTTCGTCGCGGCACCTTGCGCGTGGTCTCCAGCCAGACGATCGCCGCCTACTGGCTGCCGGCTCTCGTCGCCACGTTCCGTCGGCGCTACCCCGAGATCGAGGTCATGCTCGCGCTCGGCAATACCGCGCTGGCGGCGGCGATGGTGCATGACGGTGCGGCCGATCTCGGCATCGTCGAAGGCACGGTCGACGATCCCTTCCTGGCGGAATGGCCGGTCGGCGAGGACAGGCTCGTTCTCGTAAGCGCGCCACCGGCGGAGGCCGACCGCATCGACGCGGCGTGGCTGCGCGAGGCGCGCTGGGTGATGCGGGAGCCGGGTTCGGGCACGCGCTCGACCTTCAACGCCGCGGTCCGACGTCTCGGGGTCGACCCCGACTCGCTCCGTGTCGCCCTCGTGCTGCCCTCGAACGAAAGCGTACGGACGGCGGTCGAGGCGGGCGCCGGGGTCGCCGCGCTCTCGTCGCTGGTGGTGGCGCCGGCGTTACAGGCGGGCACGCTGAAGGCGCTTCCGCTGGATCTCGGTCGGCGCCGCTTCTTCGCCCTGCGGCACCGGGAGCGCTACCGCTCGAAGGCGTCGGACGCCTTTCTCGAACTCATCGCGGCCGAGCCGCACCGCGCGCTTTGACTACCATTCCGCGAACGAGCCGTCGGCGTGCCGCCAGATCGGGTTCCGCCAGCGATGCCCTTCCGCCGCGCGGGCGCGGACCGTCGCCTCGTCGATCTCGATCCCGAGCCCGGGCCCACCCGGGATGGCGACGAACCCGTCCCGGTAGTCGAACACGCTCCGGTCTGTCACGTAGTCGAGCAGGTCGTTGCCCTGGTTGTAGTGGATGCCGAGGCTCTGCTCCTGGATGAACGCATTGTAGCAGACGGCGTCGAGCTGGAGGTTGGCCGCGAGCGCGATCGGCCCGAGCGGGCAATGCAGGGCGAGCGCGACGTCGTAGGCCTCCGCCATCGCCGCGATCTTCCGCGTCTCGGTGATGCCGCCGGAATGCGACGGGTCGGGCTGGATGATGTCGACGCAACCCTGCTCGAGCACGCGCTTGAAGTCCCAGCGCGAATAAAGCCGCTCGCCGAGCGCGATCGGCGTCGAGCCGTGCCGAGTGATCTCGGGCAGCGACTCGAGATGCTCGCTCAGCACCGGCTCCTCGATAAAAAGGAGATCGAACGGTTCCAGTTCACGCACCAGCACCTTGGCCATCGGCTTGTGCACGCGGCCGTGGAAGTCGACGCCGATTCCGAAATGCGGCCCGACCGCTTCGCGGATCGCACGCACGCGATCGAGCACCGCGTCGACCTTCGCGTGCGTGTCGACGTACTGCATCTCCTCGGTCGCGTTCATCTTCACCGCGTCGAAGCCGCGCGCCGCGACGTCGGACGCCATGCGCGCCGTATCGGCCGGCCGGTCGCCGCCGATCCAGGAATAGACGCGGATCCGGTCGCGACACGGGCCGCCGAGCAGCTGGTGCACCGGCACGCCGAGCGCGCGCCCCTTGATGTCCCAAAGCGCCTGGTCGATGCCGGCGAGCGCGCTCATGTGGATCGCGCCGCCGCGATAGAAGCCGCCGCGGTAGAGGACGTTCCAGTGGTCCTCGATGCGGCGCGGATCCTGGCCCACGAGATAGTCGGCGAGCTCGGCGACGGCCGCCGCGACGCTGAGCGCGCGACCCTCGACGATCGGCTCGCCCCAGCCGCTCAGCCCCTCGTCGGTCTCGATCTTGAGGAAGCACCAGCGCGGCGGGACGATGAAGGTCTCGAGCCGGGTGATCTTCATCGGGCGCCATCCCGGTCGGCGCCATGCGCGCGGAACGCCGCCACGAAGCGCCGGCCGATTGCCCCGACCTCGTCAGCGCCGCGCCCCGGCTTGTAGAGGGCGGAGCCGAGGCCGAACCCCGCGGCGCCGCTGTCGAGGAACGCCGCCATCGCGTCCGGCGTGATGCCGCCGACCGGCAGGAAGCGCGTGTCCGGCGGGAACACGCTCCGCATCGAGCGCAGCACCGGTGGCCCGATGACCTCGGCCGGAAACAGCTTGAGCGCGTCCGCGCCCGCCGCAAGGGCAGCGAACCCCTCGGTCGGCGTCGACACGCCCGGCATGCAGAGCAGCCCCGCCCGCTTCGCGCTCCCGATGAGCGCGGGATCGCCATGCGGCATGACGATGACGCGGCCGCCTGCCGCGGCGACCTCGCGGATGCCGTCCGCCGCCGTCACCGTGCCCGCGCCGACCAGGATGTCGGAACCGAGCGCCTCGACGAGGCGCCGGATGCTGTCGAACGGACGCGGCGAGTTGAGCGGCACCTCGATGATCGCGAAGCCGGCGTCGACCAGCGCCCGCCCGACCGCGACCGCCTCCTCCGGCGCGATGCCGCGCAGGATCGCCACCAGCGGCATCCGGTCGAGAAACGGGGCGAGTTCCATCGGCATCTCAACCTTGCTGCGTGACACCCGGCACGAGATCGGCGGCGACGGCGATCCGCCACAGCCCGGCCGGCGCGGCATCGTCGGCGAGAAGCGCTTCGATGTCGAACTGCCGGAGCGCGTCGCGATACAGCGACGCGAGCGCCGCGTCGCCGATCAGGGTGACGGGGCGTCGGTCGTCCGCGGTCGCGTGCCGGATCTCGTCGCCGATCAGCAGCCCGGACAGGTAGTCGAGGCTCGCATTGGGCTCCAGCTGGCCGGTCAGCACGAGGCTGCGCGCCGTGAACAGGAGTGCTGCGATGCCGTCCGCCGCGGTGCGGGCCGTTTCCAACCCGCGTCGGAACGCGACCGACGCGCCGTCGGGTGGCGGCGGCTCCCCTGTCACGAAGCGGCCGAGAATGGAATGGCGCCGCAGCACGGCGAAGAGCTCGCCCGTCATGAAGGTCCGGAACCCTTCGATCCGGCCGCCCGCCACTGTCGCCCATTTCGAGTGGGTGCCGGGAAGCACGACCCGCGCGTCCGACGACGGCAGGATCGCACCCACGATCTGCGTTTCCTCGCCGCGCATCACCCCCGGCAGCGCGCCGCCCTGGAGCACGCCGGGAACGATCGCCGGCACGCCGCCGGACGCCGGAAGGACCGCGGCGGCGAGGTCCGCGAGCATCGCCGGGCACGGGACGTAGGGCGCCTCGCGCCAGCCCTGACGGCTGCCGATCATTCCGGCGAGGAGAACGGGAAGGCCTTTGTCCCGCCAGGGCGCGATGGCATCGTCGAGCGCGGCGGCGAACGCGCCGTCCGCCACCGCCATGATGCCGCGCGGCGACGCGCTTCGGCCGAGAACGACGCCGTCCTCGGCCAGCAGGTAGGCGCGGAGCGACGACGTGCCCCAGTCGACGCCGATCAGCTTCGGTTTGGTCATCGGTCGGAAAGAATAAGGCTCCACCCCCCGCCGCGCCAGGAGGGGCAGTCCGGGCTCGGCGGCCCGGACCTCCCTGGCGCTTCGGCCTCAGGCGATGCCGGGCGCGGTGGCGGGCACCAGGCCGTGCGCCGGCTTGCACATGTCCTCGCACGCGCCTTCGAGCGAGCAGCACAGCGAGCAGATGTGGCCGTGATGGAACGGACAGCTCGTCATGTCCTGATGCTCGTAGTCGAAGCCGCAGGCGACACAGGTGACGATCGCGCCCACCGTGTGATCGTCGAACGGCGGCCGGGCCAGGTAGTAGCGGCCGCCGGTCGCGATCGCGACGATCGGCGACGCGACGAAGGCGAGCACCAGCGCGATGAAGGCGGAGAAGGCCTGCGCGTAGGCGCCGAGATAGCCGAAGAAGGCAATGATCGAGATCACCGACGCGAACACCATCGAGCCGAACCCGACCGGGTTGAAGCTGTACAGATGCGCGCGCTTGAACTCGATGTAGGACGGGCTGAGCTTGAGGATCGGCTTGTTGATCACGAGGTCCGCGGTGACCGCGCCGATCCAGGCGACTGCGACGTTCGAGTAGAAGCCGAGGATCTTGCCGAGGAAGTGGAACATGTTGAGTTCCATCATCGTCAGCGAGATGCCGACGTTGAGGAAGATGTAGACGACGCGGCCCGGATGCGCGTGCGTCAGCCGCGAGAAGAAGTTCGACCAGGACAGCGACCCGGAATAGGCGTTGGTGACGTTGATCTTCACCTGGCTCAGCAGCACGAAGAACGTCGCGACTGCGAGCGCGCCGCCGGCCGCGAACAGGTAGCCGTAGCTCGTGATGTACATCTGGATCGGCTCGTTCGCGCTCGCGAGCGGCGTGCCGTGCGCGACCGCGACTGACGCGAAGAACGAGCCCATCAGCTGCTTGGCGGCGCCGAGGATGACCCAGCCCGGGCCGGCGAGCAGGACGGCGATCCACCAGCGCGACCGGTTCGCGCGCGTCTCGTCCTTCATGAACCGGAGATAGTCGGCCTGTTCGCCGATCTGCGCGATGAGCGAGAGCGCGATGCCGGCAGCCCCGCCGAACAGCAGCCACGAGAATCGCGGACCGGACGGCGACGCGCCGCCGAAGCCGGTCCAGTGCGTGAAGGTCGCGGGGTCGGCGGCGAGCGTCGCGATCGGCGGCGTGAACAGCAGGAGGAGCCAGAGCGGCTGCGTCCAGACCTGCAGCTTCGCGAGCAGCGTCATCCCGAACACGACGAGCGGGATGATCACCAGCGAACACACCGCGTAGCCGATCCAGAGCGGCAGGCCGAAGAAGATGTTGCACGCCTGCGCCATGATCGACCCTTCGAGCGCGAAGAAGATGAAGGTGAACGACGCGTAGATCACCGATGTCAGCGTGGAACCGAGATAGCCGAACCCGGCGCCGCGCGTGAGCAGGTCGATGTCGACATTGTAGCGCGCGCAGTAGATCGCGATCGGGATGCCGGTGAGGAAGATCACCACCGCGGCGGCGAGGATGCCGCAGAGCGCGTTGGTGAAGCCGAACTGCACCGCGAGCGATCCGCCGATCGCCTGGTCGGCCATGTAGGCGATCCCGCCGAGCGCCGCGGTCGCGACCGCGTATTCCGACCACGTCCGGAAACTTTTCGGTGCGTAGCGGAGGGAGTAGTCCTCCAGCACCGGGTTGTTGACGAGCTTGTTGAACGAGCGGACCCGGCCGCCGGCAGCCACATCGGACATGATGCTTCCCTCCGATACCCATGGGCACGGTAGGGGAGACGCCGGCTCGTTCCGTATGCGTCGAATGACGTAGGCGACGCGTCACCCGATACGCGGGTTGCGCCACACCTGCGTTCCGTCGACATCGGTCAGCGCCTGCAGGGGCACACCGGACAGGCCGCACCGGATCCGCGGCGGCTTCTCGTTCTCGAGCCTCCAACCATCGTCGAACATC
This sequence comes from uncultured Acetobacteraceae bacterium, assembly GCA_964249205.1. GTDB lineage: Bacteria > Pseudomonadota > Alphaproteobacteria > Acetobacterales > Acetobacteraceae > CAXTPV01. The sequence goes on along the minus strand of CAXUBA010000036.1, from coordinate 8,170 downwards.
GCGCAGCACGCGCGCGTGCTGCATCGCGTCGTGCGTGTCCACCACGAGGAAGCGGACGCGCTCGCGGAGCGGCGGGACCGTCGCCTCGCAGAGATCGGCCTCCCCGCCCAACACGTCCATGTGCACGAGGTCCCACGCGTCGCGCTGCCGCAGCAGACGATCGAAGGCGACCACCTCGCCGTCGCGCCAGGCATTGACCGGTCGACCGAGATGGTCATGCCGGGCAGCGGGGTCGGAAATCGGCCGCAGAGCCCACTCGGCGTTCGGATGCGGGCAGTCGGGTCAGCGTGCGCGCCCGGCCTGCACACCGACCGCAGCCTCGATCAGCGTATGGGCGTCGGGATCGAGGTCGTTGTCGCGGAAGTGCTCGCGCATGAACGCCATGTGGCCCGGATTCGCCTCGACGCCCGCAAGATGGACCTCCGCGATTTCGAGATGCCGGCAGGCCGAGGCGGATGCGACCAGCCAGGGCCCCCAACCTGCGCCGAGCTCCATCGCGGCGAAGGAGCCGCGTGCGGCGAGCACGCTCTCCAGCAGGCCGATCCACTCGACGGTCTCGGCATGAAGATCGTCGGTCGGGATCGGCAGGCCGAGCACGATGCCCTCCGGCGCCGATACGCCGGCGAGGAACGCCATGCGTGTCCGCACGCCGAGGAAAGCCGTGACGAAGCCCGGCTCGCGCTCGTTCCGAAGTCCCTCGAACCGGTCGAACACCGACAGTTCGCACGCCTCGAACCCGCGGAACACCTGCAGCGGACCGATCGGCGGATCCTGGATCGCGTCGCGCATCCGATCCGTCCCTCCGCGCCCGGTCGCGGCGCAGCCTGCTGGAAAGGTCCGGGCTCTAGGGGCATCGCGGTCAGCGGAATTCGACGCGTGGCCCCGAGCCTCCGAGAGCCTCGCCCGGACGCTTCGTCAGGACGCATCGCCCTGCACGACCCAGCCTTTGGCCATCTGCACGAGCGTCGCGTGGTCCTGCGTCCGCTGCACCTTCGTAAGCTGCGCGCCGTAGCGGTCCTGCACCGCCGGGTTCGACACCCAGCTTTCCCAGTGGGGATCGACGGTGAAGGTCACCTGGCTCACCGTTTCGCCGCCGTTCGCGGTCGGCGCGGTGAAGTTGTCGACCGAGGCAACGTCGTAGTGTCCGGCGCAGAAGCCGCCGTTCGCGCCGGCGTCGCCGTTGAACGCGGTGCGGCCGGCATCCGTCAGCGCGTACGTCTTGCTCGTGGATCGCGTGGTGCCGATGCCGAGCGGACCCGGATGCTCGTTGCTGGCGACGCTCGCGGTCAGCAGGCCCGCCGCGACCAGCGCATCGAAGCGTGACGCGTCGGTCGAGGCATCGATCGTCGCGGGATAGGCGGTGAGCCCGACCGAAGGCGAGATGAAGAGGCAGTGACTGCTGAAATGCTTGTCGAGCGCCGCCTTGAAGTTGGCGTCGTTGGCCGCGTTCGGACTGCCGCAGGCGGCGAGCGCGAACAGAAGCGCGGCCGGCGGCGCGATACGGCGGATCGATGTCATCGGTGAGGCGTCCTCGTTCGGGGAGCGGAAAGCCGGAACGAGAAGCGCCGGCCAGGTTTCCCTGGCCGGCGCTCCCGAAATCCGGTGTGCGGATGCGATCAGTTGTTGCTCGAACGCGTCCCGGTCAGCTGCAGCAGCAGCGTGAAGAGGTTGATGAAGTTGAGGTATAGCGCGAGCGCGTCGTAGACCGACCGCTTGGCCGCTTCGTCCGGCCCTGCGGCGTAGAGATACTGCGTGTAGGTGAACTTGATCCGCTGCACGTCGAAGGCGGTGAGCCCGGTGAACACGAGCACGCCGATGATGCTGTAGACGAAGTAGATCATGGCGCTGTGCAGGAAGATGTTCGCGACCATCGCGATGATCATCCCGATCAGGCCCATGATCAGAAACGACCCGAACCGCGTGAGGTCCGCGCGCGTGGTGTAGCCGTAGAGGCTCATCGCTGCGAAGGTCGCGGACGTGATGAAGAACACGCGGACGATCGAGACGTCGGTGTAGGCGAGGAAGATGTTGGTGAGGCTGAGCCCCATCGTCGCGCAGAACACCCAGTAGAGGCTCTGCGCCGCCGTGCGCGACAGGCGGTTCACGCCGAAGCTGAGCACCAGCACGAAGGCCAGCGGCGCGATCATCGACAGCCAGCCGAGACCGGTCGGACGCAGGACCTGCTCGTAGCCGAGGTCGACGCGCTGATAAAACAGGGTCTGCAGGCTGGAATGCGCCACGGCGAAGGCGACGATGCCGGTGAGAACGAGACCGGACGTCATCCAGTTGAAGACACGGAGCATGTGGGCGCGAAGGCCGGCATCGACCACCGCGAAGCCGGAAGCCGAACTCCTCGAAGCTGCCCTGGTGTCGGGAACGAAGGCCATGGATTGGTCCTCTGAAGCGAACGCGGGTCGGCTCGGCAAAATGCCTTGCCCAAGTGTACCCCGGCCGGTCTGATCGAGCCTCAATGTCGGCGATCGGGGTCGGTTCATCAAGCGCGGTCGTCGCGACGCGAAACGACGTTGCACCGATTTAAGCCGGAACGAGCGGCGGCGACACGCCCGCCCACGGCATCGACGCCGTCCGGACCGCTCGGTTGACCGCCGGGCGGGCGGGCGCCACCGTCCGGCGCCATGAGGCTGTTCATCGCCCTCCCCTTGCCGCAGGCGCTGCGGGACGATCTGTCCGACCTCGCGCATGGGCTGCACGGCGCGCGCTGGGTCGATCCCGAGAACTACCACCTGACGCTCCGCTTCCTCGGCGAGGTGGCCAACCCGGTCGCCGACGAGATCGATCACGCGCTGGCCGCGCTCCGCGGCCGGCGCTTCGCGCTGTCGGCGAGCGGGACCGGCGTGTTCGAGCGCGGCGGCTGGATCACCGCGCTCTGGGCCGGCGTCGCGCGCGAACCGGCGCTCGACCGCCTCCGGACCAAGATCGACACCGCGGTCCAGCGCGTCGGCCTTCCGGCCGAGCGGCGGCGCTTCCAGCCGCACGTGACGCTCGCGCGCGTCGACGGCATCCCGCCCGAACGCCTCGCCTCCTGGGTCCAGGCGCGCAACCTCCTGCGCTCGGGCCCGCATGCGATCGACCGCTTCGTGCTGTTCAGCTCGCAACCCGGGGACCAGCAGCCCCATTACGTGCCGGAGGTGGATTATGAACTCGACTAGGAAGCGTTTCGCCGCGGCCTCCGTCTGCGCCGCGTCGCTCTTCCCGCTCGGCATCGTGCCGTCGCACGCGTTGACCCAGGTGCCGGGCCCGATCCGGATCGGCCCGTCCTGGGCACAGGGCAACGAGAACGACCGGTCGGCCGGGCTCTACACCACGATCATCAACCGCGGCGTGCTCCCCGACCGCCTGTCCGGCGGCGCCTGTCCCGGCTACGGCCACGTCGCCCTCGTCGGCGTCGATCCGAGCACCGAGGGCAGCCGGCCGCAGGACAAGGGGGTGTTCCTGCCGCCCGGATCGACCGAAACGCTCCGGCCCTCCGGCCCGCATTTCGCGCTGACCGACGCGACCCGGCCGATGTCGACCGGGCAGCTGATCCCGTGCGCGCTGTCCTTCGTGCATTCGGGGCAGCGCCTCGTGGTGTTCGCGGTCGGCGCGGCGGAGCCTCAGACCTTCGAGCCATAGCGCGGAGGGTCGTTCGGTCCGGCGCGCGTGCCCGACGATTTGCTGGTCTCGCTCGCCCGCGAGGTCCGGGCCTGCCGGCACTGCGCGGACGTGCTTCCGCTCGGTCCACGGCCGATCCTGCACGTGTCCGCGACGGCACGCCTGCTGATCGCCAGCCAGGCGCCCGGAACCGCCGTGCACGCGAAGGGACTGTCGTTCTGGGACGCGTCCGGCGACCGGCTGCGCGACTGGCTCGGCGTCGATCGCGACACGTTCTACGACGAGAGCCGGATCGCGATCCTGCCGATGGGCCTCTGCTACCCGGGGCGCCTCCCGAACGGCGGCGACCGGCCGCCGCGCCCGGAATGCGCGCCGCTCTGGCGCGACCGGATCCTTGACCTGATGCCGGGGATCCGGCTCACGCTGCTCGTCGGCACCTACGCGCAGGAGCACGTGCTCGGACGCGGCGAAACGATGACCGGGCGGGTCCACCGCTTTCGCGACTTCCTGCCGGCGCGCTTCCCGTTGCCGCATCCGTCCTGGCGGACCGGCATCTGGGCGAGCCGCAATCCCTGGTTCGCGGCGGACGTGCTGCCGGCGCTCAAGGAGGAGGTCGGGCGCGCGCTCCGTGCTCCGTCCTGACCGTCAGGCCCGTGTCGGGGCCGAGCGCCGCCCGAACCGCGCACGCGGCCGCGCCTCGGGAGCGCCGCCGACGGCGCGGAGCACCGCGCCGAGTTCCGCCTCGTCGGGAAAGCAGACGAACCGCTCGGCCGGACCCGCCGCGACGGGCGGCGAGGCAAGCGCCGGGCACGGTCGCCCGTCCGGGCCGAGCGGCCACGCGATCAGGCCGAGATCGTTCCAGGTTTCGAGCAGTTCGGGCCCGGTGCGCCAGGCCGCCGTCGCACGGCCTTCCTGCACCGCGAGGTCGCGCAGCCGCCAGATCGCCGAGATGCGGTCAGGCGAGGCGCCGGCCGGATCCCCGAGACCGACCAGGATGCCGCGCGCGCGCCGGAACGCGATGCAGGACCGCCCCGTCTCGCCGAGCACGATCCCGTCGGCATCGTCGGGCGGCTCGGCCCCGACGCGGGTGAAGAACCGGCGCGCCTCGTCGTTCCACGCCTGCGAGGCGACCCGGCCGGGCCGGATCAGCCGCCAGGTCGCGAACAGGAACACGACGACCAGGAGCGCCACCGAAACGCGGAGGCGACCCGGCAGGGCGGCGCTCATCACCAGCTGCCACCACGAGGTCGAATCGAGATAGCGGAACTCGGGCGCGAGCACCGCGAAGGCGAGCACCGAGCCGGCCAGCCCGATCAGCGGCACCGCGGTGCCGGGATCGAGCGGTTCCGACAGCAGCCGCGCGTGCCGGTAGTAGCTGTTCCGGAACGGCAGCGTGACCAGGGCCGCGATCACCTCGGCGACAGCGATCCAGACCGGCCCGTGCTGCACGACGCAGAGCACGGCGCTGATCAGCAGCAGCACGATCGAGGAGCCCCAGGCCAGCGTCACGCGCTGCGACAGCCCGATCGCGAGCACCATCAGCGCGCACCCGATCAGCGAAGTCGCGTAGGCGCTCGCCCCGGTCGCGAGGAACCCGAGACGCGACGCCCAGTCGAGCGCCACCGGCGACAGCGGGACGTCCGGCTCGGCGACACCGATCGCGAGCAGCAGCGCGCCGGCGATCGCCACCAGCCCGGTGGAGACGGCCACCGAGAAATCCGCCTCGCTGGCGCGCACCGGCCCAGAGGTCCGCGACCGGACGCGTCCGAGGTGCGGCGCGCCGCGGAGATAGACCTCGTGGCCGGCGAACAGGATACCCGCGAGGAACAGCGGCACGACGTAGTAGAACAGCCGGAACACCAGCACGGCGCCGAGGATCGCCGGCGCCGGAAGATAGGGCCGGAGGCCGAGCAGCATCGCGGTGTCGAACACGCCGAGCCCGCCCGGAAGCGACGCGAACAGGCCGGCCGTGTACGAGGCGAGATAGATCGTGAGAAACCGCGTGTAGTCGAGGCCGGCGGCCGGCGGCAGCAGCGTGTAGGCGATCGTCGCCGTCGCGCTCACGTCGGCAACCGCGAGCGCCACCTGCTTCACCGCCGTCCGGAAACCCGGAAGCCGGAGCGTGTGGCCGAACACCCGGACCTCGGGTACGCGATGGGCGAGCGTGAGATACGAGCCGAGCACGCCCCAGAGCGCGAGCCCGACCGCGACGATCGCGGCGTGCGGCAGGGCGGCCCCCGCGACCGGCACCGCGCCCGGGCGCGCGATCGCGACCGTGCCGCCGATCGCGAGCGCGCCGAGCCCGAACGTCAGCGAACAGAACGCGATCACGCGCGCGATCGCGGCCGGGCTCAGCCCCCAGACCGAGTAGAGCCGGTAGCGGACCGCGCCGCCGGACAGCGCCGAAAAGCCGAGATTGTGCGACAGCACGTAGGCGCAGAACGCCGCGAAGGCAGTGCGCGCGTAAGGCAGGCGATGCCCGGCATAGCGCGTCGCGAGACGGTCGTAGAAGGTCACCACCGAGAACGAGACCGCGGTCCAGCCGGCGGCGATCAGGATCGAGCGGCGCGGGATCGCGCGCACCGCCGCCTCGATCTCGTGCGGGCGCACGTGCCGGAACTCGCGCGCGACGACATAGGCGGCACCGATCAGCAGGATGATGCCGAGGAGGGTCGGCAGCTTCTTCACGACGTTTCGCGGATCCTGCCGTCGATCAGCGCGGCGATCGCGTCGAGCCCGTAGAGCGACGCGAAGATACCGAAGCGCGGCCCTTCGGTCTGCCCGAGCAGCACCTCGTAGAGGCAGCCGAACCAGCTCCGGAGCGGCTCGAACGCGTGGCTCTTGCCGACCGCGAAAACACTGTCCTGCACCGTGTCCGGCGACGCGTCCGCCGGCAGGTCGCGCAACGCCGTCGCGAGCGCAGCGAGCGCCGCGCGCTCGCGCTCGGTCGGGTCCCGGAACCGCTTCGCGGGTCGGACGAAGTCCCGATAGTAGCGGACCGCGTGGTCGGCGAGACGCGCGAGGAACGGCTCGGTGTCGGGCGAGGCGCCGGGCGCGTAGCGCGAGATGAAACCCCAGAGCACGTCGGGCGTCTCGGCGTTCGCGACGGAGGCCAGGTTGAGCAGCATGCCGAAGCCGAGCGGCGACCCGCCGGCGTTCGGCACGCGTCCCGCATGGACGAACCAGGCGGGGTTGGCGCGCCGGTCGTCCTCGCTGGCGCCCGGATCGCGGAGCCGCTCCGCGTTCGCCAGATACTCGTCGACCGCGCGCGGGATCACGTCGAAGAACAGCCGCTTCGCGCGCGTCGGCTGGTTGAACATGTACTGCGCGAGGCTTTCCGCCGGCGCGTAGCGGAGCCAGTCCTCGACCGAGATCCCGTTGCCGCGCGACTTGCTGATCTTCTCGCCGTTCTCGTCGAGGAACATCTCCGCGGTCAGCCCGAGCGGCGGCTCGGTGCCGAGGATCCGGCACACGGTGCCGGACAGCTTGACGCTGTCGATCAGGTCCTTGCCCGACATCTCGTAGTCGACCCCGAGCGCGGTCCAGCGCATCGCCCAGTCGGCCTTCCACTGCATCTTGGCGGCGCCGCCGAGCACGCTCGTCTCGAACCGCTCGCCGGTGTCGGGGTCGCGCCACGCGACCGTCGCGGCGTCGGGATCCACCCGCTCGATCGCCACCTGCATCACGACCCCGGTCCGCGGATGGATCGGCAGCACCGGCGAATAGGTCAGCCGCCGCTCCGGGCCGAGCGTCGGCGCGATTGCGGCGACGATCCGGTCGTGCCGCTCGAGCACCCGGCGCAGCGCCGCGTCGAACCGGCCGCTCTCGTAGTATTCGGTCGCCGACGCGAACTCGTAGTCGAAGCCGAACCCGTCGAGAAAGGCGCGGAGACGCGCATTGTTGTGCGCGCCGAAGCTCGGGTGCGTGCCGAACGGATCCGGGATCCGCGACAGCGGCTGCCCGAGGTGGCGCGCGAGCATCTCGCCGTTCGGCACGTTGCCCGGCACCTTGCGGAGCCCGTCCATGTCGTCGCTGAACGAGAGCAGGCGCGCCGGCCGGCCGCCGCTCAGCGTCGTGTAGGCGAGCCGCACCCATTCGGTGCGCGCGACCTCGCCGAACGTCCCGATATGCGGCAGTCCCGAAGGGCCGTAGCCGGTTTCGAGGAGCGCCGGACGATCGTCGCCGCGCGCGCGGCGGCTGTCCACGAGGGCGAGGAGGCGCGCGGCCTCGGCGAAGGGCCAGGCCTTCGGCAAAGATCGTTCCGTCGTGTCGGACATGCGCCGGAACCCTAGAGAAGGGCTGCCGCGGCGTCCATGGATGGACGAGGCCCGACCCTGCCCCCATGGTGGACCGATGCCGGCGGCCGAACACGACACGCCCACGCCCGCGCTCGTCGCGGGCCACGCGCGGGCGACGGTGCTCACCGGCGACGGCGAGTTCCTCGTGCTGGCGCCCGCCGCGGCGCTCCGCCTCCTGCCGACCCTGCCGCCGCCGCTCGTCGTGCACCTGCCCGCGACCGCGCGCCGCCTCGGCGTCGCTGGCTTCCCGGCGCTCGACC
>CAXUBA010000035.1:0-19781 GCA_964249205.1 uncultured Acetobacteraceae bacterium | reverse complement strand
ATCCGGCGCACGATCGTTTCGCCGAGCTGGAGATTGATCCGCTCGATCAGCCGCGCCTCTCGGTGCTGGAGCTCAAGCGCGGTAGGGCCGTCGCACGCGACGGTCAGCACGCCGGCGGCGAGCCTGACCGGAGCGGCGACCGCGGCGTCGGCCGGCCCGACGATCGCCGCCCAATCGGTCAAGAGCGTCGCGGTCGCGGCCGAGCGCCGCCGGAACGCCGGGCGGACGATCCGCGGCAGGAGGGCGGAAAGCGAGCGCGTTCCCCGCCGGCGCCCGTCGTCGGTCGGCAGGGCGGCCGATCGATCCACGGCCTTGCCGCGACCGGACGCATCCTCCATCAGATCCTCCCAGCATGGCCGTGCCCGACTCGTCCCCAATTCCGGCGCGCGCCCTGCTCGACTGGTATGGGCGCCACCGACGGGTCCTGCCATGGCGTGCCGTCCGGGGCGAGACTCCCGATCCCTACCGCGTCTGGCTCAGCGAGATCATGCTGCAGCAGACGACGGTCGCGGCGGTCGGACCATACTTCCGGCGCTTCCTCGAGCGCTTCCCCGATCTCGCGTCGCTCGCCGGGTCTGACGAGAAGACGGTGCTCGGCCTCTGGGCGGGGCTCGGCTACTACGCGCGAGGACGGAACCTGCATGCCTGCGCGCGCGCCGTGGTCGAGAGGTATGGCGGCGCGTTCCCTCCCGACGTCGCTTCGCTCGAACAGCTGCCGGGAATCGGCCGCTACACGGCGCGCGCGATCGCCGCGATCGCCTTCGGGATCCCGGCCGTGCCGGTGGACGGCAACGTGGAGCGCGTCGTGTCACGCCTGCATGCGGTCGTCGAGCCGTTGCCCGCCGCCCGGCCGCGCCTGGCGACGCTCGCCGCTTCTCTCGGCCGCGATGACGACGCGCGTCGCGCTCCCTCCGACTTCGCTCAGGCGTTGTTTGATCTCGGGGCGACGATCTGCACGCCGCGGCGGCCGGCCTGCGCGCTCTGTCCCTGGCGCGACCCGTGCGCGGGACGCCGTGCCGGTTACGCCGAGACGCTGCCGCGGAAGGACGCGCGTCCGGCGCGTTCGGTGCGTTACGGCGTCGTGTTCCGTCTCGAGGACGAGGCCGGCCATCTGCTGCTGCGCCGCCGTCCGCCGAAGGGCCTCTTCGCCGGCATGGCGGAGCTGCCCGGAACCGCCTGGCGACCAGAGCCCTGGACGGTCGAGGAGGCCGTCGGCGCCGCATCTCCGGAGCGAAGCGCCGTCTGGCAGCCGCTCGGCGGCATCCGTCATGGTCTGACGCACATGGAGCTCGACCTGACAGTGCTGCTGTCGCGCGTGCCGCGGATCGCGCTCGCGTCGGGCGAGCATTTCCTCCAGGCCCGCGCCGCCCTCGCGGAAGCCGGACTACCGACCGTGATGCGGCGCTGCGCCGATCTTGCAGATCCTGCCTCTCGGAAGTGTGAATGACGAAACGTTAGAGAACACACCTCTATCGTTGCAGAAACGTCTTGTTCCGACTGCGACACGCGTGTCGCCGCGCCGGAACCCGCGCCGGGCGATGTTCGTCCCACTCTCCGTTCCGGAAGCGGGAACAGCGCGCCACCCGTCGTGAGGCCTCGCGATGCGACCATGTTTTGCTCTCATCATCCTTGCCACCGTCGCGAACCGTGCCGAGGCCGCGGATCCGAATGGCGCCTGGGCCGCGCTCGCGAGCGCGTCGTCCACGTCGCCGGTCGCGGCCGCCTCGGGGGATCTGACGCGGAGCTGGACCGCGCCCGACGGGCGAACCGTCACGCTGGTGGTGCGTGCACCGCACCCGGCCGGCTCGCTCGTCCAGACGGTCGCCTCGAGCGCCGCGCAGGGCGACGCGACACCGGCCTTCGCCGCCGCCATCTCCGCTGCCCGATCGGAGGGAGCCGCCGTGCTCTCGATCCCCCCGGGAACCTACACGTTCGAGAGCCTCGACAAGAGCGCGCTCGGCCACCTCGTCCTGCAGAACCTGTCGGACATGACGATCGAGGGCAACGGCGCGACGCTCGTCTTCGAGCAGAACGCCGTCGGCATCTTCGTCACGACCAGTCAGCGGGTCATGATCCGCGACCTCAACGTCGCCTACGGGTTCAACACTGTCTCGACCGGCACCATGCGGACCGTCAACGGCGCGCCCGCCTTGGTCATCACGAGCTCGACCTACCCGATCACGGCGGCCGACACGGTCGGCTACATCGCAGAGATCAGCGCGACGGACGGCAGCTTCGTCGCGAACGGGACGCGTCTGTATCAGCCGTCGTCGGTCACGCTCGCCGCCGCCGACACGTTCACGTCGAAGTCCTTCACCTCGGCGATGGTCGGCGAAAGCTTCGCTGTCTTCCACCACTACTACGGCGGCGTCGCGGTCGAAGTCGAAGACACGCCGGCGAACGGCCCCTCGCAGAGCGCCGACATCACGTTCGACGACGTGAACGTGCAATCAGGCCCGGGCATGGGGATCGTCGGCTACGGATACGCGCGCGGCTTGGCCGTGATAAACTCCTCTGTGGCGCCAGCCCAGGGCGCGATGTACAGCACCGAATACGACGGGATCCATCTGGTGCTCGGCGGCGGCGACACGATCGTCGACGACAACGTCGTAGGCGGCATGGGTGACGACGCGATCAACGCGGCCGCGCCCGTCCTCGCCGTCGTCGGCCTCGACGGGAGCGGGACGTCGCTGACGCTCGGCCCCTACTCGCGCTTCGTGATGCCGGGAGACACGCTCGCCATCTTCGACGCCAACGGCAATCCGGTCACCACGACGACCGTCCAGGCGGTGACGACGCGTTCGTATCCGAATTCGGTCGTGACACTCGCGTCCCCGATCGCCGGGATCGGCACGTCGGACGTCGTCCGCGACAGCAGCTACGCCAACGATCGCCTTTCCATCCAAGGCAACGTCGTCAACGGATGCGAATGCCACGCCATCCTGGTGCAGACGCCCGACGCCTATGTCGGCGGGAACACGATCTCCGATACGGCGGACGGCGGCATCGAAGCCCTGAGCAACATCGGATCCTTCCTCGAGGGAACCGGCGCGATCAATGACGTCATCGACAGCAACACGCTGTCGTCGACCGGCTACGATCCGAGCCTGTCGATGCCCTGGGGGGCGATCAGCCTCTACGGCGCGACGAACGGCGGCGTGGAGGCGACCCCGATCGACTTCGACATCGCCGTCACGAACAACAGCGTCTCCGATCCCGTCGGCACCGGCTGCGTGACCGTCGCGAGCAGCAGCACGGTTACGGTCGGAGGCAACGACTGCAGCGGGGTCGGTGTGTCGCAAAGCGGGAACGGTCAGGGGATCTCCGTCCTGGATTCGGACGGCGTCACGGTCTCAGGAAACACCGCAGGCGCGAACTAGGCTCAGGACCCCTTACGTGGCTCGATGCGGTGATTCACAGGAGATCGGAGGTGCTCCGATGTCTGCTCTACCCCTGCTTCCGGTGACGCACATGCGCCGGATCGAGCCGTTCTTCCCGACCTCGCGCAGGCTGCGCCGCGTCGACAATCGCCGGGTGATCAGCGGGATCATTATGTGATCCGCCTGGCCTGCAGTGAAGGACGCGCCGCGTGGCTACGGGCCGCACAAGACCCTCTACAACCGCTTTGTGCGCTGGAGCCGTCTCGGCGTGTTCGACCGGATCTTCGCACACCTCGTGGCGCAGGCGGCCGTGGCCGGGCAGTTGATGATCGACAGCACTCACCTCAAGGCGCACCGAACGGCCGCAAGCCTCGCCAAGAAGGAGCAGCTCCGCGCTGCATCGGACGAACCAAAGGCGGCCTGAACACCAAGCTGCACGCCTTCTGCGACGGCAGCGGCTGCCGGCGCGGCTGCTCACGGCAGGGCAGACGAGCGACCATCTCGGGGCCGCTTCCCTGCTGGCAGACCTGCCTCACGCGCGCGAGCACCGCTCGCCGGACTTAGCCGGTCTTCCACGCTTTGACATTGCTTCTCCGTAGTCAGGTCCGCCGGTTCTCCGGTCGGCTACAGCGCTGCGCTTTGCACGGTCAAAGCCACGTTAAGAGGATGGAGACTTACGGAAAGGGTGGCCACGGCCCGCCTCCCGGTGGCACGAGCCAACGGAGCCGTGGCATCATAACGGCGTTACGGCGATTGGGTCCGCCATGCTCAAGCTTGCGATCGTCGCCCTCGCGACTGCCGCCCTGGTCCCCAGAGTCGCCGCCGCACAGGTGCTTGGGGTGCAAGTCAGGGACGGGAACGTCTACGTTCAGTTCCCGACTGGACTGCGCAGGCTGACGCGGGACGGACAGAGCACCGAAGCCGCCAAGTCGCGAGACGGCAGCATGATCGCCTATGTACACAAGGATAGCACTGGCGATTCGGGCTCAATGAACTCGATATCGGTCTGCGTCGTCGCTGAGCAGAAGTGCCGGATCGTCATGCAGCCGGCGAGCAGCGACAAGCCGGAAGAGAACCTGACCGACGCGACTCTGCCCGTCTTCTCGTATCAGGCCAGCGCCCGTCCGGACGGCACCGTTGTTGGGTCGCTGTACTTCCTGACGACCGCCTGGACGACCTCCGGCGCGGTCCACCGGGTGAGGCTTGGCCCGGTTCCGAGCGTCTCCTACGTCACCCCGTCCAATGCCCTGTCCGTCGTGCCTAGCGGCAAGTTCGCGGGCGCGCTGGATGTCTCGCAGCACAGCTACGGGACCGGAGGATCATGCGATCAGGAGCGGATATTTGACCCGAACACCAAGAAGATACTCCAGAACATCCCCACGCCTGACTGCAAGGTTCTGGGAATCCAGTAGGTCAGCCTGCGCGGCAACCCTTTCGGGGTCGCCTGTCCCTTTTCCCCCGTCCAGCGCTATCTGATTGGTGAGTAGTCGTCTCTTGGTATGTGCATCGCCGACGGATATTGGCCCGGATCGGGGACGAACACGTACGACAAGCCCGGACGCCTCCGGCTCTTTCGCCAGAGGCAGTTCCTCCCGAAGTGGAGGCTTGTTCTGTTTCACCTACACCACCGTTGGCCGAACAGAACGGGGAGTGGAAAGCAATGACGACAGTGTTTGCTGCCGACCTCGTGGAGCTTGATGATGCAGTTAGCGAGCACGCTGTCGAGGTGACAGGTGGCCCACCGGCCGTCACCTCAAAGCTGTTCTCCCTCGTATTGGACTCTGCGATAGCCCAGGTCTAACCCCCTGAATCGTCGTCTTGATGACTTGATCCAGCGAGTATTGGGCGGGGTTTGGAGGCTGGACACAGGCCGCGGCGACGAGGGGTCACGCCCGCGGGGGCGCCTTCGCTCCGGCTTGGATCCCGGGTCGACCGCGCCCATACAACGGCCACGATGATCCGGATCTCCGAAGTCAGACTGCCGCTCGATCACCCGGCCGAGGCGCTCGAGAGCGCCGTTCGGGCGAGACTTCGTCTCCCGCCCGGCGCCGCGGCGACGATCCGCGTCGCACGACGTGGCATCGATGCGCGAAAGCGCGGCAGAGTTCTTCTCGTCTACACGCTCGACGTCGCGCTCGACGCGGCAACGGAGCGGGAGGTCCTGCGCGGCGCCGGTGCGGACGGCCGGGTCGCGCCGACGCCCGATCTCGCCTACCGGTTCTCCCCGGCCCTGCCGCGCGAGGCTCCGCGTCCGGTGGTGATCGGGGCCGGTCCGTGCGGGCTGTTCGCGGCGCTGGTTCTTGCGCAATGGGAATTGCGGCCGATCGTGCTCGAGCGCGGGCGCGAGGTCCGGCAGCGGACAGCCGACACGTTCCGGCTGTGGCGCGCCGGCGTGCTCGATCCGGACAGCAACGTCCAGTTCGGTGAAGGGGGCGCCGGCACGTTCTCGGACGGGAAGCTGTGGAGCGGCATCCGAGACCCTGAACGTCTCGGCCGCAAGGTGCTGACCGAACTGGTCCGGGCGGGAGCACCCGAGGAGATCCTGACCGTCTCGAAGCCGCACGTGGGAACGTTTCGCCTTGTCACCGTGGTGACCCGGATGCGGCACGAAATCGAGCGTCTCGGGGGCACGTATCGCTTCGCGACGCACGTCACCGGGTTCGAGACCGAGTCCGACGATGCGGGCGTCCGGCGCCTCCGGGCGCTTCGCCTCGCGAACGGCGAAACGCTCGCGGCGCGGCACGTGATCCTCGCGCCCGGTCACTCCGCGCGCGACACGTTCGCGGCCCTGCAAGAGGCGGGTGTCGCGATGGACGCGAAGCCGTTCTCGATCGGCGTCCGGATCGAGCATCCGCAGTCCGTGATCGACCGGGCCCGCTTCGGCGCTCAGGCCGGCCATAGGCTGCTCGGGGCCGCCGACTACAAGCTGGTCCATCACGGCGCGGACGGTCGTTCAGTCTACTCGTTCTGCATGTGCCCGGGGGGTCAGGTCGTAGCGGCGACCTCCGAGCCCGGACGCGTGGTGACCAACGGGATGAGCCAGTATTCACGGGCCGAGCGCAACGCGAATGCGGGGATCGTCGTCGGCATCACGCCGGAGCGCGACTATCCGGATGGGCCGCTCGCCGGCATCGCGCTACAGCGCGAGCTCGAAAGCCGCGCCTTCGAGGCGGGTGGCGCCAACTATCGCGCACCGGCACAGACCGTGGGCGATTTCCTCGCCGGCCGTCCGTCACGCACGCTCGGCGCGGTCGAGCCGTCCTATCGGCCGGGTGTGACGCCGACCGATCTCGCGCGCTGCCTGCCGCCGTTCGTCGTCGCGGCGATCCGCGAGGCGCTCCCGGCGTTCGGCCGGCGGATCGCCGGCTTCGACCATCCCGACGCGGTGATGACGGGTGTGGAAACGCGCACCTCGTCGCCGCTCCGGATCCGGCGCGGTCCCGATCACCAGTCCACGAGCATCGCAGGCCTGTTCCCCGCCGGTGAAGGCGCGGGTTACGCGGGCGGCATCATGTCGGCGGCGATCGACGGGATCCGCGCCGCCGAGGCCCTGGCGTCCGAACTCGGCAGACGCGACGACGCGACCGAGCGGCAGAGCGCGGCCTGATGCGCGCGATCGGGACGGCGGACCTGCCCGCCTTGCTCGCGCTCAACAACGCGCACGCGACGGAGCTCTCGTTCCTGGCCGCCGAGCGCTTCGAGCGTCTGGTCGGTCTCGCCTTCTTCGCCCGCTGCACGGACGAAGCGGACGGGTTCATTCTCGCCTTCGACGAGCGCGCAGATTACGACAGTCCGAACTTCCTCTGGTTCCGAACCGGTTGCCGTCGTTTCGTCTACGTGGACCGTGTCGTCGTCATCGCGTCGCGTCGCGGCGCCGGGATCGCGTCGTGCTTCTACGACGCGCTCGAGCGTGAAGCACGGGCGATGGGGCAGGACTTCCTCGGGTGCGAGGTGAACATCTCGCCGCCCAACCCGGCCTCGGACGCGTTCCACGCGCGTCGTGGCTTCGCGACGCTCGGCGAAGGGATGACCCCGGACGGAGCGAAGACCGTGCGCTTTCTCGGACGCACGCTCCGCGATCGTCCGGTGCCGGCCGAGGACCGTCCGTCCGCAGACGAGGAACGGCCGTAGCCTTCCGTTTCGCGTCATACCGGCGGCGGAGGCCGCTCGCTCGTCTCGCGCTTTCGGCCGCCGGACGGGACGGTCGGACGAGGACCGGCCCGGATGCGCGCTCCCGTCCCGACGGACTCACGGACGGCTGAAGATCCCGATCACCGCGTCGAGATGCTGCCGCATTGCCATCCTCGCGGCTCTCGCATCGTGCTTCTCGATCGCTGCCAGCACGGATGCGTGCTCGTTCTGCGAGCGCTTCGGCATGTCGTCGGGCGTGTAGAGCGACTGCAGCCGGCGGAAAAGCGCACCGTATCGGTGGCCGAGGAGGTAGCGGATCTGCACGGCGTAGGCGGCGTTTCCGCTCGCCTCGGCGATCCGGATATGGAACAGCCTGTCGCCGAGATTGTCGACGGCGCCTCGTTGATTGTCCTGCACGTTGCGTTGGAAAGCGACCCGGATGAGTTCGATCTGCTCGTCGGTCGCGTGGCGCGCGGCGAGCTGCGCCGTTTCCGGCTCAATGAGGCGACGTGCGGACAGCAGCGCGAAGGGCGGGATCTCCACCTCCTCGTCGATTGCCGGCAGGCCGAGCCGCTCGTCGACCCGCCAGATGCCCGATCGTGTCGCCTGCCCCATGACGTCGCCGTTCGCGACCGCATCGTCCCGAGGTCGCGAGAGCACCGTGACGCCATGCCCGACCCTGACCTCCACGTGCCCGAGCACCTCGAGGGCAATCAGCGCCTCCCGAACCGACGACCGGCTGACGCCGAGCCGTTTCGCCAGCTCCCGCTCCGGAGGCAGCAGATCGCCGGGTTTGAAGCGACCTGCTTCGATCAGGCCCGCGATGCGATCGGCGATCCTCGAATAGATACGATTGGTTACACTCGAAGACGTCGACATGGCAACAGGATAGTCCCGCGGTCCCTCTCGGGGAAATCGAAGCTGTTCGCCGGCGAACTCCCGTGCGCCGGCTCGGCGTCGTATCAGTGATTTTAAGGGTGCCATCGCTGAACGCCGGCTAAGAGCGGAGAACCGTACTGGCGGCGAGAACGCGAATGACTTGGCTCCGATGCTGCGTCGTCTGTTCCTCGGTCCTTCTCGCCGCGGCCTTGCCGCCGCCCGTGGTTTCCGTGACGACCATGTCGCAATCGTCCGGCGCGACCGCACACTCGACGTCCCACCGTCAGGTTCGCCAGTGCCTGCACTCGAACGCGCGCCATCGATCCCGGTCGGGTTGCCGGCTGTGGAAGAGCTTTCGTGGGGAAGGTCTTGGCTACTAGCACCGGCATAGCGGGGCAGCCGCGCAGGCGTTGCGCTTGAGCGACACCGGTCGACGCATCGCTCTCGTCCAGCGAGGGTTTTAATTGAGCGCGGAACCGGATCTGGCAGAAAACTCCACCAACGCGCCGCTCTGGTCGTTCCACCGCATTATGGACGGGTGCGCGGCTCGGAACGGACAATCACGTCGATGCCGGCCAGCATCCGGTGATGGGTTTGGGGGTGCTTATGACAAGAGCGCGAATTCCAGGGCGGCTCAGCCGGAGAGCCCTCCACTCGGGCCTCGCGGCCGGCGTCGCTGTCATCACGATCGCCGTGTCGCCGGCGATCGCGCAGGTCGCGAACGGAGCCGCCGCGTCTCCGGGAGCCCAGTCCGGGATCGTGATGCCGCAAACCGCGCCTGATATCAGTCTGCAGGGGGGCGCCGTGAGCCCGGGCGCGCTCAACAACGGCACGTCGATCGGACCAAGCGCCGCGGTGTCGACACCGCCTTCTCAAGGCGAGGAGGCGGTCCAGCTCACCAGTCCCGAGGCGCTGTTCCCGAAGATCTTCGGCATGGGATCGTTCCTCCGCGATCACGGAACGGCCGTGCTCTTCGACACGAGGAACGAGTTCGACAGCGTGATCAGCGGTCCGAGACAAGGGACCAGCAACGCGGGTCAGTACGGCTTCGAAGTCGACACGGATTGGGAGAAGCTCGCCCACGTCACCGGATTGTCCACCCACTTCCTGATGGTCGGCCGCTACGGCATCCCGATCAGCCGCGAGTTCGGCGACGAGCTCAACCCCAGCCAGGAAATCTATGGTGCCGGCGGAAACGTCGTCTCGCATCTGGTCTATGCGTATGCCGAGGAGACCCTCGCACACAGCGCCGTTGACGTCGCGGCGGGGCGCAACCCGCTGCTCGACGACTTCCTCGCCTCGCCACTCTACTGCAGCTTCGAGAACAACGCGTTCTGCGGAAATCCGAAGGCCTCGTCCGACAATATCGGCCTGACCTCGTATCCGGATGCCGGCTGGTCGATCCGTGGCCGTGTGCGGCCGGTCCCATCGGTCTACATCCAGTCCGGCATCTACTTCGATCAGAGCAACATCTATAATTACGCCGAGAACTTCCGCTCAGGCTACACCTTCGATGCCAGCTACATCGACGGCGAGACGTTCCCGCTCGAGATCGGCTGGGAGCCGACATTCGGACCGGACAAGTTGCCCGGTCATTACAAAGCGGGCTTCGCCTACGACAACGAGAACCATGCCTCGGATCTCTACGACATCGACGGCAACGCCTTCGCCGTGTCCGGCCTGCCGCCGCGACAGGTCAAGGGTGAGAGCACGTTCTGGTTTCTCGCCGACCAGATGCTGATGCGGAACGGGTCCGGTGACACGAGCGGGCTGATCCTGCTCGGCGGCTACGTGTGGAACAGCCCGCAGGTGTCGCTGCGTCAGCAGCAGGCCGAAGCGGCGCTCGAGGACACCGGTTTCTGGAAGGCTCGCCCGCTCGACGGCTTCAACGTCGGCTTCAGCTGGCTGCAGGTCTCCGGCGACGATACGCGCGCCGAGGAGATCGAGCAGGAACTCGGAACGCTGGTTCCGCTCGACACGCCCGAGACGATCAACGAGATCCCGAGCAATGTCGGAACGAATGCCGGAAACGCCACCGGCATCCAAAGCCACACCATCGATCTCGAAGCGAACTACAACATCCACGTCTATCGCGGCGTCACCTTCGCGCCGGACTTCCAGTACTTCATCCGGCCGAACGCCCAGACCAACCTTCCGGACGCGGCCCTCTTCGGCTTCATCAGTCACGTGCAGTTCTTCTGAGGCACGGCGCGACATGATCGGCAGGGTGATCTTCCTCCTGCTCGCGACGCTTGCGGTCACGGGATGCACCGTGACCGGCGTCGCGGCGCCGCCGAGCGCCCAGGCGCATAGCGGCCAGGGGCTCCAGTATCTGGGGGAGCCCGGGTACAACGCGCCCTAGGGTCCGGGAACAGCCCAGGGCGCTGCCCTGGACACGATGGTCCGGCCTTTCTACCGTCCCGGCCGCAGAACCCGGGAGGAACGGCGATGCGGTTGAGCGGCAAGAAAGCCTTCGTCACGGCGGCGGCCCAGGGGATCGGCCGGGCGACGGCCGAGGCCTTCGCCCGCGAGGGCGCGGAGGTCGTCGCGACCGACGTCCGGGCGAGCAGCTTCGAGCATCCCGCGATCCGTTCGCTCACCCTCGACGTTACCGACGCGTCCGCGATCGGCGCGCTCGCATCCAGGGTCGGCGCGGTCGACATCCTCTTCAACTGCGCCGGCTTCGTGCATCATGGCACCATCCTCGATACCGAGGATCGGGACTGGGCGTTTTCCTTCGATCTCAATGTGACGTCGATGTATCGCGTCACCCGGGCCTTTCTCCCCGCCATGCTGGCGCGCCGTGGCGGCTCCATCATCAACATGTCATCGGTCGCGTCGAGCCTGAAGGGCGCGCCGAACCGCTTCGCCTACGGTGCGACGAAGGCCGCGGTGATCGGGCTCACCAAGTCGATCGCAGCCGATTACGCGGGGCAAGGGATCCGCTGCAACGCGATCTGTCCCGGGACCGTCCAGTCACCCTCTCTCGACGAGCGGATCGCGAGCCAGGCCGGGCGCGAAGGCCGCACGGAGGACGAGGTGCGTCGCCTCTTCATCGGCCGCCAGCCGATGGGCCGCGTCGCGACGGTCGCCGAGATCGCGGCGCTCGCCGTCTATCTCGCGAGCGACGAGGCCGCCTTCACCACCGGAACCGCGCAGGTGATCGACGGCGGCTGGTCGAACTGAGGTGACCGCGATCACCGCCGTCCGCATCGAGGACATCCGGTTCCCGACGTCGGAGCGTCTCGACGGATCGGACGCGATGAACCCGGATCCCGACTACTCGGCCGCCTACGTGATCCTCGAGACCGACGAGCCCGGGCTCGAAGGTCACGGCCTGACCTTCACGATCGGCCGCGGCAATCAGATCTGCTGCCTCGCCATACGCGCCATGGATCATCTCGTGATCGGCCTCGATCTCGACTGGATCCGCGAGAACCCCGGACGCTGCTGGCGTCACCTCACCGGCGACAGCCAGCTCCGCTGGATTGGACCCGACAAGGGCGCGATCCATCTCGCGACCGGCGCGGTCGTCAACGCGATCTGGGATTTGCTCGCGAAGCAGTCGGGGCTGCCGGTCTGGGCGCTGGTCGGCGGGATGAGCGCGGACGAGCTCGTGCGATGCATCGACTTCCGCTACCTGACGGACTGCGTCACACCGGAGGAAGCGCATGCGCTGTTCTCGGAACGGATCAGCGGGCGCGCGGCGCGACGGGCGGTTCTCGAGCGCCGGGGTTACCCCTGCTACACGACCTCGGCCGGTTGGCTCGGCTACGACGACGACCGGCTGCGGCGTCTCTGCCGCGAGGCCGTCGACGCGGGCTTTAGTCACGTCAAGCTCAAGGTCGGTCGCGATCTCGCCGATGACAAGCGCCGCCTTGCGATCGCGCGCGACGCGATCGGG
This sequence comes from uncultured Acetobacteraceae bacterium, assembly GCA_964249205.1. Taxonomy (GTDB): domain Bacteria; phylum Pseudomonadota; class Alphaproteobacteria; order Acetobacterales; family Acetobacteraceae; genus CAXTPV01. The sequence goes on along the minus strand of CAXUBA010000035.1, from coordinate 7,487 downwards.
CCCGACCGCAAGCTGATGATCGATGCGAACCAGATCTGGGAGCGCGCGGAAGCGATCGAGTGGGTTCGCGCGCTCGCGTTCGCCCGCCCCTGGTTCATCGAGGAGCCGACCAGTCCGGACGACGTCGAAGCGCATCGGGCGATCCGCGCCGCGATCGCGCCGATCGAGGTCGCGACGGGCGAGATGTGCCAGAACCGGATCACCTTCAAGCAGTTCATCATGCGTGACGCGATCGGCATCGTGCAGATCGACGCCTGCCGGATCGGCGGCCTCAACGAGGTTCTCGCCGTGCTGCTGATGGCGGCGAAATACGATCTTCCCGTGTGTCCGCACGCCGGCGGCGTGGGCTTGTGCGAATACGTGCAGCATCTCGCGATGATCGACTTCCTCTGCGTGTCGGGCACCACGGAGGGACGGGTGACGGAATATGTCGATCACCTGCACGAGCATTTCGAACATCCCTGCGTGGTCGCGGACGGCGCCTACCTCGTGCCCGAAGCTCCCGGGTTCTCGATCGCGATGAAGCAGGTTTCGCGAGACCGCTATCGGGTCGGCACTTGGTGACGCGCGGCGTGAACCCGGACGGCTGACGACACGTTCAAGAGCGCGGCCGGATGGCGGGAGGCGGAGCAGTGGACGGTTCCGTCGGCGATGACGGCCTCAGGCAAGGTCGACGTTCCTTTGTCGCGGAGCAGGGCGGCTGACGCGGGCGCCGCTCTTTCCGGTCTTCCTTGATCTCGAAGGGCGCGCCGCGTTCCTCCTCGGGCGTGGCGAGGCAGCCGACCGGCGGCGCGCGAGCCTGCTTCGCGCCGGCGCGGTCCTGCGACACGAACCCGAACGCTTCGATCCCGCCCTGCTCGATGGCTGCGTGATCGCGATCGGCGCCGAGGCGGCCGACGAGGAGCTTCGCGCCCTCCATCGGACGGCGCAGGGCCTCGGCATCCCGGTCAACGTCGTCGACCGGACCGACCTTTCCAGCTTCATCACGCCGGCCGTCGTCGAGCGCCTGCCGCTCCAGCTCGCAATCGCGTCGGCCGGTACGGCGCCGGTGCTGGCGCGCCTCCTCAGGGCGCGGATCGAGACGCTGGTCGATCCCGGCTACGGACGGCTCGCGGCACTGGCCGACCGGCTCAAGGAGGAAACGCGCCGCCGTTTGCCTGACATGGTGCGTCGTCGTCGGATGCTGGAGCGTGCCTTCGGCGGCCGCGCGGCCGCGCTGATGCTGCAGGGCGACGAGGCTGCGGCGGAGCGCGCCTACCGCGACGAGCTGGACGGCGCGGAGCAGGATGCCGCCGTGCCCGAGCGCGGCCTCGTCCATCTCGTGCATCCCGGCCCGGGCGACGCCGACCTGCTGACGCTGCGGGCGCTTCGGGTGCTGGGCGAGGCCGACGTGATCGTCCACGCGCCGGACGAGAGCCAGGCGGTGCTGGAGGTCGCGCGACGCGACGCCTCGCGCAACGTTGCCGCCGGGCCGCAGGGGCCGCTTCTCGTGTCGCTCGGACGCGACGGGCGGCTGGTGGTGCGTCTCCGGCCTTGCCCCGGCGAGCGCGAGATGCTTGAGGACGCCGGGATCGCTGTGTCCGACGTTCCGGGAGTAGAATGGATCCGATGAGCTTTCCGATCGTTCTGCGCCCGCGGCGTCGCGCCCGCGCGCTCCTGGCGTTGCCGCTTTCGCTCGCCGGTCTGCTGCTCGGCACGCTTCCGTGCACGGCAGGAGCCGCGACGTCGGTCGCCGGCGTCGCCTTCCCGGCGAGCGTGGCGGTCGACGGCACGAAACTGGTCGAGAACGGCGCCGGGCTCCGGGTCTTCTTTCTCGTCGTCCAGGGTTACGTCTCGGCACTCTACGTCGACCATATCGCGCACGACGCGTCGAAGATCCTGGCCGAGCCGGGACCAAAGGAAATCCGGACCGTGTTCCTCCACGCGGCCAGCGCCGAACAGCTCCGGGACGAGCTCGGCCGGATCCATGACCGTTACTGCGCGCACACCGCGTGCGGTGCCGACGAGGAGCACAACTACGAGGAACTCGTCGCGCACGAAACGCCGGTCCAAGCCGGCGATCACGAAACCATCCTCGTGAGCGACCGGGGCGTGACGGTCAGCCGCAACGGGACCGAGGCGGTCGCGATCGCCGATCCGCGGTTTGGCGCGGCGCTGCTCCGGTCCATGCTCGGGCCGAGTGCGCCGACCGCACGGTATCGGAACGGCCTGCTCGGGCTGGCCGGCTGACGCTCGCCGCTTCGGGTGGCGGCATGCTACGCGGGACGGATGCCAGATCTCGACCTCGACCGCCCGTTCCGGCCCGTCCGCGTGGCCGTGCTCACGATTTCCGACACGCGCGACCTCGCGAGCGACGCGTCGGGCGCGCTTCTGGTCGGCCGGCTTGAAGCGGCCGGTCACGTGCTCGCGGACCGATCGATCCTTCCGGACGAGGCCGAAGCGATCGAGGCGAAGCTGCGCGCCTGGATCAATGAGCCGTCCGTCGAAGTCGTGCTGAGCACGGGCGGCACCGGGATCACGAAGCGCGACGTGACGCCAGAAGCGTTCGAGCGCGTGATCGAGAAGCGCATCGAAGGCTTCGGCGAGCTGTTCCGCTGGATCAGCTTCGGCAAGATTGGGACGTCCACCATCCAGTCGCGAGCGCTGGCCGGAGTCGCCGGTGGAACGCTGCTGTTCGGCCTTCCGGGCAGCCGCGGCGCGGTCGCCGATGCCTGGGACGAGATCCTCGTGCACCAGCTCGACAACCGTTTTCGCCCCTGCAATTTCATCGAGCTGCTCCCGCGTCTGGTCTGAGCCTGTTCAGCGTCGATCGTTGGTGGAACCATGCAGCAACCAGGACACGAGGAGATCGCCCCGATGCCGAACGCAGCTTTCGACGGACACCCGCTTCTCGGCGCCGGTCTCGAGTTCCGCGACGCGCACGGCGCCGTCACCTCGCATGCCTCGATCGTTGCGGTGTTTCCGTCCAACAAGGAGAGCGTCGGCGACCTCGTGCTGATCGAGTATCACGATCTGTTCGGAGGCGACCCGACGACCCGACGCGTGGTCCCGCTGGCGGAACTCGCCGACCACCACTGGGTGTTTTTCGCGTCCATCGAAACGCTCCAGGCGCATCACCGCCGCGCGATCGGCTCCTGACCACGTCGAGGTCCCTATCCGCCGAGCACGATCTTGCCCACCGTCCGTCCGCTTTCGAGCGCCTCATGGGCGCGCCGGAGGTTCGCGACGTCGATCGGACCGTAGTTCTCCCGCATCGTCGAGCGGAGCGAACCCGCGTCGACCAGGCGCGACACCTCCCCGAGGATCTCGCCTTGGCGCGCCATGTCGTGTTTCGTGAACAGCGGCCGCGTGAACATTAGCTCCCAGTGGACGGACAGGCTCTTCAGCTTGAACGGCACGATGTCGAACGTGACGGGGTCGTCGATCAGGGCGAGGGCGCCCTGCGGCTGGAGAGCTGCGACGATCGCATCGCAGTGACGGTCGGTCGCGGTCAGTCCGGCGACGTAGCGCACGGCCGGGATGCCGATCGCGGCGAGCGCCTCGTCGAGCCTGCCTCGGTGATCGACGACGTGATGCGCGCCCATCTCCCGGCACCAGGCGACGGTTTCCGGCCGCGACGCGGTCGCGATCACGGTCAGATCGGTGCGGACGCGCGCGATCTGCGTCAGGACCGACCCGACGCCGCCCGCGCCGTTCACGATCAGGATCGCGTCGCCGCTGCCCCCGCCGTCGGGCACACCGAGCCGGTCGAACAGGAGTTCCCACGCGGTGATCGCGGTGAGTGGGAGGGCGGCGGCGAAGTCGAGCGAGCGCGGCTTGGTTCCGACGATCCGCTCGTCGACGGCATGCAGTTCCGCATTCGTCCCGGGTCGGTTCAGGACGCCGCTGTAGAACACGTCGTCGCCGGGCCTGAAGCGACGGGCCTCGCTCCGACAGCGACGACCGTTCCCGCGGCGTCGTAGCCGATTACGTGCGGACCGTCTCCGAGCGGGATCGCGCCGCTCCGGACCTTGATGTCGACGGGATTGAGCGACACGGCGCGGATCCGGACCACGATGTCGTGCGGACCGGGTTCCGGCGCGTGCACGTCGAGTTCGACCAGCGCACTCGCGTCCGCGATCGGGGACGGGGTTCGGAACCCGAAGGCCCTCATAGGCGCGCTCCTCTCATGGGCCCGGCGTCAGCGCTCGACGAGCACGACGAAGTGGCCGTCCGGGTCGCTCAGCATGGCTGCCCGTCTTGCGTCGTCCTGCCCGACGATGTGACGCGACGCGAAGCGGCAACGCGTCCCGATCGCTTCGTCGACCACGCCATCGAGGTCGGCGACCGCAATCACCAGGCGGGTCGCCGCGATGTCGTCGGCGCGCGCGGTCACCGGGATCGGACGGCCCGTCGCCGGGATGCGGTTGCAGAGGAACTCGACATGCGGTCCGGACGCGTCGCCGAGTTCGAGCCCCGTCACCTCGACGACGGCGTTGAAGCTGCCGTCGAGCGCCTCCTGCTCGGGACCCACGTTGAGCGAGTTCGTGGCCACCTCGAGACCGAGCAGCCCGGCGTAGAATGCGTCCGACCGTCCGGTGTCCGCGACCGCGATCGCGGAGTGGTCGATGCCGAGAAGCGTGCGACCGCCCGCCGCGGCCCGTGTCCACCGGGGCGGCGACCTGCCGTCCGGGAACTGCAGCAGCTCGAGAGGATGGCCGTCCGGGTCACGGAACTTGATCGCCCGCACGCCTCCCGACGCCGCCGGAAGCGTCACGGGCGCGGTCGCCCCGATCGGCGTCGCGCCCGCCGCGCGGGCGCGTGTCCAGGCATCGTCGATCCCGGTCGTGATCAGGGCGAAATGCTGGAACCAGAGATCGTTGCTCCGGCTGTCCGGCGGGATCGGCAGGCCGGGCTCGTCGAAGGCGACGAGTTCCACGCGTTCGTCGCCGATCCCGAGCGTCGTCACCGTGGCCGCGGCGCCCCGGATCCCCATCAGTCGCGCGAAGCTCTCGCCCGACCGACGGCTTCGGTCGAGCGTCGCGGCGCCGAACGCGTCGGCGTAGAAGCGGACGAGGCGCTCGGTGTCGGAGACCGTGAGCGAGATCGTTTCGAGGCGGAGCGCCGTCACCGGCGGTCACCGGGCCATCCGGCCCCGCGACGATTGAGAAAGATCGCGAACAGCGTATCGGACCCCATGACGAACAGCCGGTTCTTCGCCGGGCTGCCGCCGAACGCGACGTTCGAGACCGTCCGCGGCACCAGCACCTTGCCGAGCAGCGCGCCGTCGGGCGAGACGCAGTGGACCCCGTCCGCGGCGGAGCTCCAAAGATTGCCGTCCTCGTCGATGCGGAACCCGTCCGCGTAGCCGGGCTCGATCTTGTGGAAGACGTCGCCACCGCGGAGCGTGCCGTCGGCCGACACGTCGAAGGCGCGGATGAACTGCTTCGGCGGCGCGTCGCCGAGCTGGTCGCCGGTCTCGGCGACGTAGAGACGGCGCTCGTCCGGAGAGAAGGCGAGCCCGTTCGGACCGTCGAAGTCGTCCGCGACGGCATCGAGGCCGCCATTCAGCGCGTCGAGGCGATAAAGGCGCGGCCGCTGCTCCGGGACTTGCCGGCCGCCTTCGTAGTCGGTCGAGATGCCGTAGAGCGGGTCGCTGAACCAGATCGTGCCGTCGCTCTTCACGACGACGTCGTTCGGCGCGTTCAGCCGCTTGCCGTCGAAGCGGTCGGCAAGCGTCGTGATCCGGCCGTCGTGCTCGATCCGGAAGACGCCCCGATCGCGGTGGGAGCAGAACACGACCCGACCCTCCCGATCGAGCGCCTGACCGTTGGCGTAGCGCGATGGCGCGCGGAACGGCGTGATGCCGGTCTCGGCGGACCAGCGCATCGTCCGGTCGTTCGGGATGTCCTGGAACAGCAGAGCGTCCCAGGCGCCGACCCAAACCGGTCCCTCGAGCCAGCGGAAGCCGGACGCGAGCGTTTCCAGCGCGGCGTTCGCGAGCACGTATTTCGCGAACCGAGGCGATCGGATGTCGAAGCCGTCCATGCGCGCTCGAACGCAAGCGGGCCGGCTCCGGTTCGGCCGCTTGACAGTGACGCCGCCGAAGCTCACCTCTCGCTCCACCGATTATACTCACCACGAGTATAAGGGAGCGCGAAGATCCTTCGATGAACCTTCCCCTGACCCGAGAGCTGCTCGACCGCCTCGCTCCCGTCTACGATCGGGTGAGCTCGATCATCCCGCCGGTCGAATGGGCGGGGTTCGCCGCGGACGTCGACGCGATCCTCCGCCTGAAGCGCGAGCGGAACGCGGTGGTGCTGGCGCACAACTACCAGACGCCGGAGATCTTCCATGGCGTCGCCGACATCACCGGCGACAGCCTGTTGCTGGCGCGCGAAGCCGCGCGCACCGACGCGGATGTCATCGTCGTCGCGGGCGTCCACTTCATGGGCGAAACGGCCAAGCTGCTCAACCCGGAGCGCACCGTGATCGTTCCGGACCACCGCGCCGGCTGCTCGCTCGCCGACAGCATCACCGCGGCCGACGTCCGCGCGCTTCGCGCGCTGCATCCCGGCGTGCCGATCATCACCTACGTGAACACGTCGGCCGCGGTGAAGGCCGAGAGCGACGTCTGCTGCACCTCGGGCAACGCCGTCCGGGTCGTGGAAAGCCTCGGCGTTCCCGAGGTGATCATGATCCCCGACGAGTTCCTCGCGCGGAACGTGCAGCGTGAGACGTCCGTCCGGATCATCCCCTGGCGCGGACACTGCGAGGTGCACGAGCGCTTCACCGCGGGCGACATCCAGGCGTTTCGCGACAGCAACCCGGGCGTCGTCGTGCTCGCCCATCCGGAATGTCCGCCGGACGTGGTCGCGGCGGCCGACATGTCGGGTTCGACCGCGCACATGGCCGACTGGGTCGCGCGCGAGGCGCCGGCGACCGCGCTGCTGCTGACCGAGTGCTCGATGAGCGACAACGTCGCGGTGCTCAATCCGCGGACCCGGTTTGTCCGTCCCTGCAATCTCTGTCCGCACATGAAGCGGATCACGCTCGGCAACATCCGGCACTCGCTCGAGACGCTGGAGGGCGCGATCACGGTTCCCCTCGACGTCGCCGACCGCGCCCGCCTCGCGGTCGAGCGGATGCTCGCGGTCCATTAGCTCGAACGGACGCTCGCGGTTCACGAGCCCGCGGGTGCCGGCCGTTCAGTCGCCCGCGGATGCTCGCGGTCCAGTCATTCGCGGCCGCCGCGCGGTCGCAGAGGAGACGCTTCATGCCCGTCATATCGTTCGCGCCGGTATCGATGGCCGGCTTGCCGGTCATCGTGGGCGCCGGGCTCGCCGGGCTGTCGGCGGCGCTGGCGCTGGCGCCCCGGCCGTGCGTCGTGCTGAGCGCGAGCCCGCTCGGTGCCGGCACCTCGACCGGCTGGGCCCAGGGCGGGATCGCGGCCGCAGTGGGCGCGGCCGATGACGCGGCGCGCCCCCTGGCCGACCCGATCGCGGCGG
>CAXUBA010000034.1:0-20351 GCA_964249205.1 uncultured Acetobacteraceae bacterium | reverse complement strand
CACCAGGATCGCACCGTTCGCGCGGAGCACGGCATCGGCTTCGAGCGCCAGAAGCTCGGACACCCGGAGCCCGGTCGCGTAGAGCAGCGCGATCGCGGCGACCGCGACCCGCGCGCGCCCTCCTGGCAGGGTGCCGGCGGCATCGAGCAGCGCCGCACCCTCCAGCTCCGACAGGACCGCGGGCAGGTCCGCCGGCCGCCTGGGCGCATCGAGGGCGTCCGTCGGATCGTCCGGGCGCCCGCCCTCGGCCAACAGGAACCGGAAGAATTGCCGGAAGCAGGAAAGGCGACGCGTTGCCGTCCGCGGCGCCGCTCCGCTGCGGCCGAGCGACGCCATGAAGGCGGCGAGATCGTCACGGGTGGCCGCCTCGAAGGTCGTCGCGCCGAGGTGGCGGCCGAGGGCGGCCAGATCGGCCGCGTAGGCCGCGAGCGTCCGCGGCGCGGCGCCGCGCTCGGCGGCAAGCATCTCGAGGAACCGCTCGGTCGCGAGCGCTCGCCGCTCAGTGGGCGACGAAGGCACTGCTCGGCACGCTCTTCTGCACGGCATGCGTCACGGGATGCGGCGGGAACACGCCAACCGCGAGCACCGCCAGCAGGAGCACGACGATGCCGACCGCCAGAGCGATGAGGAAGAACCGACGCATGAACCGCCCTCACGTTCGAAGCCGGTTGTGCTAGCCTCCGGTCCCATGACGCGCAACCTGGAGAAGCCTGCGGCGGACGCTCGCCTTGCCGCATAGCGCCGCACGCCGGAACGGTCGGCCGATGCGCGATGTCTGAACGCGGGCACAGTCGTCCCGCGGCGGCGGAGGCGGCCGCTCCGCTCCCCGACCTCGCCGACGACCGCCTCGGCGGCCTCGCCCGCCTCGACGGCCGGTCCCTCGTCCTTGTCGGGCTCATGGGGTCCGGAAAGACCACGATCGGTCGTCGGCTCGCGCTTCGACTGGCGCTGCCGTTCATCGACGCGGACACCGAGATCGAGCGCGCCGCCTGCTGCACGATCGCGGAACTGTTCGAGCGCTTCGGCGAAGCGGAGTTCCGTCTCGGCGAACGGCGCGTGCTGGCCCGGCTCCTCGCCGGTCCGCAGGCGGTGATCGCGACCGGCGGCGGCGCCGTGACTGACGCCGACACAAGGCGCCTGATCCGCGAGCGCGCGGTCTCGGCGTGGCTCCGCTGCCGACTGCCGCTCCTGGTGCGCCGGGTGTCCGGACGCTCCCATCGCCCGCTCCTCGCCGGAGTCGACCCCGCGGTTACCCTTGGCCGGCTCCTCGCCGAGCGCGAACCGCTCTACGCCGAAGCCGATCTCACGATCGACTGCGGCGACGACGGGCCGGACCGGACGACGGCGATCGTCCTGCGCGCTCTCAGCCGTTCGCGTGATCTCCGCCGCGTCCGCGTTCCGCTGTCCGAACGCGCCTACGACGTGGTGATCGGCGAAGGCCTGCTTCCGCGCGCCGGCGCGCTGCTCGGCCGCGTGCTGCCGCAGCGCCGCGTGGTCGTCGTCACCGACGAGAACGTCGCGACGCGGCACCTGCCGCCGCTGATGGCCTCGTTTGCGCAGTCGGGCATCGAAGCGCGCGCGGTCACGATGCCATCGGGCGAGCGGAGCAAGTCGATCGAGCAGTATGCGACGCTCGCGGACGCGATCCTCGCCTCAGGCGTCGAGCGGCAGACCGCAATCGTGGCGCTCGGCGGCGGCGTGATCGGCGATCTCGCCGGCTTCGCCGCGGCGACGATCATGCGGGGACTGCCGTTCGTGCAGATCCCGACCACCCTGCTCGCGCAGGTCGACAGCTCGGTCGGCGGCAAGGTCGGCATCAACACCGGGTCGGGCAAGAACCTGCTCGGCGCCTTCCACCAGCCGCTCGCGGTGCTGGCCGACACGGCCGTGCTGGCCACGCTGCCGCTCCGCGAACGCCGCGCCGGCTACGCCGAGATCGTGAAGGCCGGGCTGATCGCGGATCGGGACCTGTTCGCCTGGTGCGAGCGGAACGGCGGGGGCGTCGTGGGCGGCGATCCGGCGCTGCTGGCCGAAGCCGTTGCGCGCGCCTGCGCCTTCAAGACCGCGGTTGTCCTCGACGACGAGCGCGAGGAGCGCGCGGAAGGCGGCCGAGCGCTTCTCAACCTCGGTCACACCTTCGGCCATGCGCTCGAGCGCGCGCTTGGCTACGATGGCCGGTTGCTGCACGGGGAGGCCGTCGCCGTCGGCTGCGGTCTCGCCTTCCTGTTGTCCGCCCGTCTCGGGCATGCCCCGCTCGCCGATTGGGAACGCGTCGTGCGGCACCTCGCCTCGGTCGGGCTGCCGGCCCGGCTTCGCGATCTGCCGGCGCGCTTCTCGGCCGACTCGATCGTCGCGAACATGGCGCGCGACAAGAAGATGCGGGACGGGGTGCTCGGCTTTGTCTTGGCGCGCGGGATCGGCGACGCGTTTACCGATCGCGCCGTTCCGGCCGAAGCGGTCCGGGCGGTGTTGATCCAGGAAGGTTGCGCTTTCGGATCGTGACCGTTCGACGGCCGATGGTGCCACAGTTCTGTGGCACAGATGTTACAGGGCCGTCGTTTCCTGAGGGCGATCGGAGTTCCTACACAGGACCGTGATCCAACAAAGTTCCTGAAGCCGTGTCCTTTGCGCGTCGCCGTTTTCCATGCGCGGCGTCGAGGTGGCGGGCCGCTTCGACGCTTTCCCGTTCTGTGGCTTTTACGTCACGGCAGCGCCGGGGATTGTCCCGGCACCCGCTCTTGGGCTGCGCAACAGACAACCGGCGAACTATTGTCGGGTTAGTCACGCCGACCGCGGTGGCCGACAAGTCCGGCTGCCGCTCAATCAACAAGGACGAGCCAAATGCGTCTTCGCACGGCACTCTTCACAACAACCCTTATGGCGGCGGCGCCCGTGGCCGCGGCGATGGCGCAGCCCGTCACCGGCCCGTACGTCAGCCTCGGCGGCGCCTTCGACAAGCTCCAGACGACCGGCGTGCACTACTCACCGAGCGGCTTCGCCGGCGGTCAGTACGCGGGCTACGGCGCCGTCGACAACGGCTCCAAGGCCGATCTTCCGTCCGACGTCGGCGGCGCCGGCCAGGCCTCGGTCGGCTACGGCCTCGGCAACGGCCTCCGGGTCGAGCTCGAGGGCATGTATGTCTGGGACGACATCTACGGTCGTCACGGCACCGCGGTCCCGGCCAACGTGAGCAACAACCACCTCGAGAGCTACGGCCCGATGGTGAACGTGCTCTATGACATCGACCTCGCGCGCTTCGGCCTCGCGCTGCCGATCACACCGTATATCGGCGTCGGCGCGGGCTATCTCTGGAATCACCTCGCGGCGCTCCAGAGCAACTACGTGACCGGCGACGTGAACCGCACCGGCGGGACCTACGGGTCGTTCGCCTACCAGGGCATCATCGGCTTCGCCTACAACATCCCGGCGATCCCCGGCCTCGCGCTCACGCTCGACTACCGCTTCATCGGCACCGACTCGAGCTCGGGCGACACGCTCGCCTCGACCGAGTACACGCCCTATGGCCTCCGCAAAGTGAACGCGGACGTGAACGACCTCTTCCGTCACGAGGGCATGTTCGGCATCCGCTACGCCTTCAACGCCGCCCCGCCGCCGCCGCCGCCGGCTCCCGCGCCGGTCGTGGCTCCTGCTCCGGCTCCGGCTCGGACCTATCTCGTGTTCTTCGACTGGGATAAGTCCTTCCTGACGCCGCGCGCCCGCGAGATCGTCGCCGAAGCCGCGCAGAACTCGACCCGCGTGCAGACGACGCGGATCGAAGTCAACGGCTACGCCGATACGTCGCATGCGCTTCCGGGCCGCCGCGGCCAGGAATACAACCTCCGCCTCTCGGTGCGACGCGCCGACAGCGTCCGGGCCGAGTTGGTCCGCGACGGCGTCCCGCCGGGCGCGATCGAGGTCCACGGCTACGGCGATACGCACCTCCTGGTGCCGACCGGCCCGAACGTGCGCGAGCCGCAGAACCGCCGCGTCGAGATCATCCTTCACTGATCTCTCCGCATCGGGACCGAACACGGAAAGGGCGCCGCAAGGCGCCCTTCTCTTTTGTCCGGCTTTTCTCCGGTCCGGGCGGTGCCCTCCGGGCGCCGATGCTCTAGACGAATCCGGATGACGGCGGACACTGACTACGCCGGGCGTGACCCGCTCGACATCGTGGAAACCCTAGAACCCGACTTCAGCGGCGCGCTGGTCGCCGCGGAAATCGGTCCGCTCGGCCTGCATCCTTCGGTCTGGCAGATCGCGCGGTTCGGCGTGGTGGGCTCGCTCGGCTTCCTGTGGGACACCGGCACTGTCTACGCGACGCGTCCGCTCGTCGGGCTGTTGCCGGCGGTCATCCTCGGATTCCTCGTGGCCGCCACGATGAACTGGGTGCTCAATCGGGTTTGGACCTTCCGCGACCACGCCTCGCATATCCCCCTGCTTCGTCAATGGCTGCTGTTCATGGCCGCGAACTCGCTGGGCTTCGTCCTCAACCGCGGCACCGTAACCGCGCTCGTGCTGAGCGTGCCACTCTGCCGGTCGGAACCCGTGCTGGCGCTCGCAGCGGGATCCGGCGCCGGCCTGCTGGCCAACTTCACGCTCTCGCAGCGCTACGTGTTCCGCCGCCGGCCGCACTGACCCGCGGGTGATTTCCGACGGGCGAACAATCCTTTAGTGAGAGCGGATGGCGAGCAGCAACGACATCCGGGCCGGTTTCCTCGACTACTTCGCGCGAAACGGTCACGAGGTGGTGCCGAGCGCCCCGCTGGTGCCGCGGAACGACCCGACGCTGCTTTTCACCAACGCGGGCATGGTCCCGTTCAAGAACGTCTTCACCGGCGCGGAACGACGTCCCTACGTCCGCGCGACGTCGGCGCAGAAGGTCGTGCGTGCCGGCGGCAAGCACAACGACCTCGACAACGTCGGCTACACCGCGCGCCATCACACCTTCTTCGAGATGCTGGGCAATTTCTCGTTCGGCGACTACTTCAAGCCGCTGGCGATCGAGCATGCCTGGACGCTGGTCACGCGCGAGTTCGGGCTGCCTGCCGACCGTCTCCTGGTCACCGTCTACGCCGAGGACGACGAGGCGGCGTCGCTCTGGCGCGGCATCGCCGGGTTGCAGGACAACCGCATCATCCGCATCCCGACCAGCGACAATTTCTGGCGAATGGGCGACACCGGTCCCTGCGGTCCCTGTTCCGAGATCTTCTTCGATCATGGCGACCGCGTCCAGGGCGGCCCGCCGGGCTCCGCCGACGAGGACGGCGACCGCTTCGTCGAGATCTGGAACCTCGTCTTCATGCAGTACGAGGAAGCGCCGCCGGGCGTGCGCACGCGTCTGCCGAAGCCTTCGATCGACACCGGCATGGGACTCGAGCGCATGGCGGCCGTGCTTCAGGGCGTCACCGACAACTATGACACCGACACGTTCCAGGCGCTTATCGCGACCAGCGCCGACGTGACCGGGCAGCCAGCGGACGGCCTGTTCCGGACCAGCCATCGCGTCGTCGCGGACCACGCGCGCAGCACCGCCTTCCTGATCGCGGACGGCGTCCTGCCTTCGAAGGACGGACGCGGCTACGTGCTGCGCCGGATCATGCGACGCGCAATGCGTCACCTCCACCGGATGGGGATGCGCGAACCGCGCTTCCATCTCCTGTTGCCGACGCTCATCCGCCAGATGGGTGCCGCCTACCCGGAACTCGGGCGCGCCGAGCCGCTGATCCGCGAAACAATGCGGCTTGAGGAGGAGCGCTTCGAGGCGATGCTCGACCGCGGCCTGGCCCTTCTGGCCGAAGAAACGGCGCGGCTCGGCGAGGGCGAGACGCTCGGCGGCGACGTCGCCTTCCGCCTCTACGACACGTTCGGCTTTCCGCTCGACCTGACCGAGGACGCGCTCCGCGAGACCGGTCGCGGCGTCGACCAGGCCGGATTTGCCGACGCGATGGCGGAACAGCGAACGCGCGCACGGGCCGCCTGGGCCGGCTCGGGCGAGACGGGTGTCGACACGCGCTTCTTTGAGCTGCGCGACCGTGTCGGCGCGACCGACTTCCTCGGCTACTCGACCGAGACCGCCGAGGCCGAGATCCTGTCGCTCCTCGTCGCCGGGATCGAGGTCGACGAGGCGAAGCCCGGCGACGCCGTCTCGGTCGTCCTCAACCAGACGCCGTTCTACGCCGAGAGCGGCGGCCAGGTCGGCGACACCGGGACGATCCGTTCGCTTCCGGGCGGCAGCCCCGCGCTGGTGATCGAAATCGCCGACACGATCCGCCGCGCGGGCGATCTCGTCGTCCATGTCGGAACCGTGCGGGACGGGATCGCAAGGCGGGGCGAGCCGGTGCGCGCCGACGTGGACCCCGCGCGTCGGCAACTGGTCCGGGCACACCATTCCGCGACACACCTCCTGCACGAGGCGCTCCGCCGCCGTCTCGGCACGCACGTGACCCAGAAGGGCAGCCTCAACGCGCCCGACCGGCTGCGCTTCGACGTGTCGCAGCCGCGCCCGATCAGCCGCGACGAGCTCGACGCGATAGAAGCCGAGGTGAACCGGCGGATCCGCGAGGATACCGAGGTCGTGACGCGGCTGATGACGCCGGATCAGGCGGTCGGGCTCGGCGCGATGGCGCTGTTCGGGGAGAAATACGGTGACGAGGTTCGGGTCGTCTCGATGGGTCGGGACGACGGCGAGCGCGGCGCCTTTTCGATCGAGCTCTGCGGCGGCACCCATGTCGCGCGCACCGGCGAGATCGGCCTGTTCCGCATCACCGGCGAAGGCGGCGTCGCCTCGGGCGTCCGCCGGATCGAGGCTGTGACCGGGAGCGCCGCCGAGGCGGCGGTCCGCGAGAACGATCGGCTGATCGCCCGGCTGTCGCAGGGTTTGCGGACGACCGCATCGGAGCTCCCGGAACGCCTCGACGCGCTGCTCGAGGATCGTCGCGCACTGGCCGCCCAGGTCAGCGATCTTCAGCGGAAGCTTGCGACCGGCGGAGGCGCGGCCACGGTATCCGCCGAGACGGTCAACGGCGTCGCCTTTCTCGCCCGCGACCTCGGCGAAGTGCCGCCTCGCGAGCTGAAGGGGCTCGCAGACGCGCTGCTCGCCCCGCTCGGCAGCGGCGTCGTCGCCGTCGCCTCCTCCGCCGAGGGTAAGGCGAGCCTGGTGGTCGCGGTGTCGCCCGACCTCACGACGCGGCTCGACGCCGTGGCGCTCGTTCGCGCCGCCGCGGAAAGGCTCGGCGGCAAGGGCGGTGGCGGCCGCCGCGACCTCGCCCAGGCTGGCGGCCCGGACGCGGGCATGACAACCGCAGCACTCGAAGCCGTGCGCGCGGCCCTCGCCGCTTAGCTCCAACCGGATCGGACGGGGTCGGGGATCGCGACGGCCGAGCAGCCGACCGACGGACGTCCTGCCTCGCGGTGACGCGCTTCGGGCCCACACCGCCCGGACGGCGTCGGGTGCCCGCAGCAGCCGCGGGATCCGCCGACGCCGATCGTGACGTGTGGCACATCGACCTCGCAACCCCCGCCGGTGCAGTCAGGGAAGCCTGCCGAGCGCCTCGTCGAGCAGCGCGAAGAATCCATCGGCATCGAGCGTCTCGAGCAGGAACGCGTTCGCGCGGCCGGAAGGGGAAACAACCGTTCGCCCGCGCTCCGGTCCGGCAAGGACGACATCGACCCGGCAACGCCGTCCGGTGAAGAACGTGGGTGCGAGCAGGAACGCGACCGCGCACGGGTCGTGCAAGGGCGCGCCGCCGCGGTCGCGAGTGCGTTCGCTCGGCGGAAGCGCGGCGAGAAGCGCGCGGGCCGCGCCGGCGCAGGCGCCACTGCCGCCGATGGCGGCGATCCGCTTCGACGTGACCAGCGCCTGTGCCGTGAGATCGAGCGTCGCGAACACCACTTCCGGCCCCGCCGCAAGCAGCATGGCGAGCGCTTCCGGATCGCCGGCCGCGTTGAATTCGGCGAACGGCGTGACGTTGCCTTGTCCGACCGCGCCCGACATCAGGACGATCCGATCGACGCGTGACACCAGCGCCGGTTCGGTCGCGAGGGCCAGGGCGAGGTTGGTGACCGGTCCGAGGCCGATCAGCGTCACCGCCGTCGCCGCATGGCGCAGCACGGTGCGGATCGCGTCGGCGGCAGGCCCGGGCGCGACTGCGGCGCCCGGCGGCAGTTGGACCGCCCCCAGTCCGTCCGCGCCGTGCACGCCGGCGGCGTCGCGGCGTCGGCCGAGCAGCGGGTCGGCGCACCCGGCATGGACCGGAACCGTCCGCCCGCTCATGCCGACGATCGCGAGCGCGTTGGCGACGCAGCGGTCTAGGCCGACATTCCCGCCGGTCACGGTGACGGCCTCGACATCGAGCCGGTCGGGGACGCCGAACGCGAGCCAGAGCGCGATCGCGTCGTCGAGGCCGGGATCCGTGTCGATCACGATCCGACGCGGCGTCGTCATGCGGAGGCTCCTTGAACCGGAAGGCCGCCTCGGCGAGGCTCCGCGCCCATGAGCGCCATCTTCGCCGCCGTCGCAACCGATCTCAAACCCTGCGCCAGCGCCGCCGACGCGGTCCGCCGCGCCTCATCCCTCTACAAGGAAGCGGTCGGCGCGCTTCGCGCCCGGTTCGACTCGCTTCGGGCGGGCGGCGAGCACAGCGGACAGGACGCACCCTGTTACCCGTTCCTCGCCATCGAGGTGGACGAGGCGAGCACCGCGACGCCGACGAGCGCGCCGTACGGCGTCATTCTCGACGGCGGCTGTTACGGCGCGACGCTGACGCGGCCCGATCTCTTTGCGCCCTACTGGACGGAGCAGATCGAGACCCTCCTCTCGCATCACCGGGCGAAACTCTCGGTCGGGCGTTCACGGCGCGCGATCCCGCTTCCGTTCGCAATCGAGGACGCGGTCACCGACGTGACGGCGGACGACATGCGCCGGATCGAGCGTGCCTTCGTGCTGCCGGACCTGCTGGCGACCGACGACCGCATCAGCAACTGCGAGCTCCGGCCGCACCCGGGCGAGCCGCGTCCGCTCGCGCTCTTCACCGCCGAACGGACCGACTACTCGCTCGCGCGCCTCCATCATTACACGGGCACGCCGCCCGAGCATTTTCAGAACTTCGTTCTCCTCACCAACTACCAGCGCTACGTTGAGAGCTTCATGGCCTACGGTCGGGAGGAGGTCGCGAACGGGGGTGAATACGTCGCCTTCGAGGTCCCCGTCGGCGCGCCTCAGATGCCCGCCTACCACCTGAAACGGGCGGACGGGAACGGGATCACACTGATCAACATCGGTGTCGGACCGTCGAACGCGAAGACGATCACCGACCACGTCGCCGTCCTCCGGCCGCATTGCTGGCTGATGCTCGGCCACTGCGCGGGTCTACGGCGCACGCAGCTCCTCGGCGACTACGTGCTCGCGCATGGCTACGTCCGGGCCGACCACGTGCTCGACGACGACCTTCCGCCCTGGGTCCCGGTCCCGCCGATCGCCGAGGTGCAGGTCGCCCTGCAGGAGGTCACCATGATGGTCACCGGCCTCGACGCGCAGGGTATCAAGACGCGGCTTCGGACCGGCACGGTCTACACGACCGACAACCGGAACTGGGAGCTGCGGTTCGGGGCGTTGTTCACGTCGATCAACACGTCGCGCGCGATCGCCGTCGACATGGAAAGCGCGACCGTCGCGGCAAACGGGTTCCGGTTCCGGGTGCCCTACGGCACCCTGCTCTGCGTGTCCGACAAGCCGCTGCACGGCGAGCTCAAGCTCCGCGGCATGGCGAGCAACTTCTACAAGGAACGGATCAGCCAACATCTGTTGATCGGAATCGGGACGATGCGCCGGCTCCGCGAGGCGGGCGTCGAACGGCTGCACTCGCGCAAGCTGCGCGGCTTCGACGAGCCGGCCTTTCGTTGATCCGCTCGGTCGGACGGCTAATGTAACGTCTGACATAAGTTCACGTCGTGGTAAGAGACATCGGTCAGGATGCCGGCCGACGGGATGGATCGTCGGCGGGCGGTCCGGAGCCGTGTACCTGGTCGGGGAGAAGACGTTCATGCCGGGACGTGACACGACACCGGGCCGAGGCATCTCGGCCGGTCTCGAAGCGAGGCTTGGTCTTCAGCAAGCCGGGGCGCGGGCCATCGACAGCCTGACCAGCCTGCCCAACCGCGCGTCGTTCCACCGGATCCTGGACGAGATCTTCGGCGACAGCGAACGGAGCGGGCTTGCTCTGCTCCGGATCGCGATCGACGAGGTTGCCGCGCTTCGCAAGGAGCAGGGTCCGAGCGCCGCCGATCAGCTGGTCGCCGCGGTCGCCGGTCGTCTGCGACGGAGCGTGCGGGACGGCGACTTGTCAGCTCGTCTCAAGGATGCCGAATTCGGTCTCATCCTCGCCGCCGAGGACGTGGCCGAAGCCGCCTGCGCCGCCCAACGTGTCCTCGACAGGCTCCGCGAGCCCTACGAGCTGTCCGGCCGGCTCGTCGACGTGACGGTGTCGATCGGCATCTCGTTCGCGGGACGAGGGAGCAACTCCGCCCAGACGCTGCTCGCGCGGGCCGAGATCGCGCTCGAACGCGCGCGCGCGACCGGACGCGGCGAATGGCGGATCTTCCGTCCGGCCAACGCGGTCGATCCCGATACGCAACAGGCAATGCTGTCCGATCTCCACGACGCCCTGGCGGCGCGCGAGATGACGCTTGCCTTCCATCCGGTGGTCACGCCCGACGCGTTCCGTCTGACCCACGCGGACGTGGCGCTACGCTGGTGCCATCCCCGCATCGGCATCATCGAGAGCGCCGATTTCATCCCGGTGATCAACGACCGTGGCGTGAGCGACCTTCTCGCCGCCTGGACGATCCGGAACGCCTGCGAGATCGGTGCGGCTGGCCGGCACGACCTCACGCTGATCGTGCCGCTGTCCGACCTGAGCACGCCGGACGCGGCTCTCGTCGAGGCGGTCGGCGAGGCGCTCGGCGAGACCGCCGCCGTCGGACGTTCGCTGATGCTGGCGATCCCGGAGGCGACGTTTCGGCGTGCCGATCCGCTGACGATCTCGTCGATCGCTGCCATACGCGCGCTCGGCGTCGGGATCCTCCTCGACGACGTCGCGGCGCTGCCGAACGACCTGCCCTGGATCAGGACGCTCGGCATCGACGCCATCCGGACCGCGGCAAGTGTCCTCGAGGACCTGGAGAACGACCTTCACGCCTTCACCCGCCTCCAGGGCCTGACCGGGCTCGCCCACAGTCTCGGCCTGACGACGATCGCTCGCGGGATCCGGACGGAAGAGGACGTCGAGGCGGTCCGGCGATACGGGTTCGCGAGCCTCCAGGGACCGATCTGCGGCGCGGCTCTCACCGCGATCGAGCTCTCCGCCTACGCCCGCACCGCGACACCGATCACGAGGCGTACGGCCGGCGGAGACGCCGCCTGACGGGGAAGCGGCGGCGACGCGACGGCCGCCGCAGCGAGCCAAGATTCATCGCCTCACGTCGGACGGGCTCAGACCGGCTCGAGCGAGCCGCCCGTCCGGACGGGCCGGACCCTGGTCGCAAGACCGGTGGCGTCGTCCGTCTCGATCCAGAGCCCGGCGACCGTCGCTTCCCCCTCGGCCGGGTTGAGCCGCTCCCCCGGGAGCTTCCGCCAGAACCGGGCGGACGCGACGCCCTTCTCCATCCCGATCACGCTGTCGTAGTCGCCGCACATGCCCGCATCCGTCTGGAAGGCAGTCCCGCCGGGCAGCACCCGATGGTCGGCCGTCGGCACATGCGTGTGGGTGCCGACAACCGCCGACACGCGGCCATCGAAACTGTGCGCGAAGGCGGCCTTCTCGCTGGTCGCCTCGCCATGGAGATCGACGACGATCGCCTGCACGCTGCCACCGGTCGCCGCCGCGCCCATTCGATAACGGCCGAGCAGTTCGTCGGTCATCCGGAACGGGTCGTCGTTCAGCTCCATGAACAGTCGGCACATGACGTTGGCGACAAGGGCGCGGCGGCCGCCGCGGACGTCCACGACGACCGCGCCCGAGCCCGGTGTGCCGCGCGGGAAGTTGAGCGGCCGCACGATCCGCGGCGTGCGCTCCAGATGGCCGATCAGCTCCCGCCGGTCGAACGCGTGATTTCCGAGCGTGACCACGTCCGCCCCCGCCTCGAACAACGCGTCCGCCATCGCGGGCGACAATCCAAAGCCATGGCTCGCGTTCTCGCCGTTGACGATCACCAGTTCCGCGTCGAGCGACGCTCGGAGCGATGGCAGGTGTCGCTCGACCGATTGGCGGCCCGAACGCCCGACCACGTCGCCGAGGAAGAGGATCCGCACCTTATTGCCGCTGCGTGGCGAAGGAGATCGGGCCGTGCTCCGTCGCGATCGCATGGAGCGCGACATCGTGCAGTGCCGCCGGGACGGTCGCGACCTCCCGATCGCTCCACGCGACGCCGACGATGCGCGGATCCGGGAGCGCGGCCAGCGTGCGGTCGTAGAACCCGGCACCGCGTCCCAATCGGCGGCCGACGCGGTCGAAGGCAAGCAAAGGAACGAGCACGAGATCGGGAACCTCCTCCGGCCCATCCGCCGGATGCCATGTTCCGAGCGGACCTGACACGATCGCGCGGCCGGAGACCCACGGGCGGAACAGGAGCGGCACGCCGCGCGCGACGATCACCGGCAACAGCACGCGCGCCCCACCCGCCTCGATCCGGGGGAAGAGCGGGCGGAGATCGGGCTCGTCGTCGAACGGGATGAAGGCCGCGACGCGCCTAGCGCCGGCGGCAAGCGTCAGGACTGCCTCGTGGACGGCCCCGGTCTCGTCGGACGACCGGAGCGTCGACCCCTTGCGCATCCGTGCGCGAAGTGCCGCCTTGTCGGCGTCGATGGAGTGCGGAGCCGCCATGGCCGTTGGTCTTGCCACCCTCCCAGAGCCTGCTTGTGCAGGTGGGTGCCAGATACCGTGACCAGGATCACGGCAGAGCCAGCTCCCGTAGGAGTGCTTATCGGCCCAGGGGATGATCCACCTGACGAACCGGGCAGCCCCGCCCCCTCTACCTAGGGTCGCTCGAGAAGCGCTGCAATGTCCTCCGCGCGCTCTGCCAGCTCGTGCAGTGCCTGTTCGAGGCCCGGCGGCGGCTCCGCGGGCAGCGGCCGCGCCGGCATCGCGGGCGCGGCATCCTGCGCGACCGCCAGATCATGCAGCTCGTCGGCCATCAGCAGGCTTGCGAGAACCAGGATCTGGCTTTCGCCGCTCTGCTTCCCGAGCGCCTTCACGCGATCCACATACCGATCGATCGAGCGCCCCATCGCCTGGAGATGCGCCTCCTGTCCGTCCTCGCACCCGACCGTGTAAGCGTAGCCGTTGATCTTGATCGTCACTTGCGCCATCGGATCCCCCGCGTCACGCGTCGCTCCATTGTCATCGCGCCGGGTCGCTCCCCGTCTCGTCGAGCACGTCGCGAAGCCGCAGGATCAGCGCGTCGAGCCGCCGTCTGACCTCCTCGGTGCGTCCGGGATCAGCAGGGCACGGCATCGGCCCGTTGCCGTGCGGGGGAACCGTTTCACCGTGCAAGGCGTCCTGCTCGAGCCGCCGCACCACTGCGCCCGAGATCCGGTCGAGCGCGGTTTCGAGCCGCTCCAGCGCGGACCGGCCTGCGACGGATCCCTGCTCGGCACCATTCGGGTTGGTCATGTTCGGCACCGGCCAAGAACTGACCCGCGACCGTTGCGAGGTCAAGCATGACGGTGTCGTTCCGGCTTCCCCCCTGCTGCGTGGTCCGTGGCCTGGTCGAGGGCCGCCTCGCGCTTCGCGCCGGCAGGCCGGTCACGCTGTTGTCCGCGCCCGGCGCGGCGTCGTTCGGGGGATCGGCGAGTTGGATCGCGCTCGTGGGGACGCTTCGGGCGGAACACCCCTCGCTTGGATTCCTGGACATTCTCGACTGCGGCGACGCGCCCGGGCGGGCGCTCGAGGCGCTCAGGCTCGGTCAGCACATACTCGTCTTCACGGGGGAAGCGTCTGCCGAGCAGGCGCTTCGGGAACGCGCGGCGGCACTTGGCGCCACCGTGCTCGCTGAGCGTCCCCCGGCGCTCGACCTTTGGCTCTACGTCCGGGCGCCCGACGAGGCGGCGCGGCGGCTCGCGCGTCTGCTTTCGGGATCGACCCCCGACGGCCTATAAGCTCGGCGTCATGCCTAATTGCCGCCTTTACCTGGTGACGCCGCCCCGGTTCGAGCCGGAAGTGTTCGCGCCGGCGGTCGAGGCCGCCCTCGGCGCGGGCGACGTCGCGGCGCTCCAGCTCCGCCTCAAGCCGGCGGCCGACGACGCGATCCGCGCCGCCGCCGACGTGCTCCGGCCGATCTGCGTCCGGCACGGTGTCGCCTTCATCCTCAACGATCGGCCGGATCTCGCACGCGCCCTCGAGGCCGACGGCGTTCATGTCGGAGCGGACGACGGTGACGCGACGGTGGCCCGGCGGCTGGTCGGCGACGATCTCCAGCTCGGCGTGTCCTGCTACGATAGCCGTGATCTCGCGCTGCGGGCCGGCGAGGCGGGCGCGGACTACGTCGCGTTCGGCGCCTTCTTTCCGTCGCCCACGAAGGACACGTCCCTCCGCGCCGATCCCGAGCTGCTCGCCTGGTGGTCGGAGATGATGGAGTTGCCGGTGGTGGCGATCGGCGGCATCACGGCGGAGAACTGCGCTCCGCTCGTCCGGGCCGGAGCGGACTTCCTGGCAGTGGTGAGCGCGGTGTGGTCGTATCCGGCGGGCGCGGCCGCGGGCGTCCGGGCGATGAACGCGGCGATCGTGGCCGCGTCAGCCTGAGCGGGCCGCGGGTCAATCCGGCGCGAGGACGCGGTTCCCGGCGTAGAGCAGCCCGTTCGACTGGATGATGTCGGCCAGCACCAGCGCCGACCGGCGGCCGGACGGGTCGGTCAGCAGGATGTGCGACCGGTCCGCGTCGTAGGCGAGACCGAGCGTCGCCCCGTCGACGGTCGGCAATCCCGCCCGTCCGTTGCCGCGCGCGAGCAAGGCCCGGATGTCGGCGAGCGTGTAACGCCCCGGAACGATCGTGTATCCGACCAGACGACGCAGCCCGTCCCGATTGGCGGGATCGGTCATCCGCTCGCGATAGATCGGGGCAATGTCGTCGATCGCGGGATCGATGATCGCGAACACGGTGAACGGACCGGGACCGCGGAGAAGGTCGAAGTCGCCCGTGCGCCGAAGCAGTTCGGCGTAGTCGGCGAAGATGATCGAGTCCTCGAGGTTCTGCGCGAGCGGCCGGTCGACGTAGATCGGCGCGGCGGCGAAGACGGTCGCGTTCACCAATCCACGCACGAGCAACGGGTCCTGTCGGGCCTGGCTCTCGCAGCCGGCGAGCCCGAGAAGCGCGGCGGCGGCGATCAAACCGGTGCGTCCGCGGGACTGGGTTCGAGCCATCGTCAATTCCTCGCGGCGGGACGCTGATCGATACGGTGCCGCCTCCCGACGTGCAAGGTTGCGGCTCCGCTCACAGGGCGAGCACATCGCCGATCTCATCCGCACCGGTCGCGAGCATGGCGAGCCGGTCGAACCCGAGCGCGGCGCCCGCGCACGGCGGCAGGGACGCGAGATCGGCGAGGAACGCCTCGTCGATCGGCCAGTCCTGCGCCGGTCCGGCGACGCCGAGCGCGCGGCGGCGCGCCCGATCGGTCTCGAAGCGCATCCGTTGTTCCACCGCATCGGTGAGTTCGTCGAACGCGTTGCAAAGCTCGATGCCGCACGCGTAGAGCTCGAAACGGAGCGCCACGCGCCCGTCCGCGGGATCCCGCCGCGCGAGCGCCGCCTGCGCCGCCGGCCAGTGCGTCAGGAAGGTCGGCCGGTTCCGACCGAGCGCGGGCTCCACGCGCTCCAGCATGAGGCGGAAGAACAGATCCTCCCAGTCTTCCTGCCAGGCACCGGCCGCGCCGCGTCGCGCCGTGCCGGCCCGGCGTGCCAGCGCGTCCGCGTCGCCCGGATCCCGCAGGATGTCGATCCCGGCATGGCGGCGGAAGGCGTCGGCGACGGCGATCCGCTCGAAAGCGCCGTCGATCCTGGTTTCGATCCCGCGGCAGCGGACGACGGGCGGCAGAACGGCGTGAAGCAGTTGCTCGGTCTCGTCCATGAGCGCCGCGAGGTCGGCGCCGGGCGCATACCATTCGAGCATCGTGAACTCGGGCGCGTGAAGCGATCCCGCTTCGCCGTTTCGCCAAACCCGCGCGAGCTCGAAGATCGGACCCGAGTCCGCCGCCACCAAGCGCTTCATCGCGAACTCGGGCGAGGTCCGGAGCCAGAGCCGATCGGCGGTCCCGTCGCCGTTCTCGCGTCGGGTTTCGAAGGCGCGGAGATGGACCTCCTCGCCGGGCGACGGGACGGCGCACGCCGTCTCGACCTCGAGGTATCCGCGGCTCGCGAAGAAGGCGCGAACGGCGGCGGCGAGACGCGCGCGTCGCCGCAGCATGGGGGCGCGACGGGCGAAGCCCCGCGCCGGGCCGTCCACGCGTCTCAGCCTTCGAGAATGCGGCGGAGCACGGTTTCCCGCGACTGCGTCGTGAGCGCCTCGTCGAGCGCGTCCCGCAGCCGGCGCATGCGGCGCCGCTCCTCGTAGAGCTGGTCCATCAGCGACAGCACGAGAGGGACGGCGTCGTCATTGACCCGCATCTCCTCGCGGAGCTCGTGGATCAGGCGGGCACGCGCGACGTCGATCTCGCGAAAGCTGTAGGCGCCGGGCGCACCGTCCGGCCGGACCCAGGCGTGCGCGATCCAGCGCTCCAGCTCGGCGGGGGCGAGACCGCCGATCTCGATGCAGACGGTCTCGATCGTCAGCACGCGGGTCACGTCGCCTCCGTCATGTCACGTCGCGGATCGGCCGCGTGCTCAGGCGTCCAGTCCCGGAGAAAGGCGGCGAGGCGGTCGTCGGCGTCCGACACCGTCACCCGGAGCGTCGCGAAGAGATCGCCCGCCGGCGTGCCCGGGCGCCCTGGCACGCCGCGCCCGCGGAGCCTGAGCACGCGGCCGCTGTCGGAGTGCGCCGGGATGGTCATCGCGACCGCACCAGCCGGCGTCGGCACCTTCACGCGGCCGCCGAGCACCGCTTCGCGCAGGGTCACGGGGAGCTCGATCCGGAGATCGTTCCCGTCGCGCCGGAAGAAGCGATGCGCGCCGACCGTGATCTCGATCAGCGCGTCGCCATCCGGGCCGCCGTTCAGGCCGACGCCGCCGCGGCCGCGCAGCCGCAGGGTCTGCCCCGACTCGACGCCCGGCGGGATGGAGACATCGAGCGTGCGGCCGTCCGGCAGGGTGAGGCGCCGCGTCGCGCCGTTGATCGCGTCGAGGAAGTCGACCGCGAGGGCGTAACGCTCGTCGTTTCCGCGTCGCGGCGCGTTCGGCGCGGCGCCCGCTTCGCCGAACATCGACGAGAAGATGTCGCCGAGATCCTCCGTCCGCCAACCGCCTGCCGGTCGACCCGACGTCTGCCCGGCGCCGCGGTAGCGCCTGCCCTCGTCGCCTTCCGCGAAGTCCCGATAGCGCGGCCGCTCCGGGGCGCGGGGCTGCCCGGCGGCATCGATCTCGCCGCGATCGAACCGCGCGCGGGTTTCCGGATCGGACAGCAGCTCGTGGGCGGCCGACAGGGTCTTGAACCGGTCCTCGGCGGTCTTGTCGCCCGGATTGAGATCGGGATGGTTCTTCTTCGCGCCATCGCGGAAGGCCCGCCGGATCTCGTCGGTACTCGCCGTCCGTGCCACGCCGAGCGTCTCGTATGGGTCTTCCGCCATTCACCCCCGCAGCGGCCAGTCGCGCCCGGTAACGTCGGAACCGCGGCGGCCGTTGCGGCGAGGGCGCGTGGTTCGTAAGGGGGCGCATGATGCGAGATCGAACGCTAACGACGGTCGATGCCCTGTTCGACGCGAAGCTGCCGCTCGCGGAAAACGGACGGGCGGCTCTGGAGGAGGTCGCGCGCGTCTACGCCGTCGGGGTGCCGGCGTCCTGGGCCGCCCGGATCGGCGACCGGGACGATCCGCTGGCGCGCCAGGTTCTCCCGCACGCCGACGAGCTCGAGCCCGACCTTGCCGAGCAGGCGGATCCGACCGGCGACGCCCGCTGGTCGCCGGTCCCGGGCGTGGTCCGGCGCTACCCCGACCGGGCGTTGCTGAAGCCGATCCTCGCCTGCCCGATCTACTGCCGCTTCTGCTTCCGCCGCGCCCATGTCGGTCCGGACGGCGGTCTGCTCGGCGAGGCGGCGCTCGCGCGGGCGCTCGGCTGGATCGCGGCCGAACCTTCCCTTCGCGAAGTGATCCTGACCGGCGGCGACCCGCTTATCCTGTCGCCCCGGCGGCTCGCGCGGATTGTCTCGGCACTCGACGGGATGGTGCGAATCGAGACGATCCGGATCCACACGCGGCTCCCCGTCGCCGATCCGGAGCGCATTACCGGGACGCTGCTCGACGCCCTCGACACGGCGAAGGGCATGCGGGTCGTGCTGCATGCGAACAGCGCCGACGAGATCACGCCGCCCGTGCGCGCCGCCGTGCGTCGCTTCCTCGCCGCCGGGATCCCGGTCCTGTCGCAGTCGGTGCTGCTGCGGGGCGTGAACGACACGCCGGATCGGCTGGAAGCGCTGCTGCGCGCGCTGCTCGCCGCGCGGGTGACGCCGACCTACCTCCACCAGCTCGACCGGGCGCCCGGAACCGCGCGCTTCCACGTGCCGATCAGGGAAGGCCGCGCGCTGCTCGCCTCGCTCCGGGGTCGCGTTCCGGGCGACAGCTGGCCGACCTACGTGCTCGACATCGAAGGCGGTCACGGCAAGGTGCCGATCGGTCCCGATTACCTCGATCTCGAACAGGGCACGGTGCGCGATCCCGGCGGCACGAGCCACTCGCTTGCCGGTCGTCTGGGCATGGATTAAGCCCGGCCCTTCTTCCCCAGACAGCGTTGATCGGCGAGTTCTTCCATGAAGCAGCAGGCGAACCTCATCCGCGCTGGCCAGGTGATCGAGCATGACGGTCGGCGCTGGACGGTGCTGAAGCAGCAGATCATCACACCGGGCAAGGGCGGCGCCTTCATCCAGGTCGAGATGCGGGACCTCAAGACGGGGAACAAGACCAACGAGCGCTGGCGCACCGCCGACACGGTCGAGCGGCTGATGACCGAGGATCGCGAGTTCACCTACTCCTACACGGACGGCGACAACCTCGTGCTGATGGATCCGGAAACGTTCGAGCAGTCGATGATCCCGACCGCGATCCTCGGCGAACAGCTGCCGTTCCTGCAGGACAACATGACGGTCAACGTGAAGCTCGTCGAAGGCGATCCCGTCGGCATGGACCTGCCGCCGACGGTGACGCTCCGGATCGTCGAGGCCGATCCCGTGGTCAAGGGCCAGACCGCAACGTCGTCGTACAAGCCGGCGGTGCTCGAGAACGGCGTCAAGACGCAGGTGCCTCCGTTCATCGAGACCGGCGAGCGGATCGTGGTGCGGACCGAGGACGCGTCGTATGTCGAGCGCGCCAGGGCCTGAGCCGAGACACGCCGACGCATCATGCCCCGTCTCACCCCCCACATGGCCGTGATGCAGAACGCCGCCCAGAAGGCGGCCAAGCGCCTGCTCCGCGACTTCAGCGAGGTCGAGACCCTCCAGGTCAGCCTGAAGGGACCGTCCGACTTCGTCAGCCAGGCCGATCTCCGCTGCGAGCAGACGCTGCGCGAGGAACTGGAGCGTGCGCGTCCGGGCTACGGCTTTCTGATGGAGGAGAGCGGGGTTTCGGGCAGCGAGAACTGGACGTGGCGCTGGGTGGTCGACCCGCTCGACGGCACCACGAACTTCCTCCACGGCATGCCGCATTTCGCGATCTCGATCGGCCTGCAGCGGCGACAGCCGGACGGCTCGGTCGAGGTGGCGGCCGGCATGGTCTACAACCCGGCCGGCAACGAGATGTTCTGGGCCGAGAAGGGCGGCGGCGCCTGGCTGAACGACAAGCGGCTGCGTGTGTCGGGCCGTCGGGAAATCGAGCAGTCGGTGTTCGCGACCGGCATCCCGTTCGGCGCGACATCGCCACGGAATCGGCTCAGCTTCGCGCGCGTGCTCGGCGTGCTGATGCCGCAGGTGGCCGGGATCCGCCGGTTCGGGGCGGCGGCGCTCGACCTCTGCTGGACGGCGTCCGGCCGCTTCGACGGCTACTGGGAACACGGCGTGAAGGCGTGGGACATCTGCGCCGGTGTCCTGATCGTCCGCGAAGCGGGCGGCTACGCGACCCGGGTCGACGGGTCGGAGGAACAGGCGACCACGACGGAATGCGAGGTCGTGGCGGCGAACCCGTATCTCCACCCGAAGCTGCTCGCGATCGTGGCGGACGGGAGCGC
>CAXUBA010000033.1:0-21209 GCA_964249205.1 uncultured Acetobacteraceae bacterium | reverse complement strand
GTCCTTCTCGCCGCGAGCAGCGTCCGCGTTCCCGGCGGCGCGAGCCGGGCGGCGCCGGCGCTCGCGGCGAGAAGGACAAGGAGCGACGCCTCGCCCCGCCGCCGACGTGCCGACGGAGGGAGCGCGGGATCGTTCAGGACCCGTTCGAGCTTGTCGAGCAGCCGTCCCGCCCAGGACACCGGATGGCCGACGCGCCGGAACAGCCAGTCCGGGTAGCCGGCCGCCGCTTCGATCAGGAGGGCGGCGAGCAGGGTGGTCGATCGTCGCATCTCGTCTCCGGGTCGGGGTTCGCGCCGCGGCCGCCGATGGCCAGGGGGTGGAAAGACGCGGCGTTCAGCAATATCTCGCGCACCGAACCGGACGGAGCACCGAGCGAGAGATGTCGATCACCATGGCCGCGCCGCCCACCCGCGATCCCGAGAGCGTGGTCGCGCCGCCGAGCCAGAGCTACGGACATCTGAACGCCGAGACGGTGATTTCCGTGCAGCGATGGACCGACCGGTTGTTCTCGTTCCGGACGACGCGCGATCCGTCGCTCCGCTTCGAGAACGGGCAGTTCGCGATGATCGGCCTCGAGGTCGAGGGCAAGCCGCTGCTTCGCGCCTATTCGATGGCGAGCGCGAACTACGAGGATCACCTCGAGTTCCTGTCGATCCAGGTGGCGAACGGACCGCTCACCTCGCGTCTCGGGCTGATCCGGCCCGGCGACACGGTGCTGGTCGGACGCAAGCCGGTCGGCACGCTCATCCTCGACAACCTCAAGCCCGGGCGGAACCTCTACCTGTTCGCGACCGGCACGGGGCTCGCGCCGTTCATGGCGGTGATCCACGACCCGGCGGTCTACGAGCGGTTCGAGCGCGTCGTGCTGACGCACACCTGCCGAACCGTCGACGAGCTCGCCTACCGCGAATACATCACCGAGCACCTGCCCCAGCACGAGTTCCTCGGCGAGGAGATCGCGGCGAAGCTTCTCTACTACCCGACGGTGACGCGCGAAGCGTTCGACAATGCGGGGCGCGTCACCGACCTGTTCCGGAGCGGCAAGCTGCACCAGGATCTCGGCCTGCCGGCGCCCGACCACGAATTCGACCGCGCGATGATCTGCGGCTCGACGGCGATGCTGGTCGAGAGCGAGGCGATGCTGCAGGGGATGGGCTTCGTCGAGGGGCACAACGCGAAGCCGGGCGAGTACGTGATCGAGAAGGCGTTCGTCGACAAGTGACCCGGGGCTCTGCCCCAGGCCCCGCTGGGCGCCGCGCGCCCAGACCCGCATTCTGAAAAACGGGGTCCAGGCGCCCGGCGCCTGGTGGGGCGCGGCGTGAACCCCGCTCTCCCCCTCCGGAGACCTCGACATGGCATACGACTTCGACCTGTTCGTGATCGGCGGCGGCTCGGGCGGGGTGCGCTGCGCGCGGATCGCGGCCGGGCTCGGCGCGCGCGTCGGCATCGCCGAGCGGCGCTTCTGGGGCGGTACCTGCGTCAACGTCGGCTGCGTGCCGAAGAAGCTGATGGTCCAGGCCGGCGAGTACGGCGCGGCCGCGGAGGACAGCCGCGCCTTCGGCTGGGCGACCGAGCCCGGCGCGCACGACTGGAGCGCGCTGATCGCGGCCAAGGACCGCGACGTCGCGCGGCTGAACGGGATCTACGTCTCGATGCTGGAGCGCACTGGCGTCGCGATCCACGAGGCGAGCGCGGTCTTCCTCGATCCGCACACGCTCGACGTCGGCGGCCGACGCGTCACCGCGGCCAACATCGTCATCGCGACCGGCGGACGGCCGAACGTGTCGCCGCACATCCCGGGCTTCGATCTTGGCATCGTGTCGGACGATGCGTTCCATCTCGAGCGCCGGCCGGAGCGGCTGGTGATCGTCGGTGGCGGCTACATCGGCGTCGAGTTCGCCGGCATCTTCCGGGCGCTCGGCTCGTCAGTCGAGCTCGTGTTCCGCCAGCACCTGCCGATCCGGGGCTTCGACCACGACCTCCGGGAGGCGCTTGCCGACGCGATCGCGGCCCGCGGCATCCGCGTGCACGCGTCTCGCACGGTGGAGCGGGTGGAGCGCCACGGCGAGAGCGGGCGGGTGGTCACCCTGTCGGACGGCACGCGGCTCGAAACGGATCTCGTCTTCTTCGCGGTGGGCCGGGAGCCGCTGACGGAAGGGCTCGGCCTCGAGCGCGCCGGCGTCGAGACCGGCGCGAACGGCGGCGTCGTGGTCGACGGCGAGAACCGGTCGAGCGTGCCGCACGTGTTCGCGATCGGCGACGTGTCGAACCGGCTGAACCTCACGCCCGTGGCGATCGCCGAGGGCCACCATCTCGCGGAACGCCTGTTCGGCGGCGACCGCGCGCCGCGACAGTGGGACCTCGATCACGTTGCCAAGGCGGTGTTCTTCTCGCCGCCGCTCGCGAGCGTCGGGATGACGGAGGAGGACGCGGCCAAGCGGGGTCGGACCGACATCTACATGGCGCGTTTCACCCCGCTCCGGCACACGATCAGCGGCCGTGCCGCCAATCGCTCGACCATGAAGCTGGTGGTGGATGCGGCGTCCGACCGGCTGCTCGGCGTTCACATGATCGGCGACGACGCGCCCGAGATCGTCCAGGGCTTCGCGGTCGCGGTCTCGGCCGGGCTGACGAAGCGCGACGTCGACCGGACGGTCGGGATCCATCCGACGGTCGCCGAGGAGATGGTGACGATGCGGGACAAGACCCGGACCGTCGGCGCCTAGGCCCGCCCCGCGCGGCGAAGCGTAAAGAGCGGCCGAGCATAAAGACTTGCCGCTCGGCCGATTTCAGCGCACGACCCCCGGCTTAGTCGTCGGAACGGCACGGGTCAGCATGGACGCGGAGGTTTCTCAACGATCGTGGTCGCCGGACAGCTGGCGGCAGCGGACCCAGCGTCAGATGCCGACCTATCCGGACCGGCTCGCGCTCGAGGCGATGGAGGCGCGGCTCCGGCTGTATCCGCCGCTCGTCTTCGCCGGCGAGGCGCGACGATTGCAGAAGCACCTGGCCCTCGCCGCCGAAGGACGTGCCTTCGTGCTGCAGGGGGGTGCCTGCGCCGAAAGCTTCGGCGAGTTCACCGCCGACGTCATCCGCGACACGTTCCGCGTCCTGCTGCAGATGGCGGTCGTGCTGACCTTCGGCGCGACGGTGCCGGTGGTGAAGCTCGGCCGGATGGCCGGCCAATTCGCCAAGCCGCGCTCGTCCGATACCGAGACGCAGGGTCCGCTCACGCTGCCGTCGTACCGCGGCGACATCATCAACGGCGCGGGCTTCACCGAGGCGGAGCGCGTGCCCGATCCGGCGCGCATGGAGACCGGCTACTTCCAAGCGGCGGGAACGCTCAACCTCCTTCGCGCCTTCGCGGGTGGCGGCTACGCCAACCTCCACCAGGTGCACCGCTGGAATCTCGGCTTCGTGCGCCGTTCGCCGCTTGCCGAGCGCTACGGCGACCTCGCGAGCCGGATCGACGAGACGCTGGGCTTCATGGAAGCCTGCGGGATGGCGAACGCGAGCGCCGCCCCGGTCAACGAGACCGAGTTCTACACGAGTCACGAGGCGCTGCTGCTGCCCTACGAGCAGGCGCTGACGCGGATCGACAGCACCACGGGTGACTGGTACGGCTGCTCGGCGCATTTCCTTTGGATCGGCGAACGGACGCGCGATCCGGACGGGGCGCATGTCGAGTTCTGTCGCGGCGTCCGGAACCCGATCGGGATCAAGGTCGGGCCGTCGAGCAAGCCCGAGGACGTGCACCGGCTGCTCGACGTGCTGAACCCCTACGACACGCCGGGACGCATCACGCTGATCGGCCGGATGGGGGCGGACCATGTCGAGCGCGTGCTGCCGCCGCTGGTCCGCGCCGTGCGCGACGGCGGCCGGTCGGTCGCCTGGCTGTGCGACCCGATGCACGGCAACACGGTGTCGACGACGCGCGGCGTGAAGACGCGGTCGTTCGAGGCGATCCTCGCCGAGCTCCGCGCCTTCTTCGACGTGCTCGGCGCCGAGGGCGTGCCGGTCGGCGGCGTCCATGTCGAGATGACCGGCCAGGACGTGACGGAATGCGTCGGCGGCGCGCACCGGCTGACGGAAGCCGATCTCGGCGCGCGCTACGAGACGTTCTGCGATCCGCGGCTCAATGCCGAACAGGCGCTGGAGATGGCGTTCCTGATCGCCGAGGAGCTGAAGCGGCGGCGGGTGCCGTTCGGCGACCGGTTCGCGGCCGAATGAGCGCGACGGTTTCGGCAGAGGCGACAGACGACGCGATCAGGGCGCGGACCGACAGCTACTTCAACCGGACGCGGGTGATCGTCGGTCGTTTCGGCGACATCGAGGTCACCTACGCGATCTTCCTTCGCCGCCCGGTGATCGCGGCGTGCGGTCTGGCGCGCGCCTGGCTCGACCGCGTCGCCGAGACGCGCGGCGTGGCGCTCCGGATCGAGGAAACTCATGCGGAAGGCGACTGGGTCGGGGCCGGCGAGCCGCTGCTCTATCTCACCGGCCCGTTCTCGCATCTCGCCGACCTCGAGACGCTGCTGCTGCAGAAGGTGGGGCCGCCTTCGGTCGCGGCGCACAACGCCTACCAGATGTGCCTCGCGCTGCCGTCGGTGCGCTTCCTCGCGATGGATGCGCGCCATTGCGCGGGCGCCGACATGCAGGAGCAGATGGCCTACGGCGCCGCGGTCGGCGGACGGGCCGCCGAACGGGAAGGCGCGATCGGCTTCGTCGGCTGCGCGGCGGACGCGACCGCGCATTTCTTCGGCACCGCGCGCGGCTTCGGGACGATGCCGCACGCGCTGATCGGCTATGCCGGCTCGACGCTGCGCGCGGCCGAGATGTTCCGCGAGACCTATCCGGATGAGGCGCTGACGATCCTGCCCGACTATTTCGGCCGCGAAGTGACGGACAGCGTCGAGGTCTGCCGGCGCTTTCCGGATCTGGCCGAAACGGGCCGGATCTCGGTCCGGCTCGACACGCATGGCGGACGTTTCATGGAAGGGCTCGACCCGGCGAAGAGCTACGACGTGCTGGAGCGGCATGCGCCCGGCGCGATCCGGCGCTACCGCAGCCAGGACGAGCTCAGGCATCTCGTGGGCACGGGCGTGTCCGCCGCGGCGATCTGGCATCTTCGCGACCGGCTGGACGAGGCGGGCTTCGCGCCCGTGAAGATCGCGGCGTCGTCCGGTTTCGGCGTCGCGAAATGCCGGGTGATGACGGATGCGGGCGCGCCGCTCGATCTCGTCGGCACCGGAAGCTTCATCCCGGAGATCTGGTCCGAGACCTACGCGACGGCCGACATCGTCTCGTATGGCGGCGAGAGCCGGGTCAAGCTCGGGCGCGAGTTCCTGCTGCGGGACGCCGGACGATGAGCGGCGAGGTCGACCTCGGATCGCTGTTCGCGCCGGACGGCGGCTGGCGCGTCCGGATCATCGATCTGTCTGGCGCCAACGAGGCGAACGAGAACGTTGTGGAAGAGATCAAGGGTTTCGCGACGCTGATGGAGGCGAACGCGTTCGCGCGCGCCTACGTGCGTGACAGCGTCGAGCTTTGCCGGCAGTCGGGGATGAGCCCGCAGGACGTGGCGAGCGCGTGGTTCGCGTTCGGCGAGGACGCCGTCGTCGTCGACGCGGACGACGGCGGATGGCGGAGCGCGACCGAGCTCGAACGCTTCGCCGCGACGCCCTCGGGGGCGATCGAACGCGACTGGCGCGCGATCGATCCGCGCCGTGCCGAGGACGACGCGGACGACGAGCCTTGAAGCTTCGGTTCGCGCCGAGCCCGACCGGCCATCTGCATGTCGGCAACGCCCGCCTCGCGCTGATGAACGCGCTGCAGGCGAAACGCCATGGTGCGGCGCTGCTGCTGCGCTTCGACGACACGGATGCGGCGCGGAGCCGGGCGGACGAGCTGATCCCGGCGATCGAGGCCGACCTCCGCTGGCTCGGGGTCCGCTGGGACGAGAGCGTCCGTCAGTCGGAGCGGCTCGATCGGTACGCGATGGCGGCCGATCGTCTGCGGGACAGCGGGCGGCTCTATCCCTGCTTCGAGAGCGAGGAGGAGCTCCGCTACAAGCGCGAGGCCCGACTTCGGGCGCGGAAGCCTCCGGTCTACGATCGCGGCGCGCTCCGGATGACCGTGGCGCAGCGGGCGCAGGCCGAGGCGAACGGCAAGGTTCCGTACTGGCGGTTCCGATTGTCGGACGAGACGGTCGGGTGGGACGACCTCGTCGCCGGGCGACGCGAGGTGAAGCTCACGGCGGTGTCGGACCCGGTGCTGATCCGGGCCGACGGCACGCCGCTCTACACCTTCGCGTCCGTCGTGGACGATCTCGAACTCGGCATCACCGACATTATCCGTGGCGAGGATCACGTCACCAACACGGGCGTGCAGATCGACCTCGCACGCGCGCTGGCCGGCTCGTCGCGTTCGATGCCGTTCCATTTCGGACACCTGCCGCTGCTGCTCGACGAGGGGGGCGAGAAGCTGTCGAAGCGCACGGGCGCGGTGTCGCTCCGCACGCTCCGGAACGATGGGGTCGAGGCGTCGGCGCTCGCGTCCTACCTCGCGCGGCTCGGCTCGCCGGACGCGCCGGAGCCGGCCGATCTCGACGCGCTCGCGGCCTCGCTCGATCTCGGTCACCTGTCGCGGGCTTCGGCGCGGTTCGACATGCGGCAGCTGCTCGCGCTCAACCGGCGCGTGCTCGCGACGCTGCCGTTCGAGGCGGTGCGGGACCGGCTGCCGCCGGGCGCCGACCCGGCGTTCTGGCAGGCGGTGCACGGCAATCTCGACCTGGTGCGGGAAGCGCGGCACTGGTGGGATGTTGTCGCCGGCACGATCGTGCCGCCGCCGTTCGAGGCGGACGAGCGTGCGCTGCTTCGCGTGGCCGCCGACGTGCTGCCGCCCGAGCCGTGGGACGAGACGACGTGGGACCGGTGGACGGCGACGATCCGCGACCGGACCGGCCGCAAGGGCAGGGCGCTGTTCATGCCGCTCCGCCTCGCGCTCACCGCCGAGGATCACGGACCGGAGCTGCGTTCGCTGCTCGGGTTGATCGGCCGGGAGCGCGCGTCGTCGAGGCTGGTGCTGTCCGCCGCCGCCTGACGGCGATCGCACGCGGCGGCGGGCTGTTGGTCGTGTCTTGAAGGCCCATCTGTGTGCATGCGGGCGTCTATGCGTCGGGTTTTCTCCGATGCGCCTCGCCAGGGGTTCCCATCAGATGCGTCTCGCCTTCGCCGTCCTCGCCCTTCCGCTTGTGGTGCTCGCCGGCTGTTCGGACGGAGCGCTGCCACCGCCGGGCCAGACCAGCGCGCTCGCGCCGGCCGGCGCCGATCCGGGTGCCTCCGGCGTTTCGGGCGAAGCGGGGTCCGGGGCGCACGGCGCGCTTTCGAGCCCCTACGGGACGGGCGGAACCGGGTTCGGAGTGCCGCTCGGCTCCACCGCGGCGACGGGGCCTGCCGCCGGCGCCGTGCCGAATGCCGGACCGTAGGCGGTCGTGGCGAACTGCGCGACGTGCGGCACGCGCGCCTCGGGATGGATGACGGGGATGGGACGATGAAGCCGCTGGCGGTGATCTTCGATGTCGACGGCACGCTGATCGACAGCGTCGACCTTCATGCGCGGGCGTGGTCGGACGCCTTCGCCGCTTTCGGCCGCGACGTGCCGTTCGACACGGTTCGTGGACAGATCGGCAAGGGCGGCGACCAGCTTCTGCCGGTGTTCCTTGCGGACGACGAGGTCGACACGCTGGGCAAGCAGATCGAGACGCGGCGGAGCGAGATCTTCAAGTCGCGCTTCCTCGACACGCTGCAACCGTTCCCTGACGTCCGGGCGCTGTTCGAGCGGCTGCGGCAGGACGGGATACGGATCGCGCTCGCCTCCTCGTCGAAGGGCGAAGAGCTCGAGCGCTACAAGCAGATCGCCGAAATCGAGGATCTTTCCGACGAGCAGACGACGTCGGACGACGCGGAGCGCTCGAAGCCGCATCCCGACATCTTCGCCGCGGCACTCGACCGTCTCGGCTCGCCCGATCCGTCGCGCGTGGTGGTGGTGGGCGACACGCCGTATGACGCCGAAGCGGCGCGCAAGCTCGGACTTCGAACGATCGGCGTGCTGTGCGGCGGTTTTCCCGAAGCCGACCTCAGGCGGGAAGGCGCGTTTGCGATCTTCCGCGATCCGGCCGACCTGCTCCGTCGCTACGCGGAGACGCCCTTTCACGCGATGTGACGACGCTGGCCGATGGCAAGGAGCGGGGCATCCTGTATGACGACGGGCATCCGTTGCCGTCGGGAACCGCCTCCATGAACGAGATCGCCACTCACGCCCTCGCCGCCGTGCCGTCCGGGCTCGACGCGCGGATCGACCGTCTCGCCGCCGTCGCGATCGAGGTGGGGCTCGGTCTGCAGCCAGGGCAGCAGCTGGTGGTCACGGCGCCGCTCGACGCGGTGCCGCTGGTGCGCCGGATCACCGAGCACGCGTATCGGGCGGGTTCGAGCCTCGTCACCGTGTTCTACAGCGACGACGTCGCGCGGCTCGCACGCTTCCGCCATGCGCCGGACGACGCGTTCGACGTCGCGAACGACTGGCAGATGGAAGGGATCGCGCGGGCCTATCGGGAGGGCGCGGCGCGGCTCGCGGTCGCCGGCGAGGATCCCGGGCTGCTGTCCGGCGAGGATCCGGACCGCGTCGCTCGCGCGGCCCGCGCGATGTCGCGCGCCGGCAAGCCGGCGATGGAGGAGATCGTCAACTTCCGCACCAACTGGACGATCCTCGCCGCGGCGACGCCGGGCTGGGCGCGGCTGGTGTTTCCGGGCGTGCCGGAGGACGAGGCGATCGGTCGGCTGTGGGACGCGATCTTCGCCGCGTCGCGTCTCGACGGGCCCGACCCGGTCGCCGCGTGGAAGGCGCACAATGCCGAGCTCAAGAAGCGGTCGGCGATGATGAACGACCGCCGCTTCTCGTCGCTCCGCTTCATCGGCGACGGCACGGACCTTACGGTCGGCCTGTCGGACGGCCATCGCTGGCTCGGCGGATCGGGAACCACGCCGCGCGGGATGACCTGCAACCCGAACATTCCGACCGAGGAGATCTTCACGACGCCGGACTGCCGGCGCGTCGAAGGTCATGTGCGGGCGACGAAACCGCTCTCGCACATGGGCACGCTGATCGAGGACATCGCGGTCCGGTTCGAGAACGGCCGCATCGTGCACGCGTCCGCGAGCGCGGGCGAGGCGCTGCTGCGGAACGTGCTCGCGACCGACGAGGGGGCGTCGCGGCTCGGCGAGGTGGCGCTGGTGCCGCATTCCTCGCCGATCTCGCAGAGCGGGATCCTGTTCCGCAACACGCTTTTCGACGAGAACGCGTCCTGCCACATCGCGCTCGGGCAGGCCTACTCGTCCTGCATCGAAGGCGGCACGTCGATGGACAAGACCGAGCTCGCGCGACGCGGCGCGAACGAGAGCCTGATCCACATCGACTGGATGATCGGATCGGCGTCGATCGACATCGACGGCATCGCGTCGGACGGCGCGGTGGTGCCGGTGATGCGTGCGGGCGAGTGGGCCTGACGGGAACACGTGCTTTCGCTGCATGACACGCGCACGCGCGCGCGCGTCCGCTTCGCGCCGATCGACCCCGCCCATGTTCGACTCTACATGTGCGGGCCGACGGTCTACGACGTCGCGCATATCGGCAACATGCGCGCCTTCGTCGTGCCCGACGTTCTCGTCCGCCTGCTCCGGACGCTCTACGCGCGCGTCACGTACGTCCGGAACATCACCGACGTCGAGGACAAGATCACCGCGCGCGCGTCGGCCGAAGGGGTCACGATCGAGGCGCTGACGGCGCGAACGATCGACGAGCTGCACGCCGATCTTCGCGCGGTCGGCAACGCGCCGCCCGACGTCGAGCCGCGCGTGACGCGTCACCTCCCGGAGATCGTCTCGTTGATCGCGCGCCTGATCGAGCGCGGGCACGCCTATGTCGCGGAAGGGCATGTGCTGTTCGCGGTCGGGAGTTTCGCGAGCTACGGCGCGCTGTCCGGGCGGTCGCCCGAGGACATGCTGGCGGGTGCCCGCGTCGAGGTCGCGCCCTACAAGCGCGACCCGGGCGATTTCGTGCTCTGGAAGCCGTCTGGGCCGGAACAGCCGGGATGGGACAGCCCGTGGGGCCGCGGCCGGCCTGGCTGGCACATCGAGTGCTCGGCGATGTGCCACGCGCATCTCGGCGAAAGCTTCGACATCCATCTCGGCGGCGAGGACCTGATCTTCCCGCATCACGAGAACGAGCGGGCGCAGAGTCTCGCGGCGTTTCCCGGCAGCGCTTTCGCGCGCGTGTGGCTGCACAACGCGATGCTGCAGGTCGACGGCCGCAAGATGTCGAAGAGCCTCGGCAACTTCACGACCGTGCGCGCGGCGCTGGCGCGCGCGCCAGGGGAAGCGCTGCGGCTTTCGCTGATCCGCGCGCATTACCGATCGGTCCTGCAGTTCTCGGACGAGGCGCTGGCGGAAAGCCGACGCGAGCTCGACCGGTTCTACCGCGCGCTCGCGCGCGTCGCGCCGGTGGCCGGGGCGATAGCGTCCGCCGCGGAGGCGCCGGCCGCGCTCGTCGACGCGCTGTCGGACGATCTCAACACGCCGGAAGCGATCGCCGTTCTGCACCGTCTGGCCGACCGGGCGGTCGCTGGCGACGGCGAGGCCGGGCGGGCGCTCGCCGCGTCCGGCGCGATGCTCGGCTTGCTCGGCGACACGCCGGACGCCTGGTTCCGGGGCGGACCCGATCCCGGCGGGCTCGCCGACACCGCCATCGAAGCGCGGATCGACGCGCGGCTGCAGGCCCGGGCCGGCCGCGACTGGACAGCGGCCGACCGGATCCGCGACGAACTCGCCGCCGCCGGAATCGTCCTCGAGGACGGGCCGGGCGGGACGCGCTGGCGTCGCACCTAGGCGTGCGGGCGTGTTGCGCGCCTAGGCGCGCAGAGGCTGCCGCGCCCAGGCGCGCCGGTCAGGGGTCAGGCCAGATCGCGGCGAAGCGCTCGAAGACGAGCTCGGTCGCGTCGTCCACCGTCAGGCCGTATCGGCGCCAGAACGCGCGATGGGTCGCGAGCCAGCCGGTTCGCGTGCGGTCGCCTTCGCCCTCGTCCCAGGCGAACGCGTCGTCGACCGAGGCGAGCGGACCGAGCCGGACCTCGATCGTCCGGATCACGCAGATCGGCCTGTCGCGCCCGTCGAGCACGATCGCGAGGTCGCCGGCCGCCGGCACGACGGGAGTGTCCGGACCGTACTCGCGCCGGAGCGAGACCGTGGCGCGCTTCCGTCCCCGTCGCACGAGCGATGCGAGCGCATCCTGTTCGTCCGTGTCGGCGCCGAAGCGTGTGACGCCCGGCACCTCCGCTCCGCCGCCGCCGGTCTCGGCACGGAACCGGATCCAGAACCGCTCGACCGCCGCGGTCGGCCCCGCGTTCGGATCGCCCGCTGCCTGATCGAGCTCGTGCTCGAGCAGCGCCCAGCGTCCGTGGTCTCGCCACGCGCCGTCGATCCGAAGATAGAGCGCGGACATTCCCTCGAGCCGGAAGCCGAGGCGCCGCACAAGCCTGATCGAGCGCGCGTTGCCGGGCTGGATGTTGGCCTCGATCCGGTGGAGCCCGAGCGAGGAGAAGCCGTGCCGGCAGGCGAGGCGGACCGCGTCCGTCATCAGCCCGCGGCTTGCCGTCGGCGCCATGCCGTGGAAGCCGAGCCATGCGCCCCGGAGCGCGCCCTGCACGATGCCGGTGAGCGAGACGAGGCCGACGAGTGCCCCCGTCGCGCTCTCGTGGGCGAGGAAACCGATGCCGTCGGTCGCGCGATCCGCGCGCCACCGGTCGAACCCGGCCGCGTCGGTGAATGGCGCCGCCCAGGGCGCATGGTAGTCACGGCTCGCGCGGTGGGCGTCGATCAGCGTGTCGCGAGCGGCGGCTTCGACGGGGCGGACCGCGACGCGGCCGGGCCGCTCGGGCAGGAGGTTGAGCATGGGACGGTGTCCGGTGGAAGCGTCGTGACGGGTCGCGCGGAAGGCGCACCCCTCGAACCGGTCGAGGGCAGCCCGGTCGTCATTCTCGTCAGGCCGCAGCTCGCCGACAATATCGGGGCGGCGGCGCGCGCGATGGCGAACGGCGGCTTGTTCCACATGCGGTTGGTCGCGCCGCGGGACGGCTGGCCGCAGGAACGCGCGTGGCGCACCGCCTCGGGCGCCGACCGGATCCTCGACGCGCTGACGCTGCACGAGACGATCGACGACGCCGTTCGGGACCTGCACCACGTCTACGCGACCTGTCCGCGACCCCGGCATGTGGTGAAGCCCATGCTCACGGCGCGCGGGGCTGCCGCCGAATGGCGCCTCGTGCAGGCGCGCGGACTGCGTTCGGGGATCCTGTTCGGGCCGGAGCGCGCCGGGCTCGACAACGACGACATGGCGCGGGCCGACGCGCTCGTGCGATTTCCGCTCGAGCCCGGCTTCATGTCGCTCAATCTCGCGCAGGCGGTGCTGATCGCCAGCTACGAATGGTGGATGGCGACCGACGCGACGCCGCCGCGTGCGCTGATGACGAACGAGACGCACGTGGCGACGAAGGGCGAACTCGAGAACTTCCTCGATCACCTGACGCGCGAGCTCGACGCGTGCGGCTTCCTGCGCAACGAGGCGAAGCGGCCGGGCATGGTGCGGAATCTCCGCCACTTCTTCGCGCGCGGCGAGGTGACCGAGCAGGAGCTCAGGACGCTGCACGGCGTCGTGGCGGAACTCTCGCTTGGGCGGCGGGTGCGCGGACGGGACGAGGCGTGAGGCACCGCCGGTACCCTTGGAGCTGAGATCATCGGTCGGTTCGAGGCTCTGCCTCGAGCTCCGCTGGGCGCGGCGCGCCCAGACCCGCGGTCGTTCCGGTGGCGGTTCGCGGCGGCGGAGGGCGCGGCCAGGCCGGATCGGCCGGACCGCGCTGCGATCAGGTCACGTCATCGGCGACGCGTTTAGCTGAGGGCGTTCCGGGCGGTGTCCTTGGCCTTTCCGACCGTTCCCTGCGCCTGGCCGCCGGTCTTCTCGGCCTTGCCTTTCGCCTCGGTCGCGCGGTCGCCGGTGACCTTGCCGGCCGTTTCCTTGATGGCGCCCTTGACCTCGTGGGCAACGCCCTTGACGCGGTTCTTGTCCATTTCGGTTTTCCTCCTCCCGGGCGCCGATCGACGCGCCGGACGCAAAGACGACGTCCGGCAAGTTTCTGAGTTGCGAGCTGCTCTCAACAATTCGTGGCGCCCGAGCCGATGCAGTCCTGGTGCTTCACCACGTGCATGAACCACGGGACCAGCCACCAGCAGGCGAGGCCGAGGAGGACGAGCGCGAGCAGGGTGAGGATCCCGACCAGATCGGGGCGGGCGCGCCCGTTCCCCGTCTGGTTCCGGCCGGTGCGGTCGTGCTGGTCCACGCGATCTGCTCCCGAGTTGACACGCCGACCCGGCCGGCGCGATAAGCCGCGCACTGCTGGGAACGTGGATGTGCTCTCCGGGTGCATCCCGCCCCGTTGGCGTTTCGGCGCCGCGAGGGCCTACCGGTGCAACAAGCGGCGCAGGGTGCATCCCATCGGCAGAGGGGGCACACCGGCACGCGCATCCGTCAAGGAGAGGGGCATGAGCAAGCGCCTCGAAAGCAAGTTCAAGATCAACCGCCGTCTCGGCGTGAACCTTTGGGGCCGGGCCAAGAGCCCGGTCAACAAGCGCGACTACGGTCCCGGCCAGCACGGTCAGCGCCGCAAGAGCAAGCCGTCCGACTTCTCCGTCCAGCTGATGGCCAAGCAGAAGCTCAAGGGCTACTACGGCAACATCGGCGAGAAACAGTTCCGGAAGTATTACGACGAGGCGGTCCGTCGCCGCGGCGACACATCCGAGAACCTGATCGAGCTGCTGGAGCGGCGGCTCGACGCGACGATCTACCGCATGAAGTTCGCGATGACGCCGTTCGCCGCGCGACAGTTCGTCAACCATGGTCACGTAACGGTGAACGGCAAGCGGGTGAACATTCCGTCCTACCTGCTGCGCGACGGCGACGTGATCGAGGTGCGCGAGAAGTCGAAGCAGCTCGCCGTCGTGCTCGACGCGGCGCAGAGCGCCGAGCGCGACGTGCCCGACTACGTCGAGGTGGACCACCGCGCCATGAAGGGGACGTTCAGCCGGGCGCCGAAGCTCGGCGACGTGCCCTACCCGGTGACGATGGAGCCGAACCTCGTCGTCGAGTTCTATTCGCGCTGAGGTGAGCGGCGACGGGGTCGGCGAGGCGACGCTGCGGCACGAGATCGCCCGGCGTCGCACCTTCGCGATCATCTCGCATCCCGACGCCGGCAAGACGACGCTCACCGAACGGCTGCTGCGCGCCGGCGGCGCGATCCAGCTCGCCGGCCAGGTGCGGGCCAAGGGCGAGCGGCGCCGTACCCGGTCGGACTGGATGAAGATCGAGCGCGACCGGGGGATCTCGGTCGTGACCTCGGTGATGACGTTCGAGCACGACGGCACGGTCTACAATCTGCTCGACACGCCGGGCCACGAGGATTTCTCCGAGGATACCTACCGGACGCTGACCGCGGTCGATTGCGCGGTGATGGTGATCGACGCCGCCAAGGGGATCGAAGACCGGACGCGCAAGCTGTTCGAGATCTGCCGGCTGCGCGACATCCCGATCGTCACGTTCATCAACAAGATGGATCGGGAAAGCCAGGATGTGTTCGCCCTGCTCGACGAGATCTCGTCGGGCCTTGCGCTCGACATCTCGCCCGCGACCTGGCCGATCGGCCGTGCCGACCGGTTCTGCGGCACCTATCGGCTCGACCGTCGGGAAGTCCGGCTGATCGACGGGATCGCGGTCGGGCAGTCCGACCCGCGCATGGCGGCGCTCGCCGAAGAGGTCGATCTCGTCCGTGCGGCGCTGCCGGAATGGGATCGCGACAGCTTCAACGCCGGTCACCTGTCGCCGGTCTACTTCGGCAGCGCGATCCGCGAGATCGGCG
Source organism: uncultured Acetobacteraceae bacterium (assembly GCA_964249205.1). GTDB lineage: Bacteria > Pseudomonadota > Alphaproteobacteria > Acetobacterales > Acetobacteraceae > CAXTPV01. The sequence goes on along the minus strand of CAXUBA010000033.1, from coordinate 6,193 downwards.
TCGCCGACCTGCTCGAGGCGCTCGCCGAGTTCGGGCCGCCGCCGCGCGCGCAGGCCGCCGAAACGCGGATCGTGCAGGCCGACGAGCCGAAACTTACCGCGCTGGTCTTCAAGATCCAGGCGAACATGGATCCGAACCATCGCGACCGCATCGCCTTCGCGCGCATCTGCTCGGGCCGGCTCGAGCGCGGCATGCGCCTTAAGCAGGTGCGGACGGGCAAGACGATCCCGCTGACGGCGCCGCAGTTTTTCTTCGCGCGCGACCGGCAGGTGGCGGACGAGGCCTACGCCGGCGACGTGGTCGGGATCCCGAACCACGGGACGCTTCGGATCGGCGACACGCTGTCCGAGGACGAGGACGTCCGCTTCGTCGGCGTGCCGCATTTCGCGCCCGAGATCCTTCGCCGCGTCCGGCTGGACGACGCGATGAAGGCGAAGAAGCTGCGCGCGGCGCTGCAGGAACTCGCCGAGGAAGGCGTCGTGCAGCTGTTCCGGCCGCTCGACGGCAGTCCGGCGATCGTCGGCGTCGTCGGGCAGCTGCAGCTCGACGTGCTGGGCGCGCGTCTCGCGGCGGAATACGGCGTCGCGGCCGGCTTCGAGCCGGTTCCGTATGGCGTGGTGCGCTGGGTCAGCGGCGATGCGAAGCGCCTGGAACTGCTGCAGGCCGCGAACCGGACCCAGATGGCGGAGGATCTCGACGGCGATCCGGTGTTCCTCGCGACGTCCGCCTACACGATGCGCCGGACCGAGGAAAACGAGCCTTCCCTCGGCTTCAAGGCAATCAAGACGATCGGGATGTGACGCTCCCTCCGACGTGACTGCGCGGCGAGGAGCTTTCGCCGTGCGGCGCCGTTCGCCGCGGATCCCGTATGCGTTGGAGACACCACGATGGCGAATGATTTGACCGGGCGGACGATCGCGATGCTCGCGACCGACGGCGTCGAGGAGGTCGAGCTCCTGAAGCCCGCCGCCGCGCTGCGCGAGGCGGGGGCCCGCGTCGTGGTGGTGTCGCCCGACGGCGGCAAGATCCAGGCGATGAACAACGACGTCGAGCCCGGCCAGTCGATCGCGGCCGATCTCGCGCTCGCCGATGCGCGCGAGGACGATTTCGACGGGCTGGTGCTGCCCGGCGGGACCACGAACCCGGACAAGCTCCGGATGGACGCGCGCGCGGTCGCCTTCGTCCGTCATTTCGTCGAGCGGGACAAGCCGATCGCGGCGATCTGCCACGGCCCCTGGACGCTGATCAACGCAGGCGGCGTCCGTGGCAGGACGCTGACCTCGTGGCCGTCGCTCGAGGTGGACATCCGCAATGCCGGCGGCGAGTGGGTCGACCAGATGTGCGTCCGGAGCGGCAAGCTGGTGACCTCGCGCAATCCGAAGGACATCCCGGCGTTCAACGAGGCGATCGTCGCGCTGTTCGCGGCCTGACCGCGGCGAGGCGGAGAAACGCGCGCGTCGGCGGCGCGACGGTGTCGGCGCGTTCCGCCAGCCAGGCGTCGACCTCCATGTCGCCGATCAGCGCGAGCGCCTCGTATTCCTCGTTGCCGAAGGATCGGTGCCGCTCGCGGATCGCCGCGAAACCGAGCGTGGTCTCGATCGGGATGCCGACGTCGACGACCCCGCTCGACGGATGCGCGACGGCCGCGAGCGGGGAGCCGACCGCGCACTGATCCACCCGGAGGCCGAGCTCTTCCTCGAGTTCGGCGGCGACCTGGCCCGCGAGGTCGACGCGATCGTCCTGCCCGCGCCGCTCGACGCTTCCCGCCGGCGCGCACTGCCAGAGGCTCGCCTGGTAGACGGCGCGCTTGCTTCGCCGCGCGACCACGAAGCCGTCGGCGCAGCGGATCACGCCGTTGACGGCGAGCCCCCGCACCCGGAGCGTGTCCGTGCCGAGAAGGCCGTGCAGCCGCGCGAAGGCGAAACGGTATTCCGTCCAGTGTCCGACGATCCTGTCGGCGGTGATGCGGTCGGCCGAGAAGATGCGGCCGTCGAACAGCGCAGGGTTCGCGTCCGTCGCCGCCTTCCAGATCCGGTCGACCGTGGCGAGGGTTGCGGGATCCGGCGGGTCCCCGCTTGGTCCGGTCTCGACGGTGACCGTCGGGTCGAGAAGGGTCACGGGCCAGTCGGCCATCCGCGCGCGTCGCTCCGTCGTGCGGTCGGACGATGGCGCGCCCGCTCGCGGTCCGGAAATGAAAACCCCGCCACGAGGTCGTGGCGGGGTCGTGTGTTTCGCGAGGGCGCCGTGCGTCAGCCGGCGGTGAGACGCGTCCGGACACCGCCGGCACGACGGACCGGGATGCAGGGCACCATCTCGGTCGCCTGGACGTGCTGGTAGTAGGCGACCGGATCGGTCGTCTGCGGATCGACCGCGTCCTGGCCGGCGCAGTATCCGGGCAGCAGGTTGGCCTTGCCGTAGAGGGTGACGTTCTCCGCGACGCCGCCCGTCGGCGGTGTCACGTAGAAGTTCTCGGTCACCGCCTGTCCGGGAAGGACGCCGGAGCGCGTGGCGGGACCGACCGGGGCCACCTTCCAGCCGAGCGGGGCCGCGAGGGCGAGCCGCACGGCGTCAAGCGTCTGGTCGCCGCCCGCGCTCAGCGTCACGGAGACGAGCGCCGGCGTGCCCGGCTTGTAGCTCTTCGCAGCCGTGACGGTCACGCGGCGCGCGCCGATGGAATGCGCGAGCGTGTAGCTGCCGGTGAGCGGGAGGTCGGCGGTCGCGGACGAGTCGCCGACCGAGACCGTGTAGGCGCCGGCCGTCTCGTTCCAGCCCGCGCCATCCCACCACCACTCGTCGCGCGGATTGACGGCGAACGAGACCTTGGTGGACTGGCCGGGTGCCAGAGTCACCGGCTGGAAGCCGACGAGCTTCCGCGGCGGTTCCCCGGCGGCGGCCGGGAAGCCGAGGTAGAGCTGGGCGACGTCGGTGCCGGCGACGCTGCCCGTGTTGGTCACTGTCGCGGTCACGGTGACCGGCGTCACGCCGTCCGGGTTCGGGTTCGCGATCTGCAGGTCGCTGTAACCGAAGGTGGTGTACGAGAGGCCGAAGCCGAACGGGAACAGCGGCTTGATGTTCTGGGCGTCGTACCAGCGGTAGCCGACGAGCAGCCCTTCCGAATAGTCGACCGAGCCGTTTACGCCCGGGAACTGCTGCGGCGTCGACGCGGGCACGTCGGCGAGGCTGACCGGGAAGGTGATCGGCAGGTGTCCGCTCGGGTTCGACTGTCCGAACAGCAGCGACGCGAGCGCCGTGCCGTCGGTCTGGCCGGGGTACCAGGTGTCGAGCACGGAGCTGACGCTGCCGAGCCACGGCATGGTGATCGGCGCGCCGGCCTGGACCACGACCACGGTGTGCGGGTTCGCCGCCGCCACGGCCTCGATCAGCGCGTCCTGCGCCGAGGGAAGCTGGAGGTTGGGCCGGTCCGCCGCCTCGCTCTCGGTGTTGTCAGCGACGACCACGACCGCTTCCTTGGCCGCCTTGGCCGCGGCGACCGCGGGTCCGACGAAGGATTGCAGCGTCGTCGGCGTCGCCCAGGCGAGATTGCTGGTCGGGCCGGCGCCGCCGAGCGTCAGGCTGTAGGTCTTGCCGGCGGTGAGCTGCACGGCGGCGGAATAGATCGCGACCGGCGGCGTGCCGGGATTGTTGATGATCGCGGTGCCGTTGATGGTCAGTGTCGCGACGTTATAGCTGCCGGGATTGGTGAAGCCGATGATGTAGGTTCCGGTTTCCGGCGCGGTCAGCGTGGCGCTGTAGGAGCCGCCGTAGTTCGTCGGCGCGTAAGGCACCGAGAGATCGTTCGACGGGATCGACGTCAGCTGCGCGTCGGTCGGCAGGCCCTGCGTGTAGGTGACCGCGCCGGTCGCCGCGGCCTCGATGCCCGCGAGCGGCGTCACGGTCGACGACGGATCGACATGCGCGGATCCGCCGCCGCCGGTGACGGCCTGCGGCGAGGCGGCCGGCCCGATCACGGCGATGCTGTCGGACGCGGCGAGCGGCAGCACGGCGCCGTTGTTCTGCAGCAGGACCGATCCGGCCTCGGCGACCGTTGTGGCGAGCGCGACGTGCGCCGGCGTGGTGGCGATCGCCGACGGCGAACCGGACGGCGGGTTGTTGAAGAAATCGAACCGGAACAGTTCCCGGACGATCGGCTCCACCATCGAGTTGAGCACCGCGCGCGGGACGGTGCCGTTGGTCACGGCAGCCTCCAGCGGCGTTCCGAAATAGGTGTTCTCGGGCTGCTCGCTGTCGGTTCCGGCGGTGGCCGCGACGGTGTCGTGGATCGCGCCGTAGTCGGACATGACCAGGCCCTGGAAGTTGTACTCGTTCCGGAGCACGCCGATCAGGAGCGACGGATCCTGGCAGGAATAGAAGCCGTTGATCGAGGAATAGGCGCACATCAGCGAGGCAGAGCCTGCGATGTCGATCGCGTTGCTGAAGGACGGCTGGTAGATCTCGTGCAGCACGCGGTCGGAGACGATGACGTCGTCCTGCTGCGTGTTGCGGTTGGTTTCCTGGTTGTAGGCGTCGAAGTGCTTGACCTGCGCTTCGAGACGCTGGCCCTGGATGCCGATGATCTCGGCGCTGCTGATGCCGGAGGAGAGTTGCGGGTCCTCGGACATGCTCTCGAAGGTGCGGCCCCAGCGGGGATCGCGATCGATGTTGACCGTCGGGCCGAGATCGGCGGTCGAGCCCTTCGCAGTCTGTTCCTGCCCGATCACCGCGCCGTACTGCAGGGCGAGCGGGAGCGAGAAGGTGGACGCGAGCGCGATGTCGGACGGCAACTGCGTCACGTTCATCATGCTGTCGGCGACGCCTTCCGGGCCGTCCTCGTAGCCGCCGGCCGGGATGCACAGCGCCGAATTCGCGGCCGTGAAGAAGACGTACGGGTTGTTCGTGCCGTTGCCCTGAACGAGGGCGATCTCGTCGGCCACCGTCATCTTGCTGAGCAGCATGTTGACGCGGGTCGCGACCGGCAGGCTGGTGTTGAGCCAGGGGCACGCGGCGGCGTTGCCCACCGGAGCGCCCTGTGCCCAGGCCGCGCCGAGCGGCGTGCAGCCGATCAGCAGGGCAGGGAGGGCGGCGTGAGTCGCCATTCGCGATCCGAGCCGGATTCGCGTGGATTTGTGGACGCGGGACGTCATCGTTTCCTCGGGTTTCTTTGTTATCCGCGCACGATAGACCTGATCGGGCGGTCCGGAAGCCTCGGCCTTGTCACAGCTCCGTGATCGGAACCGGGCGGTTCGGAGAGCGGTTCCGAAATCGTTTGCCGCCCGCCGGTGTGGACGTTGGCGCCGGTTCGGGGTCCAACCGGCGTCGTCGGCGCGATCGGAGGCGGAGCATGGCACGCAAGACCGGGTCCGCCGTGGCTTCGGATGCGCCCTCGGGGCGGATGGTGGCGCTTCTGGCGCTCGGCTGCGGCGCGATCGTCGCCAACCTCTACTACGCGCAGCCGCTGATCGCGCTGATCGCGCCCGCCATCGGTCTTGGTCCGCGCGAGGCGGGGCTCACCGTCACGCTGACCCAGCTCGGCTACGGCGTAGGCCTGATCTTCGTCGCCTCGCTCGCCGACCTCGTCGAGAACCGCGCGCTCGTCCTCGCCTGCATGGCGGCGTCGATCGTCGGGCTGCTCGCGGTCGCGTTCTCGGACGGTCCGGCGACCTTCCTCGTCGCCTCGTTCCTGGTCGGCGCGAGCTCGGTCGCGACGCAGATCCTGGTGCCGCTCGCCGCGCACCTGTCGCCCGACCGGATCCGCGGGCGTGTCGTCGGCAACGTGATGGGCGGGCTGATCGCCGGCATCATGCTGGCACGGCCGGTCGCGAGCTTCATCGCGTCATTCGCGGGCTGGCGCGCCGTCTTCGTCGTGGCCGCGGTGTTCATGGCGACGCTCGCGATCCTGTTCCGCGAACGGTTGCCGCAGCGGCGGCCCGGAACCGGGCTCCGATACGGGCAGATCCTGCTGTCGATGGCCAGGCTTCTCGCGCGCGAGCCGGTGCTCCGTCGACGCGCGCTCTACCAGGCGCTGATGTTCGCCGCGTTCAACCTGTTCTGGACCGCGGTGCCGCTCGAGCTCGCGCGTCGCTTCGGCTACGGCCAGCACGGGATCGCCCTGTTCGCGCTCGCGGGCGCGGGCGGCGCGTTGGCCGCGCCGATCGCCGGACGTCTCGCCGACCGCGGCCCCGGCGAGCGCACCAGC
>CAXUBA010000032.1:0-21422 GCA_964249205.1 uncultured Acetobacteraceae bacterium | reverse complement strand
CTGGCGTCCCGTAGGGGATTCGAACCCCTGTTACCGCCGTGAGAGGGCGGTGTCCTGGGCCTCTAGACGAACGGGACTGTGGCCGGGCGCGCTTCCTACGTGACGCCGTGGGGCCGCGCAAGCGTCAATGTGGCACCGCGGGCGACCCGCCGGAAAGCCGGATCGTTCCCGCGACACGACCGTTCCCGCGCGGATCGACCATTAGGACGCGGTCGGGCAAGCCACCGCCAGACACGAGCAGCGCGAGCCAGTCGCCGCCCGCCGGCGTCGCGATCGACAGGATCCGCGTGCCGGCAGGCTGGTCGAGGACTTGCGCAAAGGCGTCCGGCGTCTGTCCGATCGCCGTGACGAAGTCGCGATGGGGCGCCAGTGCGCGATGGATCAGGGTGACAACGACGACCAGCACGCCGGCCACGATCAGGATTCCGAGCCCGATCACGAGGGCGAGCATTGCCCGGACCCCGCCTGTCGCCGGTCGCCCTTCCCCTAGTCTCGCCACCGGCCTAGTTCCTTGTCCATGGGCGACGACCCCGACCACGAAGCCTCGTCGATCTCGCTCGCCGCGGGCAAGTCCGACGCCGGGACGCGCACGGATCGCTTTCTCGCTGAACGCATCGGCACGATCTCGCGCTCTCGCGTCAAGGCGCTGATCGAGGAGGGCTTCGTCACGCGCGACGGCGAGGTGCTCCGCGAGCCGGCCTCCCCGGTCCGCGCCGACGCCGTATTCGTCGTCGAACGCCCCTCCCCAATCGCCGCGAAACCGCGTGCCGAAGCGATCCCGTTTCCGATCCTGTTCGAGGACGACCATCTCATTGTCCTCGACAAACCGGCAGGTCTGGTGACGCATCCCGCTCCCGGAAACGAGCACGGCACGCTGGTCAACGCACTTCTCGCGCATTGCGGCGACACGCTGCCCGGGATCGGCGGCGAGAAACGGCCCGGGATCGTTCACCGGCTCGACAAGCACACGTCGGGCGTGATGGTGGTCGCGAAGTCAGAGCAGGCACTCGCCGCCCTTTCGGCGGACATCGCCGCCAGACGCACGGAACGCGCCTACCTGGCCCTCGCGTGGGGCCTGTTCGGCGAACCAGCCGGCCGTTGGGACGCGGCCATCGGCCGCGACGCGCGAGACCGGAAACGCATGGCCGCGCTACGCACCGGTGGGAAGCCCGCGCTGACCCATTGGCAGCGGATCGCCGCGGCCCGTGCGGTGACGCTCCTGCGCTGCCGGCTGGACACCGGACGCACGCATCAGATCCGCGTCCACGCCGCCCATTCCGGTCACCCTCTGGTCGGCGACCCGACCTATCTTCGACGCCGCCCGGCGTCGACCGGAGTGCTTGGGCCGGATGAACGCGACCGGCTGCTGGATTTCCCCCGCCAGGCCCTGCATGCGGCCGTCCTCGGGTTTCGTCATCCCACGAGCGGCAAGCTCCTGCGCTTCGCCAGCGCTCCGCCGGCGGATCTCAGCGCGTTGCTCGACACTGTCGGCCTCCTGGATGCTGCAACGCAACATTGCGCTTGACCGGACCGGTGAGGTCCTGTATCCCACCGTCACGACCGACGACAAAGGCGCACGCCGCCGGCCGACGTTGGAGAGGGTGCCGAGCCGGACCCGTTCTCCCCAACGTGATCATCGTTCTGCGCTCCAGCGATGCTGCACTGCGCAACCGAAGTGGCGACCGGGCCGTAATGGACGGGAGCCGACCAAGTCGAGAGTGCAGGCGAAAGGATCCTTGTCCATGGCCGCCAGCGTCATCAACGTCGCCCCGGAGGGCAACCTTTCCCGCTACCTCCAGGACATCCGCAAGTTTCCGATGCTTGCACCGGAAGAGGAGCTCGATCTGTCGCGTCGTTGGCGCGACAGCGAGGATTCGGAAGCCGCGCACAAGCTGGTCACGTCGCACCTGCGGCTCGTGGCAAAGATCGCGATGGGCTATCGCGGATACGGTCTGCCTCTCGGCGAACTCATCAGCGAGGGCAACGTCGGAATGATGCAGGCGGTCAAGCGGTTCGATCCGGACCGCGGCTTCAGGCTCGCAACCTATGCGATGTGGTGGATCCGGGCGGCGATCCAGGAGTACATTCTCCATTCCTGGTCGCTCGTGAAGATGGGCACCACAGCGGCCCAGAAGAAGCTGTTCTTTAATCTTCGCCGCCTCAAGGGCCAGATGCAGGCGATCGAAGACGGCGACCTCCGGCCGGAACATGTTGGACGGATCGCGAAGGCGCTCGACGTGCCGGAGCAGGACGTCATCAACATGAACCGTCGTCTTGCGGCACCGGATCACAGCTTGAACGCGCCGGTGCGTGCTGACAGCGAGGGCGAGTGGCAGGATTGGCTGGTCGACGAGGGCGAGAGCCAGGAGCAGATCCTCGCACAGCACGAAGAGCTCACCGGCCGGCGCGCTCTTCTCGGCGGCGCTCTCCGGACTTTGAATGACCGTGAGCGGCACATCCTGATCGAGCGTCGGCTCAAGGAGAATCCGACGACACTTGAGGAGCTGTCCCAGCAGTATGGGATTTCGCGCGAGCGCGTCCGTCAGATCGAGGTTCGAGCCTTCGAGAAGTTGCAGAAGGCGATGCGAACCGAGGTCGCGGAACGACGGACCGTCGCACTGGCCGCTTGAAAGACGGTTTCTAAGGCAAGCCTTTCGGTCTGATGCCCGGAGCCTAGGCTTCGGGCATCGTTTGTTCCGCCCCCCACTCCTCTCGAAGACGCTCGATCTCCGAAGTCAGTCGGGCCGCGTGTCTCCTGTCGCAAGCGACGAAGTATCGCCCCGCGAGCATCGTCAAAAGCTCGGATGCGACCCAGGCTGCCGCGCCGGCCAGCCAGACCAGACAGAGCACGTTCGGCTGTGAAAGAATTGACATGGCGCGTCCGAGGTCCGGCGGACCTGTGCGCCATAGGCGGATCATCGGCCCGATCGTCGCGGTCGCGTTGCAGAGCAGCACGGCCCTGAAGGCGCTCCGATCCGCCGCCCCGTCGAGAACGCGCACGAAGAGCGTCGGCGCCAGGCCGACCCCGAGCAACATGACCGTTGCTGGAGTGACCATGAGGATGAGGCCGCAGGAAAGTCCCGCGATCCAACTCGGGACGGAACGAGCACCGCCGGTACGGTCGCTACGAGTGTACGACATCATGGGATGAGCTGCAGCAGCAGCGTGATCGCGGACAAGGCGACCCCGACCACCTCGACCGATTGCTGTCCGACGCGGCGTGCGGTCGTCTGTCGCGCCGTTCCGCCGTTTTGCAAGGCGTCCCGCCGACGCACGAGGTCGCGCATCGTCGCGTGCGCTTCCTCGCGACGGGCCTGTGCCGCCTGCAAAGGAGCGTCATCGTCGATCACCTGCAGAAGCCGCAGGAGATTGCCCCCCTCAATGACGCGTCGGAGTTGTGCCTGCCGGGCGTCACGCTGCTCGCGCCCAGGCCAAGATGCCGCCGCCGCCATCGCTTCCTCGGCAAGCAACCCGGCCAGACCGGGCGAAGGCGTTCCACGGGTTTCCTGCCAGATCGAAGCGAGCGTCCGCAACTGCTCAAGGGAGCTCACGCCGAGCGGCGACGGCGGGCGGCTCGGACGCCGTCGCGCCGCCGCGAAAGCGATCACGTGCTCGTCTAAGCGGAAGGTCGACTTCGTCGGGCTTGGCTTCCGCACCGCCGCTTCCGCCTCGATCGCCGGAAGCAGTTCGGCCAGCGTCGTGGCCGCTCTTCCGCCGAGAAGCGTCGAGCGGCAGGCCAGCGACGGGTTCAGCTCATAGGCCGCGTGCAGGCGCCCGAGCGTGGTTCGGAGGGCGTTGCGGAGTCGACGCGCGCGTGCCTCGAGCGCCGCGGCCTCGTCGCCCTCGCTCTTCGCGGCCAGGAACGGCAGAGCGGCGGCGATCGCCGAGAGAACGAGGTCGCGCTCGGGTGCAGGCTTGTCGTCGAGGCTCGCGAGAAGGGGCGCGACGCCCTCGGGCATGAGGCAGATACCTCGCCAGATGATCGGCGCGCTCGGGTCCAGCAGACGCGAAATCCGCAGCAGCGCGGTCGCGACGTGAGACGGATCGTCCCCTTCCAGCGGCGAAGCACCCGGCGACGGCCAGACGAGGCTGTCGAGCTTCTCGGCCAGCACGACCTCGTTGAGGCAGCGGCGCAGCCAGTGATTGACCTGCCCGAGCAGCAGCGACCGCTTCGCCAGATCCGGCGTGGTCGCGATCGCGTAGGCGAGTTGCGGCGTTGTCCAGACGGAGGTCTCTCCGAGGTTGAGCGGGACGGCCGCGTTCACCCGGCGGCGCGACACGACCTTCGGACCTGCGAGGGACACGCCGCTCGCGAGCCGTTCGGGCGACGGTCGCTGCGAGGGCTCGTCCGCAAGCATGACGGACAGGAGATCCGCAAGCGACGGCGGCACTCGCCGGTCGCCAAGAAGCGCCGCGTAGCTGCCGAGCCGCGTCTTCCGTTCGATCACTTCCGCGTCCGAAACGCCGTCGAGCGGCTGACCGCCGAGACAAAGTCCGAGGATGAGGACGCCGAGGGCGTACACGTCGTCGGCAATCGATCCTGGCCCGCGCGCTTCCGGCAGACAGGCTGCGACCCACGGCGTCTCCATGATTGCGTTCTGGCCGTGAGCCGGGGGCGCGAACCAGAAGGGGCCAAGCTCGACGGCTCCCGGGACACTGCCGATAAAGAGGTTCGTCGGCCGAACGGCCCGATGGGTCAAACCTTGGCGCCGCAGACCTTCGAGCGCGACGGCAGCAGGTCGCAGGATTTGCGAAATCAGCACCGCCTCGTCGGTCGTGCCAGACATCTGGCCCGCGACCGCGCTTCCCGCGGGGCTGCGACACAGCAGCCAGTCGGCCCCCTGTGTCGCGAGCCGCGCCGCCGGCATGACGACGCCAGGCACGTCGATCGTGGTCAGCATGGCCAGCATCGGATGCGGCGCGAGGCGGGAGACGATCGGCAAGGCCCAGAGCGCCGCGGAACCTGGGCGGCCTGCGACCTTGCGCACGTTCGGCACGAGGAAGGCGTAGGGAGAGTCCGCCGCAACGTCGCTCTCGATCTCGAGACGCGGATCGCCTTCCCGATCGCCTCCGGTCTGTGCTCGGCTGCCTGCCATCCTGGCCTGCCTTTCGGTGGTCGCCGACAGAGGATCGAGCAGGACGTTTAACGCTTCGTTTATGCCCGGCAGCCGCGCACGCCATCACGGAACACCGCGCCTCGAGAGCGACTGGTGAAATTGGCGCGCGTCAGACATCGCGCCGGTCATCGCCTTGTTCGCCGTCCACGTCCGCCGGATCGTTGTGCAGGCTCGGGAGGATCCCGAAGCGCAGGGGCGTCACGACACCGAAGGTCCCACTACTCTCGGTCGACCCCACGCGCACTCAGTCGGAGAAAGGATCCCGCACCAGGATCGTGTCGTCGCGCTCGGGCGACGTCGAAAGCAGCGTGACCGGCGCCTCGACGAGTTCCTCGATCCGGCGGACGTATTTGATCGCTTGCGCCGGCAGGTCAGCCCAGGACCGGGCGCCCCGCGTCGAAGCCGACCACCCCTCGATCGTTTCGAACACCGGCTTCGCCTCAACCTGCGCCGCAGTCCCGGCCGGAAGCCGCCGCAACCGATGTCCGCCGATCTCGTAGCCGACGCAGATCCGGAGCTCGTCGAAACCGTCGAGGACGTCGAGCTTGGTCAGCGCGAGACCGTCCACGCCGCCGACCTTGACGGCCTGACGCACCAGCACCGCGTCGAACCAACCGCAGCGGCGCGGCCGGCCGGTCACCGTTCCGAACTCATGGCCGCGTTCGCCCAGCAGGCGGCCGGTCTCGTCATGGAGTTCGGTCGGGAACGGTCCCGATCCCACCCGCGTGGTGTAGGCCTTGGCAATGCCGAGCACGAAGCCGGCAGAGCCGGGTCCGACGCCGCTCCCCGTTCCCGCCTGTGCGGCCACCGTGTTGCTGCTCGTGACGAACGGATACGTCCCGTGGTCGACGTCGAGCATCACCGCCTGGGCGCCCTCGAACAGGATCCGGCGGCCCGCGCGACGCGCCTCGTCGAGCAGTTCCCAGATCGGCTCCACGAACGGCGTCAACCGCGGGGCGAGTGCCGTGAGATGATCGAGCAGGTCGGCCTTCTCGAACACCGGCGCGCCGAGCCCCGCAAGCAGCGTGTTGTGGTGCATCAGCACCTCGTCGAGTTTGGTCGCCAGCGTGTCGGGCTCGAGGAGGTCGCACATGCGGATCGCCCGGCGCGCGACCTTGTCCTCGTAGGCCGGTCCGATCCCGCGGCCGGTGGTGCCGATCTTCCGCTCGCCACGCGCCGTTTCCCGCGCACGATCAAGCGCCGCGTGCACGGGCAGGATCAGCGTCGCGTTCTCGGCGATCCGGAGCGTCGCGGGCGTGACCGACAGCCCCTGCGCCGCGACCCGGTCGATCTCGTCGAGGAGCGCGCGCGGGTCGACGACCACGCCGTTGCCGATGATGCCGAGCTTGCCGCGCACCAGCCCGCTCGGAAGCAGCGAGAGCTTGTATGTCTGGTTGCCGACCACGAGCGTGTGACCCGCATTGTGACCGCCCTGGAAGCGCACCACGATGTCGGCGCGGCTTGCCAGCCAGTCGACGATCTTGCCCTTGCCCTCGTCGCCCCACTGGGCGCCGATCACCGTGACGTTGGCCATGACGCGATGTCCCCGAGAGCGACCGGCTCGCGCCCCTGCAGAAGATGAGTGCAACCGAGACGCCGCGCCTCGGCGGCCGGGTGCGGATCCGGACCGAGTGCGGCGACGGTCGCGAAGCCGATCCGACGCAGTCCCGCGCCAACCGGCGGCGGCGTGCCGTGCGGAATGAAGACGCGCCGTCGTCTCGGTCGCTGCGGCGTCGCCCGAAGGATCGCGGCCGGAAAAAGCGTCAGGCCGCAGGCCGGCTCGTCGCCTCCTGCCCCGCCGTAGCGACCGCCGCGCCCGAGTTCCTCGTGTCGCCCCTGCGCGTAGATCGCGACGTGAACGCCGGTGTGGTAGCGCCAGCCGCGGAACTCGAGCGGATCGATCGTCAGGCGGAGATCGGGCGACCGCGCGAGGATCGCGTCCACCGTCCGACCCAGTCGATCGCAGAGCAGTCTCGCGCCGGGCGGCAGCGCCGCACGTTCGATCGCGTCCCGCGCCCGCGCCGCCGGTCCGGCTGCGAGCAGCAACGCTTCGAGAGTGTCGGCGATCGGCGATCCGTGGCGCCGGACCGACGCCACATCCTTCCGATCGAGCGCTCGGAGCAGCGGTTCGCGTTCCTCCTCGCGGACACCGCCTTCCGAGACCAGGGCGGGCGCCAGCGGCGGCAGGGTCAGGTCGAAGCTCATCCGGTCCACGCCGAGCGAAGCGAGCGCCTCGGCTCCCACGGTGACGACCTCGGCATCCGCATCCGGACAGTCGATCCCGATCAGCTCGATCCCACTCTGCGGGATCTGCCGGTCGGAGGTGAGCTGGCCGGCGCAAAGCGTAACGCATTGCCCGGCATAGGCGAGCCGCAGCGGCCGTGGGCTTTCCGCCAGCCTTGTCGCGGCAATGCGTGCGACCTGCGGCGTCATGTCCGGCCGCAATCCCATCATCCGATGGCTTTCCGGGTCGACCGTGCGGAACACCGCCTCCGCGATCGCCGCACCCGAACCCGAAAGCAGACTGTCCTCGAATTCGAGCAGCGGCGGCTCGACGCGCTCGTAGCCATGGCTCGCGAAACAGGCGCCGATCGCGGCGATCGCCTCCGCTTCCGCCTCGGCTTCCGGTGGCAGAAGGTCGCGCAGCCCCGAGGGCAGGAGGGCGGGATTGGGCTTCGATCCCGTTTCGACGGACCTCACCGGATCTCGTCCAGAGCGGCAAGCACGGCCCAGTCGAGCCAGGGCAGCACGCGTGCGATATCGTCGTGCTCAACCGTCGCGCCGCCCCAGAGCCGGAACCCGGGCGGCGCGTCGCGGTAGGACGCGATGTCATAGGCGGCCTCCTCGTCCGCGAGACGCCGGGCGACCGTCGCGACGAGACGCGCCTTCGCGTCCGCGTCGAGACCGTCCACGAGCGGGCCTGCGAGACGGAGACAGATCGAAGTGGGCGAGCGGAGACGCGCGTCTTCGGCCAGGAACGACACGAAGGCGCTACGCGTCACCCAATCCGTTACGGCGTCGAGATTGCGCTCGGCGCGCCCGATCAGCGCCGGCAAGCCGCCGATCCGTTCCGCCCAGCGAAGCCCGTCGAGCGCGTCCTCGACGCACAGCATGGACGGCGTATTGATCGTGTCGCCACGAAACACGCCTTCGAGCAGCCCGTCTTCGCCCGCGAGGCGGAAGATCTTCGGCAGGCCGCGGGCAGGCCGGTGCGTCGCGAGACGACCGGCGGCTCGCGGTGACAGGGCGATCATGCCGTGCGCCGCCTCGCCTCCCAGCACCTTCTGCCACGACCAGGTGACCACATCGAGCCGGTCCCACGGCAGCGTCATCGCGAAGGCCGCCGAGGTCGCATCGCAGATCGCGAGACCCTCGCGCGCAGGCGCGATCCAGTCGCCGTCCGGCATCCTGACGCCCGACGTGGTACCGTTCCAGGCGAACACGACGTCGCGCGACCAATCCACCGCGCCGAGAGCCGGGAGCGAGCCGTATGGCGCTCCGAGCACGCGGACACCACCTTCCGGCCGGAGTTCATCGGTCAAGTCGTGCGCCCAGGCGGACGAGAAGCTTTCGAAGGCGAGCACGTCGATCGGGCGCATGCCCGCGAGCGACCAGAGCGCCATCTCGATCGCGCCGGTGTCGGAGGCCGGGACGATCCCGATGCGCCAACCGTCCGGAACGCCGAGGATCTCGCGGGATCTTTCGATGACCTCGAGCAGACGGGCGCTACACGGCGGGGCGCGATGCGACCGTCCGACCAGAGCCCCGGCAAGCGCGTCGGGTGACCAGCCCGGCCGCTTCACGCATGGTCCGGAAGAGAAGAACGGCCGCACCGGTTTCGCGTCCGGCCTCGATCGGGCGAGCATGTTGACCTTGTGGCAGCGTGCGCACGGATTGCGATGAGCGGTGCGGATGCGAGAGGGGGGACTCGAACCCCCATGCCTTGCGGCGGTCGATTTTGAGCCGACTACGTCTACCGTTCCGTCACTCTCGCGAAGACAATCCCGCCATAGCAGCGACCTTCCCGTCGCGCAAAGCCTCCGCCTCGTCGCGCGCCGTCCGGCTCCGCACGAAGTCCGCGAGACGTCGAGCCGCTTCGTCGATGCCGCTGGCCTCGGTGTCGATCCGGAGCGCCGGAATTTCCGGTGGTTCGTAGCCGGGACCGATGCCGGTGAAGCCCGGTAGCCGCCCGGCACGCGCAGCCGCGTAGTGCCCCTTCGGATCGCGCGCTTCACGGGTCGCCGCATCCGCGTCGATGAACACCTCGTGAAAGCTCGAACCGACGAGACCGCGCGCGAGCGCCCGCTGCGCGCGGAGCGGCGTGATCAGGGCGACGAGCACGAGCAGACCGGCATCGGCCATGATCCGTGCGACGGCGGCCGTCCGCCGCACGTTCTCGGTCCGATCGACGTCGGTGAAACCGAGGTCGGCGTTCAGCCGCGCGCGCAGCGTGTCGCCGTCGAGCACCACGACGTCGAGGCCCGCATCGAACAGGATACGCTCCGCCGCGGTCGCGAGCGTGCTCTTGCCGGCGCCCGGCAGGCCGGTCATCCAGAACACGCCACCGGCGTGACCGCGTCGCAGCGTCCGCTCGTCCGCCGTGATGGTCGACGAGACCGGGTGGATCGACTGCGACGCGCTGATCGCGACCGGTTCGACCAGGGGCGCACCGCCGACGATCCGGCCGTAGGCATCGGCGAGCACGCCGCGTCCGGCCCAACGCCCGGCGCGGAACGGATCGAAGACGATCTCTTCGGTCGCCGCAAGCACGACCTCGGCGAACCCCTCCGGGGGAACCGAGCGCGCGTCTTCAGGCACCGTCCCGTCGTCGTCGATCGCGACGACGCGCTCGATCGTCGTGACCGTCACCGGGTATTCGGCCGTCGCCACCCGAAGCCGCAGGTGTTCCCCTTCCGAAAGCGCCTCCGGCCGAAGCCAGAACAGGCGCGCCCGCACCCTCGACGCCCGAAGCGGCCGCTTGTCGGGATCGCAGAGGAGCTCGCCGCGCTCGACGACGATCTCGGGTTCGAGCACGAGCGCTGTCGATTGCCCGGCCGACGCTTCCTGCCGGGGCGGCGCAGCCCAGGTCTCGATCGCGACGACCCGGGCCTCGAGCGCAGACGCACCGACCGTGACGCGATCGCCGACCGCGACCCGCCCCTGCTCGATCCGACCGACCACGGCGCGTCGCTCGCCAACGCGATAAACATCCTGGATCGGCATCCGGAAGGCGCCGTCCGCGCGCGACGCAAGCGGGGGCACTGCCTCGATCGCTTCCGCAAGGGTGGGGCCGGCATACCAGGGCATCCGCGAGGACCGGGTCACGACGTTGTCGCCGTGACGCGACGAAGACGGGACGATCGCCGCCGCCCGGATTCCCTCCGCCTCTAGATAGCGCGAGAGCAAGGCCGAGGCTCCGGCGATCCGCGCCTCGTCGAAGTCGAGCAGATCGACCTTGTTCATGAGCACGATCACGTGCCGGACGCCGATCAGCCGAAGCACCGTCGCATGCCGCATGGTCTGGGCGCGGACGCCCTCGGCGGCATCGACCACGAGGACCGCGGCGGCCGCGTCGGCGGCGGCGGTCACCATGTTGCGCAGGAACTGCCGATGTCCCGGCGCATCGACGATGACGAAGTTCCGGTTACCCACGACGAGCGGCAGCCGCGTCGCGTCGATGGTCACGCCCTGGTCGCGCTCAGCCTGCAGGCTGTCGAGCAGGAAGGACCATTCGATGGCGAGTCCGCGACGCGCGCTCGACGCGCGCAACGCGTCGAGACGTCCGTCGGCGAGACTGTCGGTATCATGCAGCAGGCGACCGATCAGGGTGGACTTGCCGTGATCGACATGCCCGACGAACACGATCTGGGTCGGTGCGCTTCCGACGCGATCGGCCGGTGCGAGAGGATCGGGGCCGTCCGGCATCAAAGGTAGCCCGCGACCCGAAGCCGCTCGAAGGCGTCCTCCGTCTCGTTGTCGGCCGCGCGGCCGGCGCGTTCCGACGTCTTCGTGTCGCGAAGCTCCCGGATGATGTCCGCGATCGTCGCCGCCGCGCTCGGGACCGGCCGGGTAATGTCCTGATCTCCGAGCGAGCGGTAGCGATGCCCGCCGCGCGCGAAGTAGAGGTCCACCACCGGGATCGATTCCCGTTCGATGTAGCGCCACACGTCGAGCTCGGTCCAACCGAGCAGCGGATGGACGCGAACATGCGCGCCCGGCTCGAACGGGATCGCGAACTGGTCCCAGAACTCGGGCGGCTGGTTCCGCACGTCCCAGCGATGGCTCGCGGCGCGCGGGCTAAACACGCGCTCTTTCGCGCGTGTCGCCTGCTCGTCGCGCCGGATCCCGGCGATCACGCCGGCCAGACCGCGCGCCTCGATCAGCGAGGCGAGGCCACTCGTCTTGCGCGCCGCGGACCGTGCCGCCGGAGGCAGCGACGGATCGATCGCCTCGATCGGCGGGCAGGCACCGACCACGAGATCGAGGTCCCACTCGCGCGCGTAGCGCTCCCGGAAGGCGTACATCTCGGGAAACTTACGGCCGGTGTCGACATGCAGGACCGGAAACGGGACTCGCCCGAGGAAGGCCTTTCGCGCGAGCCACAGCATCACGTTGCTGTCCTTGCCGAGCGACCAGAGCATGGCGACCGGTCGCAGCCGGCGATACGCCTCGCGGAGGATGAAGACGCTCTGCGCTTCAAGCTCGTCCAGATCGTCCATTGTCAAAGCCCTGCCTGTCACGCGGCGTCAGATCGGCCGATGAATACCGCATTCCGTCTTGCGCGAACCGTCCCAACGCCCCGCCCGCTCGTCCTCGCCTGCCGCGACCGGGCGTGTGCAGGTGGCGCAGCCGATCGACCGATAGCCTTGCGCGGCGAGCGGATGTCGCGGAAGCCCCCGTCGCCGTATCTCGGCCGCGATCCGGTCCCTTGTCCAGGACGCAAGCGGATTGATCTTGAGGCGGCCGCCGCTGATCTCGACCGGCGCGAGGTCGGCGCGCGTCGACGACTGATGCCGCTTGCGGCCCGTGATCCAGCCACGGAACGACGAGAGAGCCTGCTCGAGAGGGCGGACCTTCCGCAGCGCGCAGCATGCATCAGGGTCATAGTACCAGAGTTCGCCCGTCGGATCGGTGTCGCGCACGCTCTCGTCGCCGGGTCTCAGGTCGCGCACGTCGGTGAGGCCGAGGCGCTCCGCCACCTGAGTACGGAACGCCAGCGTTTCCGGAAAATGGCGCCCGGTCTCGAGAAAGAGAACCGGTGTCGCGCGATCCACCTCGGCGATCAGCGACAGCAGGAGAACGGATTCGGCCCCGAAAGCCGAAACGGCGGCGATCTCGCCTCGAAGGCCTCCCTTCAGGACCCGCTCAAGCAGGGCCTGACCGTCCAGGTTCTGCTCCGTCAGGTCACGACAGATCGGCCGCAAGTCGTCGGAGCGGGCGCAGCCGGCGACCGGCGGCGCGACGGGCAAAGAAGCCTGATGGACGTGGAACATCCTGCAATCCCAAAACGAGGTCGGGATATAAGGCATTCCACGCTTGATGAAATGGTGATGCCGCGGCCAGTGCCGTTTATTCACCGAACGATGTCAAAACGACACGTCGAGGCCGCCGATTACCCCTTGCCGACATCCTGGCAGACGGTGCGGGCGAACCGGCCACTGTTCAGGTCGAACGGCATCGTGCCGAGCAGGCGCAACTCGTCGACATAAGCAGCGATGTCGTCGACCAACGCGGCTCCGACGGGATGCTGGTCGGGCGCCTCGGTTCTCAGCATCTGCACCAGCGCAGCGGCATCGAGCGAGGCAGGCGCGAGGGATGCCGCGAAGGAGGTGGCATCCTTCGGCTGGGTGGCAACGAAGTGGGCGGCCTCGAGGAGGGCGCCGGTCAACCCGATCGCGTCGACCCGACGCGGACCGCGCAGCAAGTTTCCGGACACCACGAGCGCGGCGAACGTCCGCTCCCGATAGGAGCCGGACGCGTTTGTCGCGATCTCGGTCAGTTCCATGACGCTTTTGAGCGCGAAAGCGTCGGGATCCGACATCGCGACGGCATCCACGCCGTGGTCGCGAAGGGCGTCGCCCATCCTCGGCGCCGGAACGTTCACCCAGGTCACCTCCGCGAAAGGGTTGATTCCCTTCCGGCGTAGCATCACGGAAAAGAAGAGCCTGGCTGGTCCGTCCACGTCGACGACCCCGACTTGGTGATGCTTCACATCCTCGATCCGTCGAAGCCGCGCATGTCGGTCCGCGAGCAGGCGGAGCCCACCCCCGGACAGACCGGCGGTGAAGCAAGCGTCGAGACCCTTCTTCATCGGCTCGAGCATGATCGGAGCGGGCGCCACGCACGCGTCGACCGCACCGGTCCGAAGCAGCTGATCGAACGGCGGATCGCCCGGCCTCCCCGCCCGAAGCACGACGTCCACGCCGTGCTGCGCGAAGAGCCCGTTCCGCATTGCCGCCAGGACGATGACGCCGGACGGTGAAACCTCGTGCCAGCCGAGCACGATCTTCTGGCGATCGTCGGCCGAGGCCGGTCGCCCGAGCGCGAGGGAAGCGCCCGCCGCCCCAATCACGCGACGGCGGGCAATCGCCGGGAAGATGGTCATGGTGACCGTGCTTGTGGCTCGGGCGGTAGGATTCGAACCTACGACCAACCGGTTCAACCGTTCCCGCCATTCCTGGCGGTGTCGGACTATCTCTTCACCGGCTAAGACGCGAGTGCGTCGCCGGTATGGTGTCGGGCGCTCGTGGGCGGGTTATCGGAAGGGCTCCTCACCGCCTAGTCTCTACACCTTCCGGACGCGACGTCCCGAGGAACGGCCCTGCGTCCGGCTTGGCTCGGTATCGCCCTCCCGTTTCGGCCTTGCGCCTACACGGAGTGGGGTTTCACCGAATTCACCCGAAGATCGACGACGGTTTCCCGCCGAAGTGTCAAACCTTAACAGCCGGTTGCTCTACCGCTGAGCTACGCCCGACCAGCAAGCGACGTCGTTCTACGGAGGGCGGCTATCTTTGGCAAGCGCGCCGCCACGCTGCTGCTTGGCAAGCAGCCGGACTCCGCGCGAAGAAGGAGCATGACGGACACCGTACCGCCGCCGGTCACGCTCGCGGACTTCGAGCGGATCGACATCCGGGTCGGCACAATTCTCGCCGCCGAGCCGTTTCCGGAAGCGAGGAAGCCGGCGATCAAGCTGTCGATCGACCTCGGCCCGGCGCTCGGCGTCCGACGATCTGCGGCACAGGTCACGGCGCACCACGCGCCGGACACTCTGGTCGGGCGCCATGTGCCGGTCGTTCTCAATCTTCCGACCCGTCGGATCGGCGCTTTCGCAAGCGAGGTCCTGACGCTCGGCCTGCCGGACGGCTTGGGCGCGGTGACGCTCATCGCGCCCGACGCGACCGTGCCGAACGGCGGGCGGCTCTTCTGATGGCGGTCGTCTACGCCACGGTCACCTGGGACCAGCTGCACCGCGACGCGCGGACGCTCGCGACGACGCTGATGACGCTCGGACCGTTCCGCGGCATCGTCGCGATTACGCGGGGCGGTCTTATCCCGGCCGCCATCGTCGCCCGCGAGCTCGAGATCCGCCTCGTGGAAAGCATCTCGGTTGTGAGCTACGGGCGCGACGAGGAAACCGGGGACGAGCAACAAAGCGAGCCTGTCCTGTTGAAGCCGGCCGCCGCCGCGGGCGACGGGTCGGGTTTCCTGGTGGTGGACGATCTCGTCGACTCCGGCGTCACGGCAGGTCTTGTCCGGACGCTCCTTCCGCGGGCCCATTTTGCCTGCCTCTACGCGAAGCCGGCCGGGATGAAGGCGACCGACAGCTTCGTCGCCGAGGTCAGCCAGGACACGTGGATCCTGTTCCCCTGGGACACCGCGCCCCTGTTCATCCCGCCGCTCGCACGCAAGATCTGATGGCATTGTTGGGCCGCGGATGGCGCTCCCCCCATCGATCCGGTCGCCCGGCCGGCACTTGTTTTCAGTCCGAGCCGGCACCGGCTTCGGCGCCCCCTTGTCCCCCGCGGATCGACGCGCTTCGAAACGAACTCCTGGTCGCGGCGGCGGCCTGACGATCGGCGCGAAACGAGCGATACTTCCTCGATGCCGAACCCGAGCCTGACTTGCGCCGACACCCTTCCAGCGACCGAGGCCTACGACCGACGGCTGGCCGGGCTCGACGGCTGGGCACCCGACGTCGTGCTGCGGGCCCTCTGGGAGGGACAGCTCGCCGCGGTGGCCGCGATCGGACCGGCGATCGGTGCCTTGTCGGCCGCGGCCGATGCCGCGACCGCGCGCCTCCGCCGGTCGGACACCGGCAGGATCGCCTATGTCGGGGCGGGCACGTCGGCCCGGCTGGGCGCGGGCGACGGCGCGGAGCTCGCGCCGACCTTCGATTGGCCGGTTGCACGCCTCCTGCTGCTTCCGGCCGGCGGTCGTGCGGCACTTCTCGGCGCGGTCGAGAACGCCGAGGACGACGGTGTCGCGGGCGCCGGCACAATCGCCGGACACGATGTCGGGCCAGCGGATGTCGTGATCGGGCTGGCGGCCAGCGGGTCGACCCCCTACACGGTCGCCGCCGTGTCGGCCGCCCGCGCGCGCGGCGCGCTCACGATCGGGATCAGCAACGCGGAAGGAACCCTCCTCCATGCGGCGGAGCACGGCGTGCTGCTCGAGACGGGCGCCGAGCCGATTGCCGGCTCGACCCGCATGAAGGCGGGGACCGCGCAGAAGATCGCGCTCACCATGCTGTCCACCGCGGTGATGGTGGGTCTTGGCCGCGTCCACGAGGGCCGGATGGTCGACATGCGGCCGCGGAACGCCAAGCTCCGGCGTCGGGCGGAACGCATGGTGGCGGACCTGGCCGGCGTCGACGAGGCGCGCGCAGGCGCGTCCCTCACGGCCACCGAAGGCGACATCAAGCGGGCGGTGCTCGTCGCGCGCGGCGCGTCGCCAGCGGAAGCCGAGGCAACTCTCGTCCGGACCGCGGGCTCTCTCCGGGCGGCGCTTGCGGAACCCTCCGCCGCCCCATAGCTTCCGGCACGGCGGGGCGTGGCGCAGCCTGGTAGCGCGCGTGTTTTGGGTACACGAGGCCGCCGGTTCGAGTCCGGCCGCCCCGACCAGCGAGGATGGCCCGGCCAGGTGTGGGACCGACGGAGACAGGTCGATGACGAGAGCGCGGATCTTCAAGCAGCGGAAGTCGGCGATGCAGTCCGGTCAGGCGAACACCGGCGACTGGGTGCTCGAGTGGGACAAGACCGAGCGGAAGACGGCCGACCCGATCATGGGATGGTGGGGCAGCGGCGACATGCGGACGCAGCTTCGTTTGCGTTTCGAGAGCCTCGAGCAGGCGGAGTCCTACGCGAAGCGGGAGAACATCGCGTACGAGGTCGAGATCATCCCGCCGCGCGTTCGGAAGCCGAAGTCGTACTCCGACAACTTTAAATATACCCGGCTGATGAACTGGACACACTGAGATCCCGCGTCCGGGACGGAGCGCCCTTAGCTCAGTTGGATAGAGCAACAGCCTTCTAAGCTGTGGGTCGGTGGTTCGAGTCCACCAGGGCGCGCCAGGATCGTGCTGATCGATTGCCGACGCGGATCGCCCGAGCAGACGACCGGGTTGGGTCCCTGACGCCGGCGAGGCTCAGGCGGCGGCCTCGGTGTCGCCGAAAGCCGCAGGACCCGCCATCCGAGATCACTCCAACAATAACGTTTCTAGTCTGCATCTGTCGCGCGCGACGCCCCGTAGAGCGGCCAGACCCGACCGCTTCATGGAGGATCACGATGCAGAACGACCACGGGAACCCTACGGACGTCGAAGTCTGGGGCGTCTACTTCAAGATCGAAGAACTCGAAACCCTCCTCGACCTTTCCATTCCCGATGTCCGCATCGAGATCGCGACGACGTCGCGCGTGTACGAGGAGCTTGCGGTCATCCGTCGTCGCGGAACGCCCTCCGTGATCCTCGGCACGCTCCACAAAATGCAGGACGATCTTCTGATTCTCACCAAGGAGGACGCGACGCGGCTGGCCGCGCCGGGACCGCGGGAAGCCTACCTGTCGGTCGGCGACGCCGCCCACGGCATTGCACGCTTGGCGACACGCTGACGGCGGCCGAAGGATCGTCCACGCAACTTCGGACGGTGCCGACACGTCAGACAGTAGGCGGCCGGCGATCTCGTTCCCGCTGACCGGCTGAAGGCGATGGGACAGCGAGGCGTGGTCAGTGGCCGACCCCTCGTCCCGTCTCGGGACGCGACCTGCCTGAGTGGAGACTTCGATGATTCGAAACGACCTACTCGACGGCCACATCACCAGCCTCGAAAACAGGCTCGTCGTGCAGAAGCGCGTGATCGAGCGGCGGGAAAGCGGGCGGGTTTGGACGTTGTCTAACGACCGTAACGCAGGCGTCGCCGCGCTGGCCCACGATCGCAGAACACTTGAGCGTAACGTCAGCGATCTGGCACGGCTTCAGGCCGATCGCCGCAGCACCGCGACGTCCTGACCGCGCCGGCGTCGCCGCCTCACCGCTTTCGGAGCTCCCCCGGCTTATGGGCCGCCTTGGCCGCCGTCTTATCGCTCTTCACCACGTATTCCGGGTTATCCTTCGTCGCCTTCGCCGTGTGACCTTTGATCTTGGTCGTCGAAGTGATCTTCTTCTCGACGCGACCCTTCGTCTGCCCCTGCGCCGTGTCCCAGCTGACCGCGTCGCCCGGCTTCAGTTCTTTCTTGGCCACTTGCCTCTCCTTATCATCGATGCGCAGAACCATCGCTTTGGACGCGGACGCGTTCCGGACGAGCGAAAGGCTTATCGCGTGACGACGCCGCTTTTGCAGGACTTCACCGTGAAGACGGCGGATGGACGGGATACGACCCTGGAAGCGTATGCGGG
Organism: uncultured Acetobacteraceae bacterium; assembly: GCA_964249205.1. Lineage (GTDB taxonomy): Bacteria > Pseudomonadota > Alphaproteobacteria > Acetobacterales > Acetobacteraceae > CAXTPV01. Next base: position 3,413 of record CAXUBA010000032.1, on the reverse strand, counting down.
TCAGGTGCTCCTCGTCGTGAACACCGCGAGCCGCTGCGGCCTCACGCCTCAGTACGAGGGTCTCGAACGCCTGCAACGCGCGCTCGGGCCGGCAGGGTTCTCGGTGCTCGGCTTTCCTTGCAACCAGTTCGCCAGCCAGGAACCGGGCTCGGACGCGGACATCCAGAGCTTTTGCGCCAGCCGCTACAACCTCTCGTTTCCCGTGTTCGCCCGGATCGACGTGAATGGCTCCGGCACGCATCCGCTCTACACTTATTTGAAGGGCGCACGGCGCGGCATCTTCGGCTCGGGTGCCATCAAGTGGAACTTCACGAAGTTCCTCCTCGATCGTCAGCGCGTCGTGCGGGAACGCTTCGCGCCGGCGACGAAGCCGGACCAAATCAGGCCCGCGATCGAGCGTCTTCTTGCCGAAGCACCGCGGCCAACGGCTTCCTGAGCACCTTTCCCACGATCGGCCTCAAGCGGACAGCAATGCGAGAATCGCCAACCCGTAACGATCGAGTTTCGAGGCGCCGACGCCCTTGACCGACGCGAGCGCCGACCGATCCGGCGGCCGGCGTTCGGCGATCTCCCGCAGGACGCTGTCGTGGAAGATGACGTAGGGCGGCACGGACTGCGCCCGCGCCTCCTCGGCCCGCCAGGCCCGGAGACGCTCGAAGAGCGACTGGTCGGGCGCGGAAAGCGGCGACACCCCGACCGGTCCGGATGCGGTGCGGGCGGACGGCGTCGCGCGGGCCCGCTCCTCCTTCAGCATCAGCGTGTCCTCGCCCTTGAGCAGCGCGCGGGCGTCGCCGTCGAACCGGAGACCGCCATGCTCCGGATCGCGACGGAGCGCGCCGCGTGCCAGCAGCGCCCGGATGACACCACGCCAGTGCCGGTCGGCGGCATCGCGGCCGACCCCGAAGGTCGGCAGGCTCGCGTGGCCGTGTCGCCGGACCGCCTCCGTTTCCTTGCCGCGGAGCACGTCGACGAGGTGGGTCGCACCGAAACGCTGGCCGGTCCGCCACACCGCCGAAAGGACCTTCTGGGCGGCAACCGTGGCGTTCACCAGCGCGACCGGGAAGCGGCAGTTGTCGCAATGCCCGCAAGGACCGTCGAAACGCTCGCCGAAACAGGCGAGCAGCGCCGCGGTGCGGCAGTCGGCGGTTTCCGAGAACGCGATCATTCCTTCGAGCCGCGCAGCCATCACTCGCCGCTCCGCCTCGGGCGCCTGGCTCTGGTCGAGCCAGTAGCGAGCCCGCGCGATATCCTCGCTGCCGTAAAGCAGCAGGCACTCGGACGCGAGACCGTCGCGACCCGAACGGCCGATCTGCTGATAGTAGGCCTCGGCGCTGTCCGGCATGTCGAGATGTGCGACGAAGCGGACGTCCGGCCGGTCGACGCCCATGCCGAAGGCGACGGTTGCCACGACGATCATGAACTCGCCGGCCCGGAACCGGTCGAGCGCCACCCGCTTCTCCGGAGCCGACAGGCGGGCGTGATACGGGACGGCGTTCCGCCCGCGCCCCCGAAGCGAGGCCGCGACGCGCTCGGTCTTCTCGCGCGAACCGCAATAGACGATCCCGGTGGCGCCGTCGTGTCGCGCCAGCAACGCGTCGAGCTGCTGCAGCTCGCGCTCCTTCGGCTCGGCCGCGATCAGGAGGTTCGGCCGATGGAAGCTCGCGGCGAAGACCGCGGAGTCCGGCATGGCGAGCGATTGAAGAATGTCGTCCCTGGTTCGCTGATCGGCCGTTGCGGTGAGCGCGACGCGCGGCACGCCGGGCAGGCGTCGCGGCAGGCAGGCGAGCGCTCGATATTCCGGCCGGAACTCGTGACCCCAGGCGGACACGCAGTGGGCTTCGTCGATCGCGATGAGCGAAAGCGCACGGCGCGAAAGCCGATCTAGCAGCGTTCCCCCGAGAAGACGTTCCGGCGACACGTAGAGCAGTTCGATCCGACCGGTCGCGAGACCGTCGAGGGTGCGCGCGAGCTCGTCGGGTTCCAGCTCGGAATGAAGCGCCGCGGCGCGAACGCCGAGCTGGCGCAGCGATGCCACCTGATCGTCCATCAGCGCGATCAACGGCGAGATCACGAGACCCATGCCGTCGCGGCAAAGCGCAGGCAGCTGGTAGCAGAGACTTTTCCCGCCGCCTGTCGGCATCAGCACCAGCGCGTCGTCGCCCGCCATCAAGCGGGACACGATCTCCGCCTGGTGGCCGCGAAACTCCGCAAATCCGAACACCGCGGCGAGAACGTCCACCGGATCGCCGCGCGACGCGCACGAAGACGGCGGGGCGACGGGGAACGCGACAGTCAAGCGTCGGCGGCCCGCTGGACCGCGGTCAGCTCCCGCCGACCGTGATCTCGACGCGTCGCGACGCCACCGGCGGGTTCTCGTTGTTCGGTGGCCGAGGCACGACGGAGATCCGGCTCGCACTCACTCCGTCCGCCTCGAGAAGACTCGCAACGACATCGGCCCGCTTGCCGGCAAGCAGTTCGTCGGCGTCGGTGTCGCCGTTCGCGGCCGCGTAGCCGGCGACCGTCACCAGTGCCGACGGATCGGCCGCCGCGCGCTTCGCGGCGCCCGCGACGAGCGCGCGCGCCGGACGATCGATGGACGCGGACGCGTGCGGGAAGAAGATCACGATCTTCGGCGAGGCGCTGTCAGGCTCAGCACACGCCCCGACCAGGAGCGGAAGCAGCACGGCGGGCAGCAAGCGGCGCATGGCGGAACTCCGGATCGGCGGCTGCCGTGGTGCGACACGCCGCCCGCCGCGTCAATCGTCCGAGGGCTCGCCGTCCGGCTCAGGCTGCCGCCGCGGCCGCCATGCCGCCCGATAGGCGCCAGATCCGATCGAGACGCTCGATCCCGGTCAGCCGATGCGCGATCAGGATGACCGTACGCCCGGCACCCCCACGCTCCAGCGACAGGAGAAAGGCGCGTTCCGCCTCGCTGTCGAGACCGGCCGCCGGCTCGTCGAGGATCAGGATCGGTGCGTCGCTCAGGAGCGCGCGCGCCAGCGCGATCCGACGTCCCTGCCCGCCCGACACCGTGGCGCCGCCTTCGCCGAGCCAGGTGTCGAGGCCGTCCGGCAGGGCCCGCACCCAGTCGCCGCGCGACGCTTCGTCGAGCGCGCGCCAGAGCGCGGGCTCATCCGCGGTCGCGCGGCGGATCAGCAGGTTCGCGCGGCTCGTGTCGGTGAACAGGTGCGTCCTCTGGTTGAGAAGCGCGATGGTCCCACGCAGCGTCGCCGTCTCGAGACGACCGACGTCGACACCGCCGAGCGTCACCCGGCCCTCGTCCGGGCGCACCAGACCGAGCGCGAGCGATGCGAGCGTGCTCTTCCCCGCGCCGGACGAGGGCCGGGTGACGCTCGGCGGTGTCGACGTCGGCCGTCTCGAGACGGCGACGCTGCGTGGGACCCTCGCGCGGC
>CAXUBA010000031.1:4010-21820 GCA_964249205.1 uncultured Acetobacteraceae bacterium | reverse complement strand
CGCGCAAAGGGCATGTCGGCCTACGTCGGCGATGGCACCAATCGCTGGCCGGCCGCCCATGTCAGTGACGTCGCGCGGCAGGGTGGAGAGCGCTTGCTCGATCATGATGAGCCTCTAGCTCTGCAGGTGATCTGGAGCGGGCGGGGGCGGGATCAGGCTTCGGTCGCGCCGTAGTTCATGCGCCGAAGGTCCTCGACGATGCCCGGACCTGTCGGGCTCCAACCCAGCCGCTTGCGCGTCACCGCGCTAGAAGCCGGCATGTCGGCTCCGGCAAACCGGCCGAGCCAACCGAAATGCTCCAGAGCTTCCTCCGCGGACAGAGAACGGACCGGCACGCCGAGCCCGGCGCCGATCGTCTCGGCGATATCGCGCATCCGTACGCCCTCTTCGGCGACTGCATGCCAGCGCGCACCGGCCGCATGGTGATCTAGCGCGAGCCGGTAAAGCCGCGCGACGTCACAGACATGGGCGGCCGGCCAGCGATTCGCGCCATCGCCGACATAGGCCGACACGCCCTTTGCGCGCGCGATTTCGACGGCGGGCGAGATCAGCCCCTGCTTCTCGGTGTCGTGGACCTGCGGCAGTCGCACCGCGGCGACCGACACGCCTTGCTGCGCGATCTTCTCGCCCGTCAGCTCGGACAGGCGGCGCGGGTTGGGGTTCTCGCGATCGAACACATCCTCAGCGGCAAGCTGGCCGGGTCCCGGGCTGCCCATGCCGGTCCCGGATGTGATGATGAACGGCCGGTCCGAGCCGGCGAGGACAGCGCCGATCGCCTCGATCACGCGAGCGTCCTTCTGCGTGTTCTCGTTGAAGCGCGAGAAGTCGTGATCGAACGCGCAGTGGATGACGGCGTCCGCCCTGGCTGCGGCGCTCGCGATGCTGTCCGGCTCCTCCAGCGTGCCGCGATGCGCTTCGGCGCCGGCCTGCTCAAGCTGGCGTGCGCCAGCGTCGGAGCGGGTCAGGCCCAGCACCTGATGTCCGGCGCCGAGCAGCTCGGGCACGATCCGTGAGCCGATGAAGCCGGTCGCGCCGGTGAGGAATACCCGCATGGTGGTCTCCATTGTGTGTCGAAGTCCTATGTCGACCCAGGTCGCGTCCGGTTAAAGTAGTGAGCTTATGGTGGTATAATTGACAACTGGATCGTCATGCCGACGGACACGCCGAACACTCTGGGTATCTACCTCCGGGATCGCCGGACCCGGCTGGACCCTGCCGCGCTCGGCTTTGCGGGAGGCCGCCGTCGTACCCCGGGGCTTCGCCGTGAGGAGGTGGCGAGCCGCGCCAACATCAGCCCGACCTGGTACACGTGGCTCGAGCAGGGCCGCGGCGGGGCGCCGTCGGCCGACGTGCTCGACCGCATCGCCAACGGCCTGATGCTGACCGAGCCCGAGCGCGAGCACCTGTTCATGCTGGGTCTCGGTCGTCCGCCGGAGGTCCGCTACAAGCGGGTTGAGGGCGTGACCCCGCGGCTGCAACGGGTGCTCGACGCGCTGGAGGTCAGCCCCGCGCTGATCAAGACGGCGACCTGGGACGTCGTGGCTTGGAACCAGGCCGCCGCCGCGCTGCTGACCGACTACTCGCAACTGCCGCCGGAGGAGCGCAACATTCTGCGGCTGATGTTCGGCAGCCCGCGGGTGCAGGCGGCGCAGGAGGATTGGGAGAGCGTCGCGCGCTTCGTCGTGGGCGCGTTCCGCGCGGATGCGGCGCGCGCGGGCGCCACCGGGGAGATCACCAGACTGGTGGCAGAGCTGTCGCGGGCGAGCCCCGACTTCGACCGTCTCTGGCGGAGTAACGACGTGGTGACGCACGGCGAAGGGCTGAAACGCATCCGCCATCCCGAGCTCGGCCTGATCGAGCTCGAGTTCTCCGCCTTCGCCGTCGACGGCCGGCCGGAACTCGGGATGGTCGTCTACAATCCCGCAAGCGCTGAGACCGCTGCGCTCCTCCGACGCCACCTGGGCGCTCGATCACGCGCAAAAGACGCGCCTCGAGCGCGATGATCTCGGCTTGGAGGTGTTGGCTGGGCTCTGGCGCGCGCGAAGGGGCCGAGTAGCCTGCGGATGGCGGGAGAGTCACTCCGCTCGGATCCGGTTAAGCACCGCGTCCCCTTGACCATTGTGGCCGCTGGCGACGGACGGCGTGTCTGCATACAGCAGCATCTCGACGCGATTCACGTCTCCGGTGAAGGGAGAGCCTGCCCGGCGGCCGCTCCTTCAGAGGGGACATTCCGCTTCCCACCAGATTCGGTCATCTCGGATGCCGGTCGGCGTCCGCTGCGAAGAAGGCGCCGCCTTGTCCCTGTGATCGCTCCGAAAGCAAAGCGGACGCCCAGTCTTCTGCCACCTTCGCCGCCGGCACCACCGCGTATTCGGCGTAGCTGTTCCAGATCAGGTAACAGGACACCCGATCCCCGGCCGCCAACGCGTCCAAGCCGTCGCCGACCGCATCGACGATCCCCCCGCCCTCCATACCCATCCGCGACGGCAGCCGGGTCCGGTAGACGGCCGATCCGTCGTGGTCCCCCTCGCGCGTCTTGACGTGCATGACGGTAAGCCCGGCATGGGCGATCCGGACCAGCACCTCGCCCGGTCCGGACCGGGGCGCTCTTCTTCTCGGACGTCGAGCACGTCGGCTTCGCCATAGCGCTCGATCCATACCGCTTTCGTCGCGTCGCTCCGGGTTCGATCGCCGCAGGGATCGAGGTCATGCGACGGGCCAGTCGCCGCCGGTCGCGCGGCGTCCGGTCCGCGACGCGCCGATCGCATCCGCGATCAGCTGCGCGACCCGAACCGCGTGGTCGAACCCGGGTGCGGTCGCGCGTCCCCCCGCGATGTCGTCGCGCAGCATGGCGTAGGTCGCCGCGACGTTCAGCGCCGCGTCGGGCAGGGTCGCCAGTTCGCCCTCATCCACCAACTGTTCCGTCCCGTCCACGAACAACCGCAACCGGCCGGACTGAAAACCTCGGGCGGCGCCCCCTTCCAGCGACAAGACACCCGTTTCGCCCACGATCTCGAAGCGAAAAGGCATCGGCGCCGGCCGGCCACCCGCGACCTCGACCGTCAGCGCCGCACCGGTGCGAAGACGGCCCTGCAGCAGCAGGTGGTCGTGCGTCCGGCGCGGCTCGGGCGCACCGCCTCCGATCCGGATCTCGGGATACTGCGTGCTCGCCATCGCATCGAAGCTGGCGATCTCGCCGAGAAGCGCGATCGCCAGATCGATCGTGTGCGCTCCCTGGATGCTGACGAGCGTGACCCCGTTCGCCGGCGCCTCGGTGTAGGCGACGGCCGCATCGACGTCCGGCCCGAACCCGGCCGTCGTCGACAGGATGCGCGCCGTCAGCACCCGGCCGATCGCGCCCGCGGCGAGCATCTCGTGGGCCCGACGGACCGCCGGGTTCGCGCGTGCCTGCAGCCCGATCGCGGCGCACACGCCGGCGTCCCGTGCCGCGTCCGCGAGGCTCCTGCTTTCCGCCGGGTCGAGCCCGAGCGGATACTCGCAATAGACGTGCTTCCCGGCAGCGAGAACCGGTTCCAGCAGCGCGCGGTGCGACGGCAGCGTCGCGGCCACCGTGATCAGGTCGATGTCCGGGTCCCGGCACATCGCTTCGATGTCGCCATAGGCTTTTGGCACGCCGAAGGGCCGTGCGGCGTCGTCCGCCGACGCCTGGGTCCGTCCTCCCACCGCCGCAATCGTCAGGCCGGCCAGGGCGCGGAGCGCCGGGACATGCGACTCCCGGGCCCAGCCCCCGTGCGGGTTCGCCCCGACCAGCCCCACGCACAGCATTCGGGTCATCCACGATCCTCCTCTCGGGCCACACCGTGTGGCGTCCACGTTCGAGCTGGCCGCCGCGCCTGTCGCTGAGAAGATTGTCGGGCTACTCATCGCAGGCATGAGCGGAGACTCAGGGTCGGAACCCACGCTCGCCACGCTGCGCGCCTTCGTGTCCGTGGCGCGCCACGGCAGCTTCCGTCGCGCGGCGGCCGAGCGTGGCGTCGATCCCTCCGCGTTCAGCCACGTCATCCGGAGCCTGGAGCGAACGCTCGACGTGCGGCTGTTCCAACGGACCAGCCGCAGCGTTCGCCTGACCGAGGCAGGCCAGGCCCTGCTCGAGCGCGTCCGGCCGGCGCTCGACGACGTGGCCGGCGCGCTCGACGGAGCCAGGGCGTTCGCCGGCACGCCCGCCGGATCGCTGCGCCTGAACGTGCCCCGCATCGCGAACGACCTGATCGTCGCCCCGATGGTCGGGCGCTTCCTGTCGCGATATCCGGCGATCACGCTCGAGATCGCGAGCTTCGACGGCCTGATCGACATCGTGGCCGAGGGATACGACGCCGGCATCCGCCGCGACCGCCGGCTGGCGCCGGGGATGGTGGCCGTTCCGATCGGCCCGGCGCGCCGCTTCGCCGTGGTCGGGTCACCGGCCTACTTCGCCGGCCGCCCCCCGCCGCTCCGACCGGCCGATCTGCTCGGGCATCTCTGCATCGGCCGACGCTATCCGAGCGGTGCGCGCTACGCGTGGGAGTTCGAGCGCGACGGCGAGACCGTGGAACTCGAAGTCGCCGGCCCGCTGGTGGTGGACGACACCGCATTGATGATCCGGGCCGCGCTCGAGGGCGTCGGGCTGGCGTTCCTGTTCGTGGAACTGGTCGCCGAGCAGATCGCGACCGGGGCCCTGATCCAGGTACTGGAACCATGGTGTCCGGTGAGGCCGCGATTCAACCTCTACTACCCGGGCCGCAGACAGGTCCCGGCACCGCTTCGCGCCTTCATCGACATGCTCCGCGCGGACGAGGGCGCCCGCTGAGGACTCGAGACCCGAGCGGATGAGCCCGATGTTGCCGACGGGAGCGGACCCACATCGCCCTGAGTGCCGTCCCGGATGGGGGCTCGGAGCGGACGGGCCGCTCCGCGCCGGGAAGACGCGGGGAGCAGGATGCCGGAAGGACACAGCGTCAGGCGGCTCGCCGACGCGTTCGCGAACGGCTTCGTCGGCCATCGCGTCAGGGCGAGCAGCCCACAAGGTCGCTTCAGTGACGGCGCGAGCGCGCTCGACGGACGCCGGCTCGAGAGCGCCGACGCGGTCGGCAAGCAGATGTTCCTCGGCTTCGACGACGACCGCTGGCTGCGCGTCCACCTCGGCCTTTACGGCATGTGGCGCTTCGCCGGCGCGGACCTGGAGCGGGTCGGCCGCCACCGGCGCGCACGCGCCCGCGTCGCCGACGAGGGGCCGCCCGCCTTTCCGCCGGCGCCGGTCGGCGCCGTGCGTCTGCGCCTCCTGGCCGACCACGCCGTCGCCGATCTGAGCGGCCCCACCGCCTGCGCGATCATGACGGACGCCGAACGCGTCGCGTTCATGACGACGCGCGGCGCCGATCCGCTCCGCGCCGACGCCGATCCGGGCCGCGCCTATGCGAAGATCGCCGCCTCGCGCACCGCGGTCGGCGCGCTGCTCATGCGGCAGGACATCGTCGCCGGCATCGGCAACATCTATCGCGCCGACCTGCTGTTCCGGGCACGGATCGACCCCCATCGCCCCGGGCGTGACGTCTCGCGCGTCGCGTGGGACGCGCTCTGGGCCGATGCCGTGGCCCTGCTCCGCGACGGCGTACGGGACGGCGCCATCGTGACGACGCGGCCCGAGCACCGGACCGGGCGCGGCGGACGCGTCCGCCAAGCCGACCGCTTCTACGTCGCCCGCCGGGCCGGTCTCCCGTGCCGCGTCTGCGGCAGACCGGTCAGCGCCGAGACGATGGCCGGCCGCACCCTGTTCTGGTGCACCGGGTGCCAGACGGAATAGCCGGGCGACACCACGCGCTCGCCGCGGCTGTGACCATGCCGGGCACGGCCGAACGCGCAAAGCGGAAGCCGATAGAACCCGCCCGGACCCGGACCCCGAGCCGGCCCCAAGTGCTCACAAGGTCGTGAACCTAGCGAAAAGCGCGACGGCCACGACGTGTCGCTGTCTTCACAGCGGATCTGTCCCACCTGGTGCTCTCGCCCTTCCCAGACGTCGATCTGCCGGTTCCGCTCCTGTCGCTCCTCCGGGAACTCGGCGAATTGAAGCGCGTCCGATCCGCCGGCCGATCGGGCTCGATCGCGACCCGTCTCTTTCTGACCGCGTGGTCACGCCTCCTGGACGGCGTTGGGCCGGACTCGGCGATGCGACAAGACGTCGCGTCCGCGCTCGCGGCAGCCCGGCTCGGCGATCTCGACTGCGGCACGCTTGCGGACGCGGGCCTTCCGCCCGACCGCGTGCCGCCGATCCTCGAACGCGGCTTCGACGCGGTCGCCGGCGCGATCGCCCCCGGGCTTGCGGAACGGCTGAGGGCCAGCCTCGACGGGTCGCCTCCGATCGCCGATCCGCCGGACTTCGCGCACCGTCTCGCCGCCCAGCCACGCGCCGGCGCGACCTGCCCTGGGCAGCCGCGCCTCGTGCTGGAGCCGCCCGAGAACCATGCGGAGCACTGCGGCATCGTCGCCGTCACGGCCGTGCTGTTGTGTCCTGTCTTCGGCGCCGATCCCGTCACCGTGTGGCTCGCCTCACTCGCGCACCACCTGCACAACGCACGCCTGCCCGACAGCGGGTTCGCGGGCGAGATGCTGCTCGGGGACGCGCTCGCGCCGCTGGTGGCGGGTACGACCGAGCGAGCGCTCGCGGAATTGCCCCGGGGCCTCGCGGCGGAGGTCCGCGCGGCGCGCCGCATCCTCGACGATGCGGACACCGCGGCCGGCCGGGCGTTCCACGCCGCCGACACGCTCGACCGGGTCTGGCAGATCGAGCAGCACCTGCGGCCCGGCCGCATCACGATGGGCCTCGTGCTGAACGACATGGCGCTGGTCCACGACGGCCCGGTCCGGCCGTTCCAGGAGCGTGTCCTCGCCGCCGCCGGGATCGGCGCGTGACGGCGTGGCGCTCGCCCGACACGGAGCGTCCGCTCCGGGCCGACACTCCGCATTCGCTGACCGACGGCGTCGGCCGCTGGCCCGTCATCGACAGCATCCCCTTCCTCCGCACCGGCCGCGACGCGCTCGCGTCGGAAGCCCTCCGCTGTCTCGACCGCGGCGACCGCGCCGGCGCGCTGGTGTCGCTGCTGGCGGACCAGGACGACTGGTGGCCGGGCGGCGCCGCCGACCCGTCGGCGCTCCGCGACCTCGTCGCGCGTGTCGGCGAGCTGACCTTGCGCGACGCGATGGACCGGCTCGGATGGGGGCCGGTCGGCCTTTATTTCGCGCATCGCTGGAGCGACCCGACCTTCGTCGCCGGGCTCGCCCTCGTCGAGGCGCACTGGACCGCGCCGTCGCGCGCGTTCGAACTCGGCTGTGGGATCGGGCACCACCTTCGCGCGCTCGCACGACGCGGCGTCGCCGTCACCGGCGCCGACGTCGTGTTCGCGAAGCTCTGGATCGCGCGCCATTTCGTGGCCCCCGACGCCGATCTCGTCTGTTTCGACGCGGCCGCGCCCTGGCCGATCAACGGCGCGACGGCCGATCTCGTCCTCTGCCACGACGCCTTCTACTTTCTCAGGCCGAAGGCGCCGATCGCCGAACGGCTCCGCGCCGTCGCCGGCGAGGACGGCCTGATCGCGATCGGTCACGTGCACAACCGGGCCTGGCCGAACCATTCCGCCGGGGACGCGATGACGGCCGACGAACTCGTGGCGCTCTTCCCGGGCGCGACCATCTACGACGACGCGGAGCTCACGCGCGCGGCGGTCGCGGCGCGCGTCCCGGTTCCGGCGGAGGGTGACGCGCTTGGCGGCGTCGAGGCGTTCTCGCTCGTCACCGGCCGCCGTTCGCCGCCCCCGCCTCCGGGCCGGATCGACGTCCTGCTCGCCTGCCCGCCGCCCGGGACGGAACTGCGCCGGAACCCGCTTTACGCCGCCGACGGATCGCTCCGCTTCCCCTCCGAGCGCTACGCGTCGGAATACGGGCCGCGCGCGACCTACGGCGCCCGGAGCGACTGCCCGCCGACAGCGGTCTGCGGCGCGGCGACGCTCGGCTGGGTCCGTCGGCGCGAACTCGTCGATCTCCCGGATCGCTGGTGATGAGATCTTCCGGATCGCCGGTGTCGCGACCGGTCGGCTGGGGCATCGTCGGCTACGGCTGGGTCGCGCACGACTTCGTCGCGCCTGCGATCGCGTCGGCCGGGCACCGTCTCGTCGCGATCGCCGATCCCGATCCGTCGGCGCGCGGCGCGGCTGGAACGCGGTCGATCGCCGCCTACGACACCGCCGAGGCCCTGGCGGCCGATCCCGACGTCGACGCCGTCTACGTCGCGACCCCGAACCACCGCCATCGGGAAGGCGTCGCGGCCGCGGCGCGGGCGGGGAAGCCGATCCTCTGCGAGAAGCCGATGGCGGCGACCGTCGACGACGCCGCGGCGATCGCCGCGATCGTCCGCGAACGGGGCGTGTTCTACCGGACCGCCTTCGACCAGCGTCACCATCCGGCGCACCGCGCGATCCGCGACGTCGTCACGGCCGGCCGTCTCGGCGTCGTGACCGCGATCCGGATCGTCTACGCGTGCTGGCTCGGACCCGACTGGCAGGCCGACAACTGGCGCATCGATCCGACGCGCGCCGGCGGCGGAGCGCTGATCGACCTCGCGCCGCACGGGCTCGACCTCGCCGCCTTCCTCGTGGACGACGAGATCGTGGACGTGCACGCGACGGTGCAGCGCCGGGTGCACGATTACCCGGTCGACGACGGCGCGATCGTGTCCGCGGCGACGCGATCCGGCGTGCTCGTGGCGCTCCACGTCGCCTACAACCATCCCGAGACGCTTCCGCGCCGCCGTCTCGAGATCGTCGGTACGCGCGGGACCGTCGTCGCGACCGACACGATGGGACAGGAACCGGGCGGTTCCGTTGCGTTCACGCCGGCGGACGGCGACGCGTCCCCGATCACGCTCCGCTTCGACCGCGACGCGTCGCCGTTCCGAGAGCAGATCGTCGCCTTCGTGGATGCGTGGCGACGGGCCGAAGCGTGCGGACCGGCGCTCGATCGCGACCTCGCCCTGTTTCGGCTCCTGATGCACGCGTCCGCGCGCGCGTCCGGCCGCCTCGCGGAGCGCGCGCCATGCCCCTGAGCTATTTCAGCTGCTCGAACTGCGGCCACTGGCAGCACTACTTCGCGACGCCACCCGACTGTCCGGTCTGCACCGACACGCGGAACGACCTGCCGCCGGACGGCTGGGATTTCTGGCCGGAGGAAAAGGTCGCAGCCTCCGTCACCGGACACTGGCGCGACGTCGGCCGCGACGTCGTCGCCTTCAACACCACGCCCCGCTACGGCCTCGACGGCACCGGCTGGCTGCTGCTGCACGCGGAAGGCAACGTCGCCTTCGAAGCCGCGCCCTACTACACCGCGCCGATGCTCCGCGAGATCCGTCGCCTCGGAGGCATCCGGTTCCTCGCGGCGAGCCACGTGCACGGCTACGGCGCGCTTTGGCAGCTGCAGCGCGAGTTCGCGCCCGAACTCCTCGCGATCCAGCGCGAGGACCTCCGGATGACCAAGGCGTTCCGCGTCACCACGCCTTACGACGACACGTTCCCGCTGCCGACCGGACAGACGCTCCGACATGTCGGCGGCCACTACGAAGGCCAGGCCGTGCTGCACGATCCCGCGCGTCGCATGCTGTTCTGCGGCGACGCCTTCAAGATTGATCAGGACAGCGCCGGCGCGAACCTCGCGGTCTCGACCCACAAGGCGTTCCACAAGGACATCCCGCTCACCGCGGGCGAACTCCGGCGCTACCGCGAGGTCATCGCGCGGCTCGACTTCGACACGGTCTGCACCCCGTTCGAGTTTGCGCCCGGGATCGACACCGCGATCGCCACCGCCGTCCTCGACGACGGCATCGCCGGACCGCCGGCCGTGCGTCACCTGCCGATCGACCAACTCAGACGACGGAGTGTCGCTTGATCCTGTTCCACGACATCGCCGCGACCTTCCGGGCGGCACTTCCCGACGACGGCGTCTCGATCCTTCGCATCGAAGGGCTTGATCGGACCGGGATCCCGGTGACGCAGGCGAACCTGACGGTCCCGAACAAGACCGTGACCACCGGCCACGGCTACGGCTTCACCGCAGACGAGGCCGATGTCGGCGCGCTCGGCGAACTCTGCGAGGAAGCGTTGTGCGGAGCGCATGTCGCGGCACTGCCGCAGGTCGTCGCGAGCCATGCCGAGCTCGTGGGTCGGCGCGGTGCCGCCACCGTTATCGACCCGCTGACGCTCTGTCTCGAAGCCGGCACCGCCTACGATGCCGACCGCAGGATCGTGTGGGTGGAAGGCGCGCGCTGGCCGTCCGGCGAACCCGTGATGATCCCGGCCGACTGGGTCGCGGCGCATGCCTATCAGCTCGGCCACAAGCCCGATCTCATCATGCCGATCACCAACGGGCTCGGCGCCGGGCTCGACCTCGCGCACGCGATCGGACACGGCGTGATGGAGCTCCTGCAGCGCGACGGCAACGTCGTCGGCTACCGCGCCCTCGATCAGGGCGTCGTGGTCGAGCTCGACGCGGTCGAGGACGCGGCGGTCCGGGCCCTGCTCGATCGTCTCCGCGGCGACGGGATCGACGTCACCGTCAAGCTGGCCTCGACCGAGTTCGGGATGAGCAACCTCTACGTCGTCGGCAACGACCGGGGCGATCCCGCGACCGCGCTGCAGGTCACCGCTTGCGGCGAGGCGGCGCATCCCGACCGCGAACGCGCGCTCCGCAAGTCGCTGCTCGAGTTCTGCGGATCGCGGGTCCGGAAGGCAGCGACGCATGGCGAGATCGAGCGCGTCCGCGCGGTGATGGGCGGCACGCACGTGGCGCGGCAGATCGAAGCCGCGCGTCCGGACGGGGAGGAGTCCCGCGCGCTCGACGCGATGGTCGAATGGCTCGACCAGGACGCCGCGACGCTGCGCGCGCGCCTCGCGCCCACCGTCTTCTCCGAACGGTCGCGCGTGCCTTTCTCGTCGCTGCCCACCACGGGCGCCGCATCCGTCGCCGATCCCGCCGCACGTCTCGCGCTGATCGCGTCCCGTCTCGCCGCCGAAGGGCTCGACATCGTCGTCGTCAACTGTTCGCCGCCGGGCAGCGCAGTCAGCGCCGTCAAGGTGGTCGTCCCGGGCCTGGAGGCCGAGATCATGAGCTACGGCCGGATCGGCTGGCGCGGCGTCCGCCGGCTGCGCGACCGCGACGATCCGCTCGTCCTCGATCGCCCGTGCGACGGTGCGCGTCGCGTCCTCATGCGACCGGACGACGAGGCACGGGCCGGCGGCCCGGCCTGGTTCGACGCGACGCTGGCCGAACGCATCGTCGGTCCGCTCTACCCGCTCTACCGCGAGCCCGGCTGCTTCTCGGCGCAACTCCGCCGCGAGAAGCGGCGGCGGGTCGCGTGAACATGGCGCGCGAGGAAGACGCAACATGATGCTCCGTTACGCCTACAACACGAACGGCACCGTGCACCACAGCCTCGCCGAGGCGGTCGCGCTGATCGCCGACAGCGGCTACGACGGCGTCGCGGTCACGATCGACCAGAACAACCTCGATCCGATGTCGTCCGGCTGGGAGCACCGCACCGAGGCGCTCGCCAACGACCTCGCGCGACGCGGTCTCGGCGCGGTGGTGGAAGGCGGCGCGCGCTTCGTGCTCGACCCGCGCGACAAGCACCAGCCGACGCTGATCAGCCCGACCGGCGACGGGCGCGAGCGGCGCATCGCGTTCCTTCGCCGCTCGCTCGACATCGCGGCGATGTTGCAGGCCGAAGCCATGACCTTCTGGTCGGGAGCCGCGAAACCCGGTGTCGTCCGCGCCGATGCCATGGCCTGGCTCCGCGACGGGCTCGGGCGCGTCCTCGAGCACGCGGACCGCGTCGGCGTCACCGCCGCGATGGAGCCGGAGCCTGAGATGATGGTCGGAACGGTCGATCATTTCGCGGAGGTTGGGACGTCGTTCCCGCGCCTCGCGCTCGCGCTCGATCTCGGCCATGTGATGGTAACGCAGGAGCGCGAACCGGAAGCGGCGATCCTCGAATTCGCCGATCAGATCGGCACTGTTTCGCTCGAGGACATGAAGCGCGGCCACCACGTGCACCTCGCGTTCGGCGATGGCGACATGGACATCCCGGCCTGCCTCGCGGCGCTCGAGCGCATCGGCTTCCGCCGGCTCGTCTGCGTCGAGCTTTCCTCCGACAGCGGACGCGCCGACGTCATGGTCCCCGAGGCACGGCGCTATCTCCGCGACTGCCGGGCCGCCGTCGCCGCATGAGGATTCTCTTCCTGTCGCGCCGCTACTTCCCGGCGATCAGCGGCATGAGCGTGTACGCGCGGAACCTGCTGACCGAACTCGTGGGCGCTGGGCACGACGTCACCATGGTGAGCCAGTATCGCGAGGACGCCGTCGGCACCGGGATCTACGGCGGCGGCCCGCCGCCGCCGCTTCCGGGCGTCCGCGTCGTCGGTCGTCGATCGGTCGGCGAGGAGGACGGCGGCGACTGGGAACGCGACATCGACGACATGATCGCGATCGTCCGCGACGAGCATGCGCGCGCGCCGTTCGACGTCCTGCACGCGCAGTACGGCTACCCGACCGGCTGGGCGGCGCTGCTTGCGGGACGCGCGCTCGGCGTGCCCGTCGTCGTGTCGATCCAGGGCGGCGACGGCCACTGGGTCGGTTCCTGCTGCGACATGCATCGCGACGCCATGCTGCGCGTCATCGCGCATGCGAACCGCGTGCTGATCGGCTGCGAAAGCTTTGCCGCCGAAGTGGTCGAGCGGCTCGGCGTCCGACGCGAGCGCTTCACGATCGTGCCCGGCGCGGTCGACGTCGGCCGCTTCGTCCCGGAACCGGGGCGCCCGATCGGCGACGCCGCCGATCCGATCCGCTTCCTGTACCATGGCCGCGTCGACCGTCGGAAAGGCGCGCTCGACTTCGTGGACGCGCTCGGCCTGCTTCGCGACCGCTCGGTCCCGTTCCGTGCCACGATCTCCGGCATCGGTCCCGATCTCGCGGCGACCCGCGAGCGGGTGGCCGCCGGCGGTCTCGACGACGTCGTCGCGTTTTCCGGCTACGCCGACTACGAGGCGGCGCCGCGCCTCTACCACGGCCAGGACGTGTTCGTGTCGCCGACCTACGCCGAGGGCTTCTCGAACACAGTGCTGGAAGCGATGGCGAGCGGGCTGCCGATCGTGTCCTGTCGTGCCGTCGGCGTGATGGACTGCATCCGCAACGGCGAGAACGGGCTGCTGGTGGAGCCGGGCGACGTCGCGGCCCAGGCGGATGCCCTCGCGCGCCTCGCCGCCGATCCGTCCCTCCGTCGCACGCTCGCGACCGCGGCGCTCCTGGAATGTCGGGAGACCTACTCCTGGCAGGCGGTCGGCGAGCGGATCATGCGCGTCTACGCCGAGATCGTCCGCGACCCGCCCGACACCGGGTTCGATCCCGAACTTCCGCGATCGGAGTGCCGCTATCGCGCCGCTCCGCATCTCCTGTGAACGCCACGATGGTCCGCCCGGTCGCCGTCGCCCTGTCGCCGCATCTCGACGACGCGGTGTTCTCCGCCGGCGGCACGCTCGCGCGCCTCGCCGCACGCGGCTGGCACGTCGTCGTCGCCACCGTCTTCACGCGCTCGGTCGCGTCGCCCGACGGCTTCGCGCTCCGCTGCCAGCTCGACAAGGGGCTCGCGGCAGACGTCGACTACATGGCGCTCCGTCGCGACGAGGACGCGGCCGCCTGCCGCCTGATCGGCGCCGAGCCGCGCTGGCTCGATTTCGCGGAAGCGCCGCATCGCGGCTACGAGGACGCGACGGCCCTGTTCGGCGACGTCCGCCCGGACGACGACGTCGGGCGATCGATCCGCCCCGCGCTCCTCCGCCTCCTCGACGCGCTTCGGCCGCGGCTGCTCCTGGCGCCGCAGGCGATCGGCGCCCACGTCGATCACGTTGTCGCGGTCGACGCCCTCCGTTCGCTCGATCGAGCCGAGCCCTGCCTCGCCTGGCACGATTTCCCCTACGTCAGCCGCGACGCCGCGCCGAAGCGGCCCTTCGCGCACCTCTTCGCCGCCGCCGCCGAACACGCCGTGCCGATCGACCTCGCGGGGAAGCGCCGGGCCTGCGAAGCCTACGCCTCCCAGCTCGGCTTCCAGTTCGGCGGCGCGGACGGTCTCGCGGCGCGCCTCGCCGCGACCGGCGGCGTCGAACGCTTCGCGTCGGCGCCGAGCGCGGCACCGGACGTCGTGCCGCTCGACCTCGTCCTGGCGCCCGCCTGATGCGCCTGCTGTCCGATCCGGACGAGCGCGCGGCACGTCGCGCGCTGCTCGACTCGCCGCACATGCGACCGCTGGCCCGCTTCGCACGCGCGCTCCGTCGCGAGACCGACAGGCATGTTCCGGACGCCGACCCGCTCGACGGCGGGGTCGCGGCCCGCATCCTCCTGCTGCTCGAAACGCCCGGCCCCGCGATACGCGGCACCGGCTTCGTGTCGCGCGACAACCCAACGCCGACCGCGCGGAACATCCGCCGTCTCGCCGCCGAGGCCGCGCTCTCCCGCGACGATACGGTGATCTGGAACACCGTGCCCTGGACGATCCATGCGGAAGGAGCCCGCAATCGCGCGCTCCGTCCGCAGGAGATCAGGGCCGGGGTCGCGACGATCCCGGCGTTCCTCGCCACTCTTCCGGCGCTCCGCTGCGTCGTCCTCGCAGGCCGCGTCGCGCGCCTCGCACGCGACGCGATCGCCGCGGCGCGACCCGGGCTGCCGATGATCGAGGTCCCGCATCCGTCGCCGACGATCGTCTGCACCGATCCCGCGATCGGCCCTCGTATTCGCGACGGCTTCCGGACCGCGGCCGCCGTCCTCGGGAGCGCAAGGGCGGCATGA
Organism: uncultured Acetobacteraceae bacterium; assembly: GCA_964249205.1. Lineage (GTDB taxonomy): Bacteria > Pseudomonadota > Alphaproteobacteria > Acetobacterales > Acetobacteraceae > CAXTPV01. The sequence goes on along the minus strand of CAXUBA010000031.1, from coordinate 6,946 downwards.
CCGTGCTCGTGACCGGCGGCGCCGGCTACATCGGCAGCCACGTCGTGCTCGCGCTCCGCGAGGCCGGGCACGCGGCGGTCGTGCTCGACGACCTGTCCACCGGGAGCCGCGAGGCGGTGCCCGCCGACGTCGCGTTCGCGCACGGAAGCACCGGCGACAGCGGGTTTGTCGCCGCCACGCTGCGCGCCCACCGCGTCACCGCGGTGGTACACCTCGCGGCCTCGCTCGTGGTGCCGGACAGTCTCCGTGATCCGCTCGGCTACTGGCGCAACAACGTCGCGAACACCGCGACGCTGGCCGCCGGCTGCGTCGCCGCCGGCGTGCGCGACGTCGTCTTCTCGTCGACCGCGGCGGTGTACGGCGCGTCCGACAGCGGGATCGTCGACGAGGACGCGCCGACCGCGCCGATCAATCCCTACGGCGGCAGCAAGCTCGCCGCCGAAGGCATGCTGCGCGACGCCGCCGCCGCGCACGGCCTCCGCGTCGCGGTGCTTCGCTACTTCAACGTCGCCGGCGCCGATCCGCTCGGCCGCTCCGGCCAGCGCACAAGAGGGGCGACGCATCTCGTCAAGGTCGCCTGCGAAGCGGCGCTCGGCCGACGCGGCGACATGGAGCTGTTCGGCACCGATTACGACACGCCCGACGGCACCTGCGTCCGCGACTTCGTCCACGTGTCCGATCTCGCCGACGCCCACGCGCTCGCGCTTCGCCATCTCCGGCGCGGCGGCGAAGGCGCCACGCTGAATTGCGGCACCGGCCAAGGCCACTCGGTCCGCGACGTCATCGCCGCGGTCGAGCGCCTGTCCGGACGGCGGATCGAGGTCAGGGTTCGGGGGCGCCGCCCAGGCGACGCCGCCTCCCTCGTCGCGCGCGCCGATCGGATCGGACGCGTTCTCGGCTGGCGTCCGGCGCACCGCTCGCTCGACAGCATCGTCGCCTCCGCCCTCGCCTGGGAAGAAACGCGTGCCGCCGAGCGTCGCGTTGCTGCCGCCCTCGAGAAATCAGCCCTGCGTGCCTGAGAATCAGGACGAGCGGACAGCCCCGCCGGCGCCCGATGCCGCGCCCGCCGTCACCGGCCAGTCCGCGCTCCGGCGCTTCGTCGACACCCGGCTCGGCGTGCTCCGCGAGCGCGACATCCGGTTGTTCTTTACCGGCTACACGGCGTCGCTCGCCGGCTCGTCGATGGTGCCCGTGGCACTGTCCTTCGCGGTGCTGAAGAGCGGTCACGGTTCGGGCGCCGTCGGCGCGGTGCTCGCCAGCGAGACCGTGCCCCTCGTGCTCCTCCTCGTGATCGGCGGCGCGGTCGCCGACCGCCTGCCGCGCCGCGCCGTGATGATCGCGGCCGACGTGATCCGGCTCGCGAGCGAGACCGTGCTCGCCGTCCTCCTCGCCACCGGCCGGCCGCCGGTGCTCGTGATGATGGCGCTCGCCGCCGTGCTCGGCATCGGCCAGGCGTTCTTCAACCCGGCGCTGACCGGCTTCGTGCCGCAGATCGCCGCCCCCGAGCGTCTGCAGGACGCCAACGCGCTGTCCGGCCTCGCCAAGGCCGCCGCCAGGGTGTCGGGCCCTGGCATCGCCGGCGTGCTGATCGCGACCGTCGGCGCCTGGTCGGCCGTCGCCGCCGACGCGGCGACCTACGCGGTCAGTCTTCTCTGCCTCGTCCGGCTTCACCCGCGCCCGGCGGAGAAGTCCGAAGCGGCCGAGACGCTCACGGACGGTCTCCGCAAGGGCTGGCGCGGCTTCCGCGAGCGCCGCTGGCTCTGGACCGTGGTCGGGCAGGGCGGCCTTGCCCAGCTCTTCACCTTCGCGCCCTTTCTCGTGCTCGGCGCCACGATGTACAGCCACGGCAAGGGCTCGGTGGAATGGGGCGCCATCCTTGCCGCCGACGGCGCGGGCGGGCTGATCGGTGCCGTCCTCGCCATGCGTCTCCGTCCCGCACGCCCGCTCGTCGTGGCCCTCGCCGGCAGCCTCGGCCTCGCCGCGACGCCCGTCCTGCTCGCAATTCACGCGGCCTTCCCGATCATCCTCGCGGGATCCGCCCTGTCCGGCGTCGGCGTCGCGATCTTCCTGTCGCTGTTCGACACCGTGCTGCAGCGGAACGTGCCGGACGTTCTGCTGTCCCGCGTGTCGTCCTACAACTGGCTCGGCACGATCGCGCTTTCGCCGCTCGGCTTCGCGCTCGCGGGACCCGCGGCCCACCTCGCCGGCCCGTCCGCCGTGCTCCTGTTCGGCGCCGCCTTCGCCGTTGTGAGCACGCTCGCCCTGTTCGGCTTCGCCGAGATCCGCCGCCTCCCGTGGCGGGAGGCTTGAGCGCCGTCACCCCCGGTGGCGACACGGCGCTGCCGCGGACGATCGGGCTGCCCACCGCCTTCTCGGTCGCGCTCAAGCAGGTGATCGGCGGCGGCGTGATCGTGCTGACCGGCACCGCGATCGGCCTCGCCGGCGCGGGCGCCGCCGTCGCCTACGCGATCGCCTGCGCCGTCGTGCTGCTGGTCAGCCTTCCCTACGCGGTGCTCGGTGCCGCGCGTCCGGTGTCGGGCGCGCTTTACCGCTGGCCCGCGCGCTTCATCCATCCGCGCGCCGGCTTTCTCGGCTTCTGGATGGTGCTCGGCACCCACGTGGCGCTCGCGGCCTATGCCGCGACCTTCGGGGCGACGCTGCACGCGCTGCTGCCCTTCGTCCCCGCCCGTCCGGCCGGCATCGCCGCCCTTCTCGCGGTGCTCGGACTGAACCTGCTCGGCACCGAGGTTTCGGGACGCGCCAACATCGTGATCGTGCTCGCGGTCGCGCTCTCGCTGGTGGCGCTGGCCGCGTGCGGCGCCCCGCATGTCGAGCCCCGGCGCCTGCTCGAGATCCTGCCGCACGGCTGGTCCGGCCTGTTCGCCGCCGCGGCGCTGCTGACCTTCCCGATCAGCGGCGCGACCCTGGTGTCGGAG
>CAXUBA010000031.1:0-4000 GCA_964249205.1 uncultured Acetobacteraceae bacterium | reverse complement strand
GCGCGCGACGTCCCGGTCGCGATCCTCGGCGCGACCGCGGTCGCCGCGGTCCTCTACGTGGCGGGCGCCCTCGTCGCCGCCGGCGTCCCGGCGCTGCCGCCGTCCCCGTCGCTCGAGGTGGTCGCGCGGCACGTCATGACGCCGGCCGGCGTCTTCCTGTTCGGTCTCGGCGCCGGCATCGTCAGCATGCTCGGCATCATGAACACCCACATGCTCTGGGGCAGCCGTTCGGTGCTGATGGTCTGCCGCGACGGGTGGCTGCCGCGCCGTCTCGCCCGGCCGAACCGGCGCGGCGCGCCCGTCTTCCCGCTCCTCCTGCTCGCCGCGATCGGCGCCTTTCCGCTGCTCGCCGGAGTCGACGTGGCCGACGTGATCCGGATCGGCGGCCTCGGCGCCAGCGGGTCGGCGATCCTGTCGATCGCGTGCGCGCCCTTGAACGCGCGCCTCGACCCGGCCGCCTATGCGCGCTCGCCGCTCGCGATCCCGCCCGCAACACTCCTGCTCGCGTCCGCGGTCGCGATCGCGGCCCAGCTCGCGACCGCGGCACTGCTGCTGCGTACGCTTCCGACCGCGCTGTCGCTGCTCTGGATCGGATGGATGGCGGCCGGCGTCTCGGTCGCGATGCTCCGTCGCGGGCAGCCGGTCGAGGCCTGACGGCGGCGGGGTTCCGCCCCGCGCCCGGACGTCCGCCGGGCGCTTGGATCCCGCCCGCGGGACACGGTACGACATGGAGCGACCGGCGCCGGCGCCGATTGGACCCGAGGACACGCATGGACCTCCTACCGCTCCTGGTCGGCCGGCGCCTGGCGAACCGCGAAAGCGAGAACCGCCGGATCGGCACGTTCGAGGCGATCCCCGCGATGGGCCTCGACGGGCTCGGTTCCGCCTCCTACGGGCCGGAAGCGATGCTGACCGTGCTGGCGGTCGCCGGCGCCGCGGGCCTCGGCGCGGTGCAGCCGCTCACCTGGATCATCCTCGGGCTGTTGGCGGTGCTCTGCTTCTCCTACTGGCAGACGATCACGGCGTATCCCAGCAGCGGCGGCTCCTACACCGTCGCGCGCGAGAACCTCGGACGGCACGCGGGGCTGCTCGCGGCGGCGGCGCTGATGGTGGACTACATGCTCAACGTCGCCGTCGGCATCTCGGCCGGCATCGGCGCGCTGACCTCGGCCCTCCCGACGCTCCATCGCTATACCCTGCCGCTCTGCCTCGCGACGCTCGTCGCGATCACCGTGGTCAACCTCCGCGGCACCAAGGAATCCGGCCTGGCGCTCGCCGTGCCGACCTACGGCTTCGTCGCGACCCTCGCGCTCGTCCTCGTGATGGGGGCGTGGAGCATCTGGCACGCCGGTGGCCACCCCCATCCGGTGGTGCCGCCGCCGCCGCTGAGGCGGAGCGCCGCGTCGGGCGCGGTCACGCTCTGGCTCCTGCTCCGCGCGTTCGCCGCCGGCTGCACCGCGATGACCGGCGTGGAGGCCGTCAGCAACGGCGTCGGCGCGTTCCGCGAGCCGACCGTCCGCTACGCCCACCGGACGCTCGTCGCGATCTGCGCGGTGCTGGGCCTGCTTCTGCTCGGCATCGCCTATCTCGCGCACGGCTACGGCATCGCGGCGATGGACCAGTCGGCCCGCGGCTACCAGAGCGTGATCTCGCAGCTCGTCGCCGCGGTCGCGGGGCGGGGACCGCTCTACTTCGTGACGATCGGCAGCGTGCTGTCGGTGCTGTGCCTGTCCGCCAACACGAGCTTCGTCGGATTTCCCCGCGTTTGCCGCCAGGTCGCGTCCGACGGTTGCCTGCCGAAGACGTTCGCTGTGCCGGGCCGCCGCCTCGTCTACACCGCCGGCATCCTGTTCCTTGCGGTCGGCGCCGCGCTGCTGCTCGCCGCGTTCGACGGGATCACCGACCGGCTGATCCCGCTGTTCGCGGTCGGCGCCTTCCTGTCCTTCACGCTCAGCCAGGCCGGCATGGCCGCGCACTGGCTCGGCGCCGGACGCGGCGTCGCCGACCGCGCCCGCCTTCTCGTCAACGGCGTCGGCGCCGTCGCGACCGGCACCGCGCTCGCGGTCATCCTCCTCGCGAAGTTCGCCGACGGCGCCTGGCTCACCCTCATCGTCATCCCGCTGACCTTGGTGCTCCTGCACACGATCGGCCGCTACTACCGGGATCTCGACCGGCAGGTGCTGGACGGCAGCCACCGCGCGATGGACGCGCGCGACGGCGAGGCGCCCGTCGTGATCGTGCCGCTCGAGCGCTGGGACCGTCGGGCGATGCGCGCGCTCCAGACCGCGATCCGGATCTCGCCCGACGTGGTCGCGCTCCATCTCACCGATCTCGAAGGACCGGCGGCGGAACAGGACGAGACCGACCTCCGCGCCGATTGGGCCCGCTACGTCGAGCGTCCGGCGACCGAAGCCGGCCGCGCCGCCCCGACGCTCCGGATCGAGCCGTCGCCCTTCCGGAGCGTGCTCGCGCCCGTGCTCCGCGAGATCACGGCCCGCCAGGCCGGAAACCGCCCGGTCGTCGTGATCCTGAGCGAGCTCGCCGGCGGACGCTGGTGGGAGGCGGCGCTCCACACCGGACGCGCCAAACGTCTGCGCACGCGCATCCTGCGCCATGGCGGACCGTTGGTGTCCGTTCTGGTCGTGCCGTGGCAGCTCGGCGCGCCCGCGACGGCGCGCGTGCTCGCCGAGGAGGAACCGGCATCCACCGCCGAGACCGCGTCGCCCTGACCATCGCCCCGCATCGTCACTCCTGGCGCCTTCCGGCCTTCGAGGTCCCGTGCCGCCGTTCGTCGTGATCCTGCTCGCCCTCGCACTCCTTGCCTGCGTGCTGCAGGACGCGTTCGAGGTCATGCTGCTGCCGCGCCGGGTCGATCGCCGCATCCGCCTCGCCCGGATCTATTTCCGGGCGGCCTGGGCGGGGTGGAAGCGGCTCGCGGACGTCCTGCCCGCGGGCGAGCGGCGCATCCGCCTGCTCGGCGTGTTCGGTCCGCTGTCGATGATGGTCCTGTTCGCCCTCTGGGCGATGCTGCTCATCCTGGGGTTCGGCGCGCTCGAATGGGCGCTGCAGGGCCGGCCGCGCCCGGTGTCGTCGTTCACCGACCAGCTCTACATGAGCGGCGCCACGTTCTTCACGCTCGGCTACGGTGACGTGGTGCCGCACACGGTGCCGGCGCGTGCCCTCGCCGTCGTCGAATCCGGCACCGGGCTCGGCTTCATCGCGGTCGTCATCGGCTACCTGCCCGTCCTCTACCAGCTGTTCGCCCGCCGCGAGGCGCACGTGATCCAGCTCGACGCGCGTGCCGGCTCCCCGCCGACCGCCGCGACCATGCTGGCGCTTCACGCCGAGCTCGGCGGCCTCGCGACGCTCGACGTCCTGCTCCGGCAATGGGAAACCTGGGGCGCGGAGCTGCTCGAAAGCCATCTCTCGTATCCCATGCTCGTCTTCTATCGGTCGCAGCACGACGACCAGTCGTGGCTCGCGGCGATGACCGCGGTGATGGACGTGTGCGCCCTGATCCTGGTCGGCATCGACGGCATCGCGCCGCTGCAGGCGCGCATGACCTTCACCATGACCCGCGGCGTGATCGTCGAGATGTGCCGCGCGCTGTCGGTCCGGCCGACCGGCTACGAGGGCGACGATCGCCTGTCGCGCGCCGAGCTCGACCGCCTCGGCGCGATGCTCCGCGACAGCGGCCTCGCCTGGCCGGGCGGCGTCGAGATCGAGGAAACGCTGCTGGCGCTGCGGGCGACCTACGAGCCGCTGCTCGACGGGGGGCCCGCACCCGACGCCGCGGATCATTGGCAGGGCGGCCATCGCGGCCTGATCGCGAGCCGCCTCGTCGCCCAGCTCGCCGCCGCCGACAAGGCGGCGGTCGCGCGCCCCGCGACCGGTGGCAGCCTTGGCCGACGCGTCCGCCGTCGTCTGGCCCGCGATTGAGGCGACTTGGCGGAACGCGAGGTTTCACCCCGCACCCCACCAGGCGCTGGGCGCCTGGACC
>CAXUBA010000030.1:0-21880 GCA_964249205.1 uncultured Acetobacteraceae bacterium | reverse complement strand
ATTCTCGGGCGTGTCGTCTTGCCGGCGTCGTTTGAACAAGGATCCCCCTTTTTCGCGCGAGACTTCATGCCCGTCGGCCGGAGCCCTGATCACGCGGACCAGACCCCTTGTCGGTCGAGCGAGGAATCCGGCTTACACGCTCGCCAAGGCGTGAACAAGCAAGGTTCCGCCTGCGTAAATTCATTCGCGAGCGAAGCGAATGCGTGACGGGTGCCCTGGCTCGACGCGCCGGCGGATGCTAGGCGGCGGTCGCGCATTCGCGGGGACGGATCATGGCCGCATCGATCGACATCGTGGGTATCGGCAACGCGATCGTCGACGTGCTCGGCGAAACGGACGATGCGTTCCTCGAACGTAACCGGCTCGCGCGCGGCACGATGACCCTGATCGACGCGGCGCGTGCGGCGTCGCTGACCCAAGCGCTGGCGGCCGGCGCGCCTGCCGGGATCGTCCGGCGGAGCGGCGGCTCGGTCGCCAACAGCTGCGTCGTCGCGTCCCTCCTCGGCGCGCGCGTCGCCTATCTCGGCACGGTCGCGGCCGATGCGCTCGGCGAGGCCTTCCGCCTCGATCTCGAGGCGACCGGCGTGCGCTTCCCAAGCCGGGCGGTCGCGGGCGACATCGCGAGCGGGCGCTGCCTGATCGCGGTCACGCCGGACGGCCAGCGCACGATGAGCACGTTTCTCGGCGCCGCCAATGGTTTCGGCCCGACCGATCTCGACCCCACGGTGATCGCGAGCGCGGCCGTCCTCTACCTCGAAGGTTACCTGTTCGACCCGCCGGCCGCACAGGACGCGTTCCGCGAGGCGGCCCGGATCGCGCGCGAAAGCGGACGGCAGGTCGCGATCTCGCTGTCCGACCCGTTCTGCGTCGCGCGTCACCGGGACAGCTTCGCTGCCTTCGCGCGCGACCACGCCGACATCGTCTTCGCCAACCAAGCCGAGATCGAGGCGCTGACCGGCCTCGGCTTCGCCGATGCGATCGACGCGCTCGCCCGCGAGGTCCGGATCGTGGTCGCGACGCGCGGAGCGGACGGCAGCGTGATCGCGTCGGGCGATGTGCGCCATCGGATCGCGGCGGCGCCGACGGTGGTGCGGGACACCACGGGCGCGGGCGACGCCTTTGCCGCAGGGTTCCTCGCGGCGTTCGTGAAGGATCGCGGGCTGGACGAAGCCGGTCGCCTCGGCGCCGCCGCCGCCGCCCGGGTCATCGAGCGGATCGGCGCCCGGCCCGACCCCGCATCGGACGCGTTCCGCGCCCTCCGCCTCTGATCGGGCGGCCGCCGTCCGGACCCTTCGGCCTTTCGTGCTCGCATATCGGGGTCGTCGTCCCTATCTAGGCGCCAAATCCCAAGCGATCCGAACGAAAGCACACGATGAACATCCGCAACATCGCGATCATCGCGCATGTCGATCACGGCAAGACGACGCTCGTCGACCAGCTCCTGCGGCAGTCCGGCTCCTTCCGTGACAACCAGCAGGTCGCCGAGCGCGCGATGGACCGCAACGATCTCGAGCGCGAGCGCGGCATCACCATCCTCGCCAAGTGCACGTCGGTCGTCTGGAACGATACGCGGCTCAACATCATCGATACGCCGGGCCACGCCGATTTCGGCGGCGAGGTCGAGCGGATCCTGAACATGGTCGACGGCGCGGTCGTGCTGGTCGATGCCGCCGAAGGCGTGCTGCCGCAGACCAAGTTCGTGGTCGGCAAGGCGCTCGCGCAGGGGATCCGCCCGATCGTGGTGGTGAACAAGGTCGATCGCGGCGACGCGCGGCCGGACGAAGTTCACACCGAGGTGTTCGACCTCTTCGCCGCCCTCGGCGCGACCGACGAGCAGCTCGACTTCCCGATGCTTTACGCGTCGGGCCGGCAGGGCTGGGCAGACGAGCAGCTCGAAGGCGCCCGCAAGGATCTCGCGCCCATGTTCGACCTCATCCTCCGGCACGTGCCCGCGCCGAACGTCGATCCCGACGCGCCCTTCGCGATGGTCGCCTCCATTCTCGACTACGACAACTTTCTTGGCCGCGTCCTCACGGGCCGCGTGGAGCAGGGTCGGGCCAAGCTCAACATGCCGGTCCGCGTGCTGCGTCAGGATGGTTCGGTCGTCGAGCAGGGGCGGCTGACGAAGCTGATGGGCTTCCGGGGCCTCGACCGGGTGACGGTCGACGAGGTTGAGGCGGGCGACATCATCGCCGTCGCCGGACTGACCGAGGCGACGATCCCGGACAGCATCGGCGCACCCGAGCTCACCGCGCCGCTGCATGCGACGCCGGTCGACCCGCCGACGCTCGCGATGACCTTCCGCATTAACGACGGGCCGCTCGGCGGCCGCGAAGGCAAGAAGGTCACATCGCGCCAGATCCGCGACCGGCTCTATCGCGAGACCGAAGGCAACGTCGCGATCCGCGTGTCGGACAGCCCGGAAAGCGACACGTTCGAGGTCGCCGGCCGCGGCGAGCTCCAGCTCGGCGTGCTGATCGAGACGATGCGCCGCGAGAGCTTCGAGGTTGCGATCGGGCGCCCGCGCGTGCTCACGCGCAAGAACGAGGAGACCGGCGAGCGCGAAGAGCCGTTCGAGGAAGTGCTTGTCGACGTCGACGAGCCGTTCTCGGGCGTGGTCGTCGAGAAGATGAGCCTCCGCAAGGGCCAGATGCAGGACATGCGCCCGTCAGGCGGCGGCAAGGTCCGTCTCACCTTCATCATCCCGAGCCGCGGGCTGATCGGCTACCACGGCGAGTTCCTGACCGATACCCGCGGCTCCGGCATCATGAACCGGCTGTTCGCCGGCTATCAGCCCTGGGCCGGTCCGATCGAAGGCCGCCGCAACGGATCGCTGATCTCGTCCGAGAACGGGGAGGCGGTCCAGTACGCCCTGTTCTCGCTGCAGGATCGCGGCGTGCTGTTCGTCGATCCCGGCGAGAAGGTCTATGTCGGGATGATCCTCGGCGAGCATTCGCGTGCTAACGACCTCGAGGTCAACCCGATCAAGGAAAAGAAGCTCACCAACATCCGCGCCGCCGGCAAGGACGAGGCGCTGCTGCTGACGCCGCCCCGTCGCATGTCGCTCGAGCAGGCCATCGCCTACATCGAGGACGACGAGCTGGTTGAGGTGACCCCGTCGGCGATCCGGATCCGGAAGCTTCACCTTGATCCGCACGCGCGGAAGCGCGCCGACCGGAAGGCTGAGGCGGAAGTCGCCTGAAGGCGCCGGCAGGGCTTGCGCGACGCCCTTGCGGCGGCGACGGTGGCGGTCGCCGCCACGACCTGCTGCCGGAGTTGCCGATGAACCGAGACCGACGCCGTTTCGTCGCCGTGTCCGCGCTGTGCGCGCTTTCCTTCGGAGCGGCCCCGGCAATGGCGCGGATCGCCGCGCCGACCGAGGGCGGACCGGCCGCGACGACCGTCTCGCACATGACGACAGGCACGTCGCACAAGCGCCGTTCGCCTCGCGTGACGCACCACCGCGCCGCGGCAAAACCGTCCGCGGGCTGACGCCGGTCGCGTTCGGGGTCGCGTCGCCGACATTCGCCCCGTGAGCGACGGCGGACGTCGGGCGCCGCTCGCGCTGATGCTCCCGTTCGGCTTCGCGTCGGGCCTGCCGCTCTTCCTCACCAACTTCACGCTGCAGCAATGGCTCTCCGAGAGCCACGTCTCGCTTCGCGCGATCGGCGCCACGGCCCTGATCGGCCTGCCCTACGTGCTGAAGTTTCTCTGGGCGCCGGTCTTCGATCGCGTCCGGCCGGGTCCAATCGGAACGCGTCTCGGCCGGCGTCGGGGTTGGCTCGCGATCGTCCAGCCCCTGCTGGCATTCGCAATCCTGCTGCTCGGCCTGTCGGACCCGCCGCACGATCTCGGCCGCCTCGCGGCACTGGCAGTCGCCGTCGCGTTCCTGTCCGCGAGCCAGGACATCCTGATCGACGCCTGGCGGATCGAGACCTACGAGCCCGAGCGCCAGGGCGAGGCGCTCGCCTTCTACGTCTGGGGTTACCGGATCGCGATCCTGGTCTCGCAGTCCGGCGCGATCTGGCTTGCGACCCCGCTCGGCTGGTCTGGCGCCTACGGGCTGATGGCGGCGCTCGCGCTGTTCGGCCTCGCGCCGACCCTGCTCGCTTCAACGCCGCCCGCCTCCGGCAGCGGGGTCGCTCCGGGGCTCCGCGAGGCGGTGATCGCACCCTTCGCGGATCTGCTCCGTCGGCCCGGCGCGCCGCTTCTGCTCGCGCTCGTGCTCCTGTTCCAGCTCGGTACCTCGCTCGCCGACACGATGGCGGCGCCGTTCTACCGGTCGCTCGGCTTCGACCGCGCGGCGATCGTCGTCAGCAGCAGCATCCCCGCTTTGGCCGGCGGCGCGATCGGCGTCGGCCTGGGCGGCCTGCTAGTGCGTCGCTCCGGCGCCGCACGTGCCCTACTGCTGACCGCGCTCGTCCAGATGCTGTCGCTCGCGCTCTACCTCGTGCTGGCCCGAACCGGGGCGGCGCGGGACGTGCTGATTGCGAAGGTGACGCTCGAAGCCGCTGCCGAGGGCCTGGCGAGCGCCGCCTTCCTCGCCTACCTCTCGGGTCTCTGCTCCGCGGCCTACACGGCGACCCAATATGCGCTGCTTTCCTCGCTCGCGCCGCTCGCCTGGCGAAGCCTCGCCGGCGTGTCCGGCGTGCTCGCCGCCTCGCTCGGCTGGACCGCCTATTTTATCCTCGCGATGGCGGCCTCGCTGCCCGCGATCCTGATCCTGCTCGCGCTCGCCCGCGGCCGCCCGGGGACACCATGAAGACCCGCGCTTCCTTCCCGTTCTCGTCCTGCCGCTCGCGATTTCGCACCCGCCTCCGCGGTCGCCGCCGACAGCTGCGAGGACGCCGCCGCCATGCGCAACTGCTCGCGCCCGAGACCGACGCCGATCATCTCTCGGTCGCGGAAAAGGCGCGTCGCGAGCGGTCCCGGATGACGCTGTGGATGGGGCGAAGAGCCTTGAGGCTCCGCCTCAAACTCCGCTGGGCGCTAGGCGCCCAGACCCCCTTCTGACGATCGGGGTCCAGGCGCCCAGCGCCTGGCGGGGTTCGGGGCAGCGCCCCGTCGTCCCGACCAAGTGCAGCCGCGCTCAACCCTCCCCGACCACCACCGCCGGCCGGCGCGTTCCGAACGCGACCGCGGGCACTGCGAGCGCCAGCGCCAGCGTGATCGCCGCGAGCCCGAACACCCCGGCGAAGGTCGCGTGCAGCGCGTGCGCGAGCAGGTGTTTTGTCGGCCCGTCCGCAACAGATGTTCCGCCGTCGAGCAGCCGGCGCACCCGGTCGAACGTCGCGCCGCCCGCACCGCCGCGCGACAGGTCCGCGTCCAGGAGCGCGCCCAACGACACCGCGCCGAGCGTGCTGCCTAGATTGCGGGCGAACAGGTTCGACGCCGTCGCGGCGCCGCGTTCCGCCCAGCCGACGCTGTCCTGCACCATCACAATCGCGGCCGTGCTGAGGAACCCCATGCCGAGCCCCATCACGAGCGAGCCCGCGCCGGCGACCAGCGGCGAGCCGGACGGGCGGAGGAGCAGGAAGCAAGCTGCGCCTGCGGGCAGCAGGGCCGCGCCGAACAGCAGCGTCGGCCGCAGGCCGACCCGGTGAAAGTTGCGCGCGGCGGCCGTCGCGCCCACCGGCCAGCCGAGCACCATCGCGGTCAGCGTGAAGCCGGCCAGCAGCGGCGAGCGGCCGAGCACGGCCTGGACGTACATCGGCAGGAAGGTGCTGAGACCGATGATCGCCATGCCGCTCGAGAGCGTCGCCAGATTGACGGTTGCGAGCAGCCGACGGCCCCAGAGCCGGATGTCGATCATCGGGTCGGGCGCAGAACGCTCGCGAAGTGCGAACAGCGCCGCGGTCGCGACGAAGAGCACGACGGACGCCGAGACGACCGCGTGTCCTCCCGCGGCACCGGCTTCGGTGAGCGCCGTCATCAGCGACGCGATGGCGAGCGCGAAGAGTCCCGCGCCGGCGACGTCGATCGAGGGGCGGCCGACGCGGACGTTCTCGTGCAGGAACAACACGAAGCCCGCGGCCGCGAGGAGGCAGACCGGCACGTTGATCCAGAAGATCCAGGCCCAGCTCAGCCGCGACACGATCAGCGCCCCGGCGAGCGGTCCCAGCACCGACGAGATTCCCCAGATCGACGCGAGCCAGCCCTGCACCCGGCCGCGTTCCTCGGCCGGGTAGAGGTCGCCGACCACGGTCATCGCGACCGGCTGGATCGCACCGGCACCAACGCCCTGGACCAGTCGCCACACGATCAGCGCCGCCATCGAATGCGCCGTGCCGCAGAGGAGCGAGCCAACCGTGAACACCGCGAGTCCCGCGAGCAGGATCGGACGCCTTCCGTAGACGTCGGCGAGCTTGCCGAAGATCACCGTGGTCGCGGTCTGCGTCAGCAGGAAGGACGAAAACACCCACGCGTAGAGATGCAGGTCGCCGAGGCTGGCCGCGATCTGCGGCATGGCGGTGGCGACGATGGTCGCCTCGATGGCGATGACGAACATCGCCGCCATGACGGCGGCGGTGACCAGGGGCCGTTGGATCGGTTTCATGACAGCGAAATGGCGGGCGCTCAGGGAATGAACCGGCCCGCGCGAAGCGTCGCGAACAGGTCGAGGAAGCTCCGCTCGGAAGACTGGTAGTCGCCGAAGCCGAGCGCGCGGCTCTTGCCCATGTCGGTCACGACCTCGAACGGCCGGCCGAGATCGGCATCCGTGTGCCAGGCCGACGCGAGCCGACCGAGATCGGGCTCGGCAAGCCCGTGCCGGCGGGCGATGTCCGCCCAGATCGGTGCCGCGTCGGCGAGCTGCCGTTCGAGCGCCTCGACCTCGCCCGAGAACGGCACGGCCGCGATCCCGAACGCGTGGGCGATCCGCTCCCACATCCACTTCCAGCGGAAGACGTCGCCGTTGACGACGTTGAACGCCTCGTTCCGGGCGGCCTCGTTGGTCGACGCCCATTCGAGGTGGCGCGCGAGAAGCCGCGCATCGGTGACGTCGGTGAGCCCGTTCCACTGCGCGGCGGATCCTGGAAAGCGGAACGGCCGGCCGGTTTCGCGGCAGATCGTCGCGAAGGCGGCCAGCGTCACGCCCATGTTCATGGCGTTGCCAATCGCGTAGCCGATGATCGTGTGCGGCCGGTGCACGCTCCAGCCGAACCCGTCCGCGGCCGCCGCCGCGAAGACCTCGTCTTCCTGCGCGTAGTAGAAGTTCTCGACCGGAAGCCGTCCCTGCTCCTCGCGGAACGGCGTCGCGGGAAGCTCGCCCTTCCCGTAGGCCTCGAACGGGCCAAGGTAGTGCTTGAGCCCCGTGACCAGGGCGACGTGCCGCACCGATCCGGCCGGACGGAGCGCCGCCAGCAGGTTCCGCACCATGGCGGCATTGATCCGGATGTTCTCCTTCTCGGTCGGCTGGCGCAGCCAGGTCGTGATGAAGACATGGCTCGGCGACGCCCCCTCGAGCGCTGCCTGGAGTGATGCCGGGTCGAGCAGGTCGGCCGCGACCGCGTTCAGGCCCTCGATCTCGCTCTGTGGCCGCCGCGCGAGTCCCGAAACCGACCAGCCCTGCCCGACGAGCTGACGCGCGAGGTTGTTGCCGACGATGCCGGTGACGCCTGCGACGAGGGCGGCTCGAGCCATGATCTATCCTTCCGAGGTCCGGCCCCTCAGTTGGGCGCCCCCGGCGCCCGGCGCCAGACAGACCCCGACGCCTCGCGTCGTCAACCTGCCTCCGCGGGCATTGTTGCGGCGCAGCCGAAACCGTCCTGAGCTCCCTCCCATTCTCTCCCGGAGCGCCGCGAAGCCCCGGGTGGCTCTGCCGGTCGTCAATCCGCCGGACAACGCATGGCCGTCCACGCGCGCGCGACGCCGGTCCGTTGCGGATCCCTCCCACGACGTTGAACCGAAGCGTTCCGTACGACTGGCTTCGCAGTCCGCATCTCGAGGCCCTTTCGGCTTCTCGGTGGTGGCCGGCGTCGATCCGAAGGTCGGACTCTACGCCTCCGTCGTGATCGTGATCGCGCTCACCGGCGGCAGGTTCGCGATGATCTCGGCTGCGACCGCCCCGACCAAGCCGCCCAAGAGAAGGTCGACACCCTTGTCCGACCGGCCTCCGGCCGTCGCGGACCCGACCGGTCGGACGCTCTATCCCGCCCAGGTCACGACGGCCGCGCCCGCCGCCCGCAGCATCGCGTCGCCGCGGTCCTCGTCGGCGTGGCGCAGGTCGGCGAAGGCGGCGACCAGGATCGGCGCGCGTCCCGGCGGCCAGAGGATCGCGATGTCGTTGCAGGCCCCGCCGCCGGTTCCGGTGCGGTCGCCGGCGCGCCAGGACGGCGGCACCAACCCGCGGAGCCGCGAGCGCCCAAACGCGTACTCCTCCATCCAGGAGACAAGACGCGCACGCGAGCCGGGGGCGAGCACCGGTCCAAGCAGGATCTTGCCCGTCGTCCCGACGATCGCATGCGGCGACGTCGTGTCCTCGAGACCGGACCATCCGTCGACCGGCTCGTAGCGGTCGAAGCGCGTCGTGCCGTCGCCGAGCCCCCGCACCGCGGCGGTCAGCGCCGCCGGTCCGCCGATCCGCCTGAGAAGGAGGTTCGCCGCCGCGTTGTCGCTTTCGAGCATGGTGGCCGCGCAGAGCACCTCGACCGGCAGCGCACCGGAGGCGACATGGGCGCGCGTCACCGGGGAATGTTCGACGAGATCCGCGGTGCCGTAGCGCACCAGCGCATCGGGTCGGTCGCGTCCCTGCTCGAAGCGATGCAGGACCGCGGCGGCGAGCGGAAGCTTGAACGTGCTCTCCATCAGGAAACGCTCGTCCGCGCGATGGGCAAGGACGCGCCCCGATCCGGTGTCGAGCGCGAAGACGCCGAGCCGGCCGCCGTTGTCGCGTTCGATCGCCTCGATGGCGTCGACGGTCACGGCGCGCGCTGGTTGCTCTGTCGGGATCGCGACCGCGGTCGCGGCACCGGCGGCCAGGATGCGCCGGGCGAGGATGCGTCGGGTCAGGACATCGGTCATCGTCTCTCGATCCATGAGCCATTCTGTTGACGGCTGAGGATCGCGGACGCTCCTTGTCCCGACCAAGCGACAAGAACTGTCGGGAGCCGAAAGGAATCCTCATGAGCGCCGCCGTTCCGACAGGCGCGCTTCGCGTCTTCGCGTCCGCCGCGCGGCACCTCTCGTTCACGCGCGCCGCGATCGAGCTCTGCGTGACGCAGGCGGCCGTGAGCCACCAGATCCGCGGCCTCGAGGCGCGTCTCGGCGTCGCGCTGTTCCGTCGTTCCAGCCGCGGCCTAGTGCTGACCGAGGAAGGGGCGGCCCTTGCCCCCACCCTGATGGAGGCGTTCGGCGCGATCGATCGCCTGATCGACCAGTTCCGCGCCGGCGGCCTCAAGGAAGTGCTCACGGTCGGCGCCGTCGGCACGTTCGTCGTCGGCGCGCTGCTGGAACGGCTGCCCTCGTTCCGACTCGCGCACCCGCTGATCGACCTCCGCCTGCTCACGAACAACAACAAGGTCGATCTGGTCGGCGAAGGCCTCGACTACGCCATACGGTTCGGGGACGGCGCGTGGCACGGCCTCGAGGCCGTGCCGATCGCGGAGGCGCCGCTCGCGCCGCTCTGCACGCGTGCGATGGCGGTCACTCTGCGCGAGCCGCGCGATCTCGCCCACGCGACGCTGCTGCGGTCTTACCGGCCGCAGGACTGGGCGGGATGGTTCCGCCTAGCCGGCGTCGAGGGGGTCCAGCCGCGCGGGCCGCTGTTCGACAGCTCGCTCATCATGGTGCAGGCGGCGTTGCGGGGCGAGGGCGTGGCGCTCGCTCCGCCGTCGCTGTTCCGGCGCGAGATCGACAGCGCTGCCCTGGTACGGCCGTTCGCGATCGAGGCGGATGTGGGCTGCTACTGGTTGACCCGGCTGAAGTCGCGGGAGCCGACCCGGGCGATGGCGCTGTTTCGCGACTGGCTTCTCGCGCCGTGACCTGCGGGTGCGACGCGGACCGCCTCAGGGTCGCGTCGGCATCGCGGCGGGACCGTTCCGGAGCCGGGGGCGGGCGAGCAGGAGGGCGATCGTCGAGATGGCGGCGGTCAGCGCGAGATAGAGGCCGGGGCTCCGCGGATCGCCGGTGCGCAGGATCAGCCACGTGTTGACGAACGGCGCCGTGCCGCCGAACAGCATGATGCCGAGCGCGTAGCCGACCGACAGCCCGACCCCGCGTCGGCGGACCGGGAACACCAGGCCCATCACGCCGGCAAGCGGCGCGTTGTAGGGCAGCCCGAGCAGGACGAGCGCGAGCGGGATCGCGAAGAGCATCACCCGTCCCGGCCAGAGCCCGAGCAGGACGAAGGTCGGGTAGCCGACGGCCAGCGTCAGGATGCAGGACAGGATCATCGGACCCGACCGGCGCGAACGGTCGAAGCGCCGCGCAAAGAAGAGCCGCACCGGCGTCAGCGCCAGCGTCGCCAGGTAGAGCAGGAACACCGCGCCGAGCGCCGAGGAGAGACGGAGGTGGAGTTCGGTCGCGGCGTAGCTCGGGAGGTAGATGACGAGGTAGGTCTGCGCCGTGCCGATCGCGACGAGGCCGGCGGCGATCGCGATGCCGCCGAGCGTCTCGCGGTCGGGCAGGACGGACGCGGAAGGCCGCCCGTCGCGTGCGGCGCCGAAACCCGGCGCTTCTTCCAGCGTGCGACGGAGCAGCAGCGCAACCGGCCCGGCGGCGACGCCGAGGCCGAAGGCGAGACGGAACGGCGCGATCCCGACGGGTGCGATCGCCGGATGCGCGGTCAGCAGCCAGGCCACGCCGGACGCGCACGCGGCGGCGAGGGTCTGGCTCGTGCCCTGCCAGCTGGCGCCCAGCGTTTCGGCGTTCTCCGCGTGCTCGATCATCAGCGCCGTCGAGGCGCCGAACTCGCCCCCGAGCGCGAAGCCCTGCACGAGGCGCGAAACGAGGATCCCGATCGGGGCCGCGATCCCGATCGCGTTGCGTCCGGGAAGCAGCGCGATCACGGCGCCGGCGATCGTCATCAGGGCGACCGCCGCCGTCATGCAGCGCACGCGGCCCTGGCGGTCGGCATAGGCACCGAGCACGAGGGCACCGATCGGGCGAGCGAAGAAGGAAACGCCGAACGTGCCGAACGTCAGCAGGAGGCGCGTGACGGCGTCATGTCCCGGGAAGAACGTCTGGCCGATCGGGATCGCGAAGAAGCCGAAGATGACGAAATCGTAGAACTCGAGCGCGTTGCCGATCGAGGCGGCCGCGATCAGCAGTGTCGTGATGCGGCCGGCCGTGTGGTGACGAGATCCCGCTTCCATGCGCGGCGAACGAAGCAAGGACCTCGCCAGCGTCCCGCGTCAGGACGACGGGCTGCGCTTCGGCCAGCGGCGATGCAACCAGAGCCAGCTGCCGGGTTCGGCCCGGATCCACCGTTCCAGCGTCAGGTTTACCAGGAGCGAGATCGCCTGGATGTCCGCCGCGCGATCGCCGGTGGGCGGTGCCAGGGCCAGAGGCGGCTCGCAGACCATCCGGAAGCGTTCGGCGCCGAGACGCACGACGTGGACCGGGACGACGGGCGTGCGGAACCGGAGCGCCAGATGGGCGAGCGCCGGCGCGGTCATCGCCGGGCGTCCGAAGAAGGGCACGGAAATGCCGTCGTTCATCTTCTGGTCGACGAGCAGACCGAGCGACCCGCCGCCTGCGAGGTGGCGAAGGGCTTCGCGGGCGCCGCCTGCGCCCTTGGCGAACATCTGCGTGTCCGGACCGGCGCCGCGCCGGCGTTCCGCCTGGACGATGCCGTCGATCCGCGGGTTCGATGCCGCCCGGTAGAAGCCGGACACGGGGAGGCCGAGGGCGGCGGCGATCGGGAGGATCAGTTCCCAGTTGCCGATGTGTCCGGAGAAGAACAATGCCGGACGGCCGCTTCGTCGCAGCGCATCCACGTGTTCCTCGCCTTCGATCTCCCAGCCACGGCCGCGGCCGGTGCGTTGGTAGCGGCCGAGATGGGGCAGCTCGGTCGCGGTGCGCCCAAGGTTGTCCCACACCGCCCTGATCACGGTCGCGCGTCTGGCGTCGTCGAGATCGGGAAGGTTCTGCCGGAGGTTCCGATCGGCAATCCGGGACGCCGCGAGACGCGGCCCGACGTTCCGTGCGACCGCGCCTCCGACCGACGACGACAGGCGCGGCCCGGCAAGCCTGAGCAGACGTAGGAGCGCGCGCAGCGCGGCCGCTTGTGTCCAGCGGGTCGCCGCAGCCTGTGCCGGTTGGAGTACCATGGATCATAATGCGCCCGGCGACCGCGCGAGGGCTCAGTAAAAGCGAACTGGTCAAGGAAAAACACGATCGCTGCACGGCCGGCTCGTCGGGAGACGGCCGAGGATCTGTGACTTCGATCAGTAGAATGCGATGCAGCCGAGATCGGCGACCATCGTCCGGCGTCGATCAGGCGACCGAAACCGGCCGCGTGCTCCTCGAAGCCGACCCGCCCCACGTGGTCGAGCCGAGCCTGTCCGGCATCGTGGCCGGCCACCGGAACTCCGCAGCGACCTGGTGAGCGGCGCGCGGCTGTTTCGAGCGGGAACCTTCGGTGCCGTCGTTGGCTGAAGCGCCAGTCGAGAAGGAATGGACCATGGATCAGGATCAGAACGAGAAGCTTTGGAGCATGATGAAGTCCGTCCGCATCGCGATGCTCACGACGGAGGACGGCGGACTGCTCAGGGCACGTCCGATGGCGGCGAGCCAGAAGGAGTTCGATGGGACGCTCTGGTTTTTCACGCACGCGAGCGCCCATAAGGTCGACGAGATCGAGGGCGATGGTCGGGTCGGCGTCACCTATGCCGATCCCGGCGATCAGAACTACGTGTCGCTCTCCGGCCGTGCCGTGCTGGTGCGCGACCAGGCGGTGATCGACTCGCACTGGTCGGACATTCTCACGACCTGGTTCCCGAAGGGAAAGGACGACGCCGACACGGCGATCCTTCGCGTCGACGTCGCACAGGCGGAGTACTGGGATGCGCCGAATTCGGCTTGGGTGCACGCCTACGGATACGTGAAGGCCAAAGTGACTGGTGCACCACCAAGCTCAGGGGCAAACGAGAAGGTCTCGCTTGCGTCCGGACACTGACCGTGATGGGCGGCCGGGGCATCGCGCCCCGGCCGTTGGATCAGGCGCTTTTCGCCGTCTCTTCGTGATCGGCCGCCTCGGTCAGCGCCTCGCCAAGCGCCTTGATTTTGGCGGCGTTCTTGCTGTCGGACTTGCCGGCGATGGTGAGCGTCTCCTTGCCGAGCTTGGCGACGAGCTTGTGGACGGCTTCACCGTCGATCTTGTCCGCGTGAAGATGCTTCTTCAGGCTCTCAAGATCGCGGATGATGCCCTTCGCGCCCGGAGCCTCGACCTTCTCGAGCGTCGCTTCCCAGCCCTCGATGTTCTTCACAGCGGCGGAGACGGTGAAGCTCTTCACGCCTTCCTTGATGTGTTTGATGGTCGCGTCGAACTGCGGCATGTCTTGGCTTCCTCTTGGCCGCCGCAGGGGTGCGGCGGAACGCGGCAGCAAGCGACAGCGCCCGTCGAAGTTGCCCGCGCGCGAGCCGGCGTTCTCCCTCTGATCGAATAGAATTTTTTCAAGAGGCCAGTGTCCGGCGCCGTGCGGCTCAGCGCGCCTGTTCGAGGACGACGATCCGACGCGATGCGGGGAGGTTGTCCGGGTCGACCGTGATCGAGGAGCCGGCGTGACGATCGATGGTGTCCGCCGCTTGCCGGCCGAGGAAGACGCCGACCGGCTCGATCGGGAGGACGCCGCGCTCGTGCCAGTAATGCATCGGGATGACGATCCGGGGATCGATCGCCTCGATGGCGCGGTCGAGGTCGTCGAGCCCGATCGTCGCGTGTGCCCCCGCGAGCGCCAGGAGAACATCCACCCGACCAGCAAGCTCAGACAGGACGTCCGGCGCGACCGACACGCCGATATCACCCATGTGGAGGACGCGGACGCCGCCCACCGTGAAGAGGTACATGGCGTTGGCGTCGGGGTCTCGACCGTAGTCGAAGTCGAGGCTCTCGCTCGTCGGAAAGGCGCGGATCGGCACGCCGCGCACCTCGAGGCCTTCCGGCGGCACGTCGAGCAGCGCGTTCACGACACGCGGATCGCCGCGGACGTGGGTCGGGTCGGAATGGAAGTCGTCCGTCGCCGAACTCATGATGACGAGGTCGGCGGTCTCCTCGATCGGATCGAAACCGGAGCGGCCGGGCGTGTAAGGGTCGGTGATCACGGCGAGGTCCGGCGTTTCGAGCCGAAAGCTCGCATGGGCGTAGAAGGTGAGGTTCATCCGCGTGGTCCTCCGTCAGATCGTCCTGCCGGTCTCTCGCCGATCAATGCGGATGGCAAGCCTCGCCCGCCCGGCGTCGGCCACATCTCCGGGAGCGGCCGACCTCAGGCGCCGGCGGCCTCGCGACCGTCAGACGGTGGGGTTCATCCGCGACGGCCGCGGTGACCCCGATATCGTCTCGTCAGGCGTCGCCGGAGGCCGAGGAAGGTCGGACGGGATCGGGCGCGGTGCCGCGTCGTCGGGCGTGCGGAACGGCGCGAGTTCGTCGCGGAGGGCATCGGCGACCTCGGCAACGTCCGTGCTTTCCATGCTGTCGAAGATCGGAAGGCTGAGGGCGCGCGACGCGACGTCGTCGGTGACCGGAAGCGCGCCCGCCGTCGCGAACGATCGGAAGAACGTCTGCTCCGCCAGATGCGGGCTGAAATAGGTTCCGCTTTCGACACCGCGCGCTTTGAGCCTTGCCTGCAGCACGCTGCGGAACGGCACGCACGAACGCGGCAGCAGTACGGGCGCGAACTGGTGCGCCTGGACGGTGCCGCTCCAGGCCTGGAACGTCAGTTCGGGCAGCAGGGCGCGGTATTGCGTCATGAGCGACGAACGACGCCGGACGATCTCCGGGTACTCGGCGAGGCGGAGAAGCGCGCTCAGTGCGCCGATTTCGGTGAGCTTCGCGTTGAGCCCCATCATCGTCGCGTGGCGCGGTTGTCCGAAGCCGAAGTTTGCCATCTGGCGAAGTCGTGCGACCGTCGCGGCGTTTCCGCTGTAGACGACCCCGCCTTCGCCGGTGCTGAACGCCTTCGTCGCATGCATGGAGAAGACGACGCTGCCGGAGAACCCGGTGCCGAACCCGTAACCTTCGTCCGAAAGCGTGCCGAGCGACGCCGCCGCATCGACGATCACCGGAATGCCGTGATGCGTCGAAAGACGTTCGTAACGCGCGAGATCGATCGCGTGGCCGAACGTCGCGTAGGGAACGATCGCCGCGATCCGGTTCCGATATCGGCGGAGCAGCCGATCCTCGTCGGCGGGATCGGCCGCCCACGTTATCGGATCGATGTCGCAGAAGAGCGGCGTCAGGCCGCACCAGAGTGCCGCCTGCGCCGTGGCGGCGAAGGTGAAGGACGGCATCAGCGCGTAACGACGTCGGCCCGAATGCGCGTCGGGCAATGCCGCGCGGATCGCGAGCATCAAGCCGATCGTCGCGTTGCAGACCGTGACCGCCGCCCCGCGGCCGTCGAACAGCTTCGCGACCATTTCGGCCTCGAATGCGGCGTTCACCGGGCCGAAGTTGCTGTAGATGCCGCGCGCCTCGATGGCGCGGAGCGCGTCGATCGCTTCGCTCAGCCGCGGCGGCTCGGGACGTATGAGCGGGACGGTGGTCACGCGGCGACGCTCGACGGTGCTGGTCTTGAACGCGCGGACGTCGGACGGACGGGTTCGCGTCGATCCTGTTCCGGGCGGCGCGCCGGATGTGTCGAAGCGAGCACGGCCTCGACGATCAGCAGGCCGACGTCGTTCTGCCAGAGCCAGAGCCCGTTGGCCTGGCCGACGAAGCTGGGTTCGCCGCCGAGGCGGCCCTGCGGCACGAAGCCGGCAGCGAGGCCGATCCCGAACAGGTTCGCAATCGGCCGGGCATCCCGGTCGAGGATGCGGCATTGCGCATCGACAAGGGGCGCGGTTGGGCCCGTTTCGCAGCGGAGCGCGATCGGCGCGCCGTTCTCATCGAACACCGGAATTGCCTTCGGCCGATAGCCGAAGGCGGCGATCAGCAGATCCGCGCGCGACAGGATCCGCTGCGCGCCGACATCGTCCGTGCCGAGCTGATGGAGCACGAGCCTCGGCTCGGCGGGCCTGCCGCCGATCCGACGCGCCCGCATGACGAGGTCGCGACTGTCGAGGCGGAAGCCGCCGAGACGGAAGACGCGACGTGTGATGGGGCAGATGTCGTCGTCCGTGAAGTCGAGGTCGCCTTCGGCGCGCGCGGCTTCCGCACTCTCGTAGGTGACGCGGAGGGGCCTGCGATGGAGAAGCGCGAGCCCCCCCGGCCCGAACGCGACGGACGGAAGGCGGTGGAGCAGCGCGTGCGCTGTCGCGACCGCGCTGGTCGAGCCCCCGACGATCGCGACCCGCGGGTCGGAGAGCCCCGAAAGCCGGGCTGCGACGGACCGCAGCCCGTCGTCCGTCAGCACCTCGCCCGACTGGAGAAGGCGCTCGCGGCCGAAGCGCGCGAGCGGGATCCCGGCGACGGTCTCGTCGGCCAGCCGGGACACGGGCTGCGTGGCGCCGGTCGCGCTCACGAGGTTGCCGACGGCGATGGCGCGACTTGGTCCGCCACCGGCGGCGCCCACCACGACGGTCCAGCCGCTCGCGGTGCGCCAGGCCGCCAACGCGTGGTGACGGATCAAGACAGTGCAGCGTGGATGCTCGGCGACCATCAGGCCGAGCGTCTCGCCGACGAGCCGCATGAAGCGGCCGACCAACGGCAGCGGCACGGCGTCGTTGCCCGCGCGCGCGACTTCGATCGCAAGCGGGTGCGACTTCAGCGCGGTCAGTCGCGTGTCGTAAGGGCCGTCGAGACAATCGACGAATGTCCGCCCGGTGCTGTCGGAATTGATCGCGTAGCGCCCGAGGTCGCCCTCGCCGAGTGCGTCACCTCGTTCGACGATGACGACTCCGCAGTCTAAAATGTCCTTGAGCAGGCCTTGTCGGTGAGCCGCAAGCAGTGGCGCCAGCCCGGCTGGGCCGCCGCCGATGATCCCGACAGCGGTCGATCCTGCAAAGTCGCACGCAGCTTCCGTCACCGACGCCTCCGACATGGATCGCAGGGTAAGGGTGCCGTCACTGAGCCAGCAGACGTCTGCACGCCAGGGATCTGGACCTGATTGCCTGGACGACGCCTCTGGTGCCCTTGCGGGCGGCTCCACCGATATCGATAGCGGATGTTATGACAGGCGACAAGCACGACTTGCGTCGGCAGCCGCCCTTGTTCGAATGCGTGGCCGGCGAGCAGCGAGGCTCACACTGCGGGAAGCGGTTCAGGAGAGCTGCGGCGCCACACCCGAATGCGATGTCGCCCCGCCGCCAAAAAGCGACCGCTTCTTCGTCAGCCGATGTTATAATCAAGTCATCCTTCGCGAGGGGAATGCGTCGTGGGGATCGAGAAGGCACGCGCCCAGCCTGCGCCGTTCTCCGTCTCGGTCGTGATGGCGACCTTCAACGGTGCGGATTACCTCGACGCACAGCTTCGGACGGTCGCGGCGCAGCTCCTGCTTCCCGACGAGCTCGTGGTGAGCGACGACTGTTCGACCGACCCCACGGTCGCGATCATCGAACGCTTCAGAGCGACGGCGCCGTTCCCGGTGCGGTTGTTCCGTCAGGAACGCAACCTCGGCTTCGCCGACAACTTCCTTTCCGCGGCGTTGCAGGCACGACATGGCTGGATCGCGTTCGCCGACCAGGATGACGAGTGGGAAGCCGGCAAGTTGTCGGCGGTCCGCGAGGCGGCCGCCGATCCCGACGTCGGCTTCGTCGTGCACCCGTCGCGGCTGCTTCGCGACGGCCGGCTCACCGGCGAGCGGGTGGGGCCCTCGCGGGCCGGGACCTTTCCGCCGCTCACGCTTCATCCTCTCGGCGACTATAATGGCCACTCGATCGCGTTGCGACGCGATCTCTTCGTGCTCCTGCCCCCCGCGGCCCGACCTCGTCACGTGCACGATCCGAGTCGCCTCATGCCGCATGACGATTGGGCGACCTTCCTCGGGACTACGCTCAGCGCGACCGCGATCCTGGCGGAGCCGCTCGTCCGTTACCGGCTGCACGGCAGGCAGGTGTCCGGCCGCGGCGATCACGGCGCCGGGATCGCCGAGATCCGCCGACGTGGCGTCCTCAGCAGCCTCAAGGAGGCTCGCAAGGACGAACTCGCGACGAGCGAGCGCCTCGCGCAGCTGAGATCGATTGCGACCTCCGATCCCCTGCTCCGGATGCGTGTCGATCGCGCGATCCGCTACTACGAGGCGATGGCGGTCACGCAGCACCGCCGTGTCGAACTTTGGGAAGCGCCATCGCGTGCGGGTCGTCTGGGCCGCTTCAGCCATCTCCTCGCGACGGGACGTTACGGCCGCTTCGCCGCCGGGGGCGTCGGCGCCCGCACGGCGCTCAAGGACCTGCTGTTCGGCGTCATGCGGGACGTCGCGTCGCGCGACGGCGATGCGGGCCGGACCGGCGAGATCCCGGGGCCGCCCTGACGCACGGCGGGCCCATCGTCGCCGGTCGGTCGGCGGTTACCGAATCGGAACTGGTTCTGCCGTCCGTCGCCCGGTGCGATCAGGATCCCGTATCGTCGTCGAGCGACAGCACGGCATGGATCAGCGCGAGATGGCTGAGCGCCTGGGGCATGTTGCCGAGCATGGCGCCGTCGGACGGGTCCTGCTGCTCGTTCAGGAGGCCGAGATTGATGCCGGTCGTTCGGAGCAGATCGTCGAGCAACGCTTTCGCGCGATCCCGATCGCCGAGCAGCGCGTATGCCTCGACGAGCCAGAACGCGCAGGCGAGGAAACTCGCCTCCTCGCGCTCCGCGCCCGTGTAACGGTAGACCAGCGGACCGCGTCCGAGCTCGAGGCGGACCGCCTCCCGCGTGGCTTCGAGCCGGTCGCGACGCTCGAAGCCGAACCGCGTCGCGAGGAGCAGCGCCGCGTCGAGCTTCTCGGTGCCGGCGTGCAGCGTATAGGCCTGCTTCGCCTCCGACCAGCAGTGCTGGTCGACCCAGTCCCGGATCGCGTCGCGCTCGCGACGCCAGCGCGGTGCCGTGCGGCTGTCGATCTGTCCCGCGTCCGCGAGCTGGCCGGCACGGTCGAGCGCGGTCCAGCAGCCGAGCTTCGACATCGTGTAGTGCTGCTGATCCTCGAGTTCCCAGATGCCGGAATCCTTGCTGCCCCATTGGTCGGCGCAACGGTCGGCGAGATCGCCGAGCAGGCGACGCGTCACCAGGTCGAGCACGTGGCCCTCCGCGACGAAGAGCGCGGCGGTCTCGAGGATGTCGCCATAGACGCCGAGCTGACGCTGCGCCCGCGCCTGGTTGCCGCGGAGCACCGGGTGGCTGTTCCGGTAGCCGGGCACGTCCAACTCTTCCGGTGCGGGCGCCGCCGCGCCGTTCAGGCTGTACATGATCCGGAGCTCGTCGTGGCGTCGGATGGTCGCGGTCATCCACGAGAAGGCGGCCTTGGCTTCCTCGACCGCGCCGACGCGGAGGAACGCCTTGATCGTGTAGGCGACGTCGCGGATCCAGCCGTAGCGGTAGTCGTAGTTCTTGCCGCCGCCGATCCGCTCCGGCAATCCGTTCGTCGCCGCGGCGGCGATCGCGCCGGTCGGCGAAAACAGGAGGAGCTTGAGCGCGAGCGCGTTCCGGCGAAGCACGCCTGCGTAGGGGCCGCCGACCCGGAGATTGTTCGCCCATTCGCGCCAGGCCTGGTCGGAGCGGTCGATCCGTCCGTCGACCGTCTCGAGGCGCGGCAGGATGAGCGGCTCGTCGTCGGAGGCGAGCAGTGCGAGCAGGCTGCGTGATCCGGGACGGGTCTCGAGCGTCGCGACCAGGCGATCGTCCTCCTCGACGGTTCGCACAACGTCGCCGGAGCACCGGAAGGCGACGATCAGCCCGTCGAGATGCAGCACGTCGCCATGCGGGCTCCGCTCGCGCCATGGGCGCGCACGCCCCTGGCGGCGTCCCGGACGGAGCTCGATCCCGAGACGGACCTCGCCGTCCAGCCCCTCGATGCGGTGGGCGAGCTCCGTCCAGGGCAGGCGGCCGGAGATGCCGCTGTTCAGCGACGAGGTGATGCGGACGCGGCCCGTGCCCGTCGTGAAGACCTGCTCGATCACGTTGCTGTCGTCGCGATACCGGCGCTCGACGTCGAAATCCTGCAGCGGCGTGACACTGAAGCGGCCACCATCCGGGCCGCCGACGAGACGGTCGAGAAAGGGAACGCTGTCGAGGCTCGGCAGGCACCACCAGTCGACGGCACCGTCGGCGCCGAGCAGCGCGACGCTGCGCCCGTCACCGAGTGCGCCGTAGAGCGCGAGCGGCAGCACGCCGTCCGATCGTTCGGGGATCATGCGGCGGTCATCGTGCCGTCACTCGGGAATCGCGGCGAGGCCGGCGGGCTCGATCTGCTCCCGTCGACAGCGGTGCACAGCTCCACGCGACGCTCGAACTCGGCGGCGTTTGAGCGGAAGCATTCGACGACACCGTGCCGGCGATCGCCGATCGGATGGTTTCCGCCTCGTCGTCTTCCCGATACGCGAGCTGATCCAAATAGGTCACGCAGGTCGTCGCGCGCATGCGTTCTCCCGTGCGCCGGTCTTGCCGCGCCGGAGGACAACGGCAATCCGCGTCGGACGCCGTCTTCACGTGTGCGCGAAAGCCGGCGCGACGCCGCTTGGACGAACCGCGCGCCGGACGTGTGTATGTCGCGTCTTTACGGCGTCAAAGCGCGGCTTGCCGGCGGCGGGTTTCACCCCGCTCCCCGCCGGGCGCTGGGCGCCTGGACCCCACCCGGCAGCAGGGCCTCGAGCCTGCGGAGCGTTTCTGTAGGATGGCTTCGGGCGCAGGACGGGATCGGGATCGGGTGACGGGAGCGGACCCTGCGCGGCTTGTCGTCGCGATCTTCCGGCAGAACCTGTTCCGGATTTCGGAGCCGTTCGTGACCGAGCAGGCGGAGCGGTTCCGGCGCTACGAGCCGTTCTATCTCGGGCGGCTTCGCTACGGTCCGGCGCCGGCGGGCGCGCGGTCGTTCGCGCTCGCCGATCTTGGGCGGCTCCGCGCCATCCCGTTGATCGCGCGGCAGATGCTGACGCGAAGCGCGGCCCCGTTCGAGCCTGGGCTCGTGGCGACGCCGCTCGCGCTCGTTCACGCGCATTTCGGGATCGACGCCGTGCACGCGCTGCCGCTGGCGCGGGCGCGCGGCGTGCCGCTGGTGACGACGTTCCACGGGTTCGACGCGACGCTGTCCACGGCGGCGCTGCTCACCTCGCCGGCCTGGGCGAACTACCCGATCTTCCGCGGCGGGCTCGCGCGCGACGGGGCGCTGTTCCTGTGCGTGTCCGGGTTCATCCGCGACCGGGTGCTCGCGCAGGGGTTTCCGCCCGAGCGGACGCGCGTGCACCACACCGGCGTCGATTGCGGGCTGATCGGGGTGCGCGATCCGGCGGAAGAGCGGCCGGACCTGCTGCATGTCGGGCGGCTGGTCGAGATGAAGGGGACGGCGGTCCTGATCGACGCCTTCGCGCGTTTCGCGGGCCGGTTTCCGGACACGCGTCTCCGGATCGTCGGCGACGGGCCGCTCCGGCGCGCGCTCGAGCGGCAGGCGCGGCAGACCGGGTTCGGCGAGCGCATCGCGTTCCTGGGCGCCCGACCGCACGCCGACGTGCTGCGGCTGATGCGGGAAGCCGCGGTGCTGGTGCTGCCGAGCGTCGTCACCGTCACCGGGCGGACCGAAGGCCTCGGCATGGTGCTGCTGGAAGCGGCGGCGACCGGCGTGCCGGCGGTCGCGTCGGCGGTGGGCGGGAT
>CAXUBA010000029.1:14882-21958 GCA_964249205.1 uncultured Acetobacteraceae bacterium | reverse complement strand
TCGTCGGCTGCGTGGTGCCGCCGCCGGTCGGCGGCAGCGACGACAGCTGCGAGGGCCGGCCGGGCACCTACCAGTGCGGCGTCGATGCCGAGGAGTGCTGTCCGACCGGAACCGACAACTCGTGCTTTCCGGGTTCCTACCCGTGCTCGGACGATCCGGCGCAGCCGGGGCGGCTGACCGCCTGCTGCATGGCGCGCTAGGAGCGGCGGTCCGCCTCGGGACCGACCGATCGCCGGGTGTCCCGACCCGATCCTCGCGCCCCGCCCGGCGCCAGCGCGACCTAGATCGTGCGGAGCACGGCGGCGGGGTTGCCGGCCACCACGGTGCGCGGCGGGACGTCCCGGATCACCACGGCGGCGGCGCCCACTACGGCGCCGGCGCCCACCGTGACGCCACCGGCGATCACCGCGCCCGGGAAGATCACCGCACCCGCCTCGATCGTGGGATACCGGCCGTCCCGGTATCCGGCGCCGATCGTCGCGTTCTGGTAGACGGTCACCGAGGGGCCGAGCCGCGCACCGACCCCGATCGTCAGGCCTACGGGGTGCGGCAGGCGGAGGCCGGGGCCGATCACCGCGTCGGGATGGATGTGGCAGCCGCTGAACGCCACGGCGAGGCGCCAGAGCAGCCGGCCGGGAAGGCGGAAACCGCGCCGGTGCAGCGCGGCCGACACGCGCCAGGCGAGCACCGTCGAGAAGGACGGGTCGATAAGCGAGACGGCGATCCCGCCGCGAAGGCCGCGACGTCCGGTGTTCGCCAGGAGATCGGCCGCGAGGACCGCGCGGAACGGGAGCTCGGCCGCGACGGCGGTCATGTCGCGACCGCGTCCGGCACGGGACGGAACGGGACCCGCACGCGATGTCTGAGCGCGCCGCGGCAGATCGACGCGAGGGGCCGCTCGACCAGGAGATGAACGGCAAGCGCCGCGGCGAGCGCGGCCGCGTAGGCGCCGACGAGGAGCGGCCCGGTGTTCCGGACGCCGCCCCGGGTGAGGACCTCCACCGCTGCGTTGATGCTGAACGGGCTCGTGAGATAGAGCGCGTAGCTCGCGTCGCCCATCCGCCGGATCAGTGCTGCGGCCGGGCGCGGAAGCCTGATCCCGGTGCCGAACACGACGGCCGCGAACAGGAGCACCGCGGGGACGCCGTTGCCGAGGATGCGGGGCGGATGGCCGAGCCCGCGCAACCCGAGATGCAGCGCGACCGCGACGCCCGCGATCCCCACCGCCGTTCCGGCCCGGACGCGGACGCCGCGTCGATACAGGAGACAGAGCAGGATCCCGGCGCCGAACTCGAGCACGATGGGCTGGGCGTAGAAGTCGAGCCACCACGGCGACGCGGGCCACGCCTGGTCGACGGCGACGGTCGCCGCGAGGACGCCGAGAAGCATCGGCACGGCGCGCCGACGCCGGAACCGCAGCACGAGCGCGAACAGGACGTAGAAGTAGAATTCGAGGTTCAGCGTCCAGCCCGACGCGAGCAGCGGGAACACGCCGCCGGCCGGATCGGGCCAGGCGACCATCAGGAACGACGTGGCGGCCTCGATCGGGCGTGCGGCGCCGTGATTGAGCAGCGACGGCACGACGAAGGTCGCGACGAGCATCGCGGCGGTCGCGAGCCAGTAGAGCGGGACGACCCGGACGACGCGCCTGAGAAGGAAATCGCGACCGGCTTCGCGCCGTCCGAACAGGTCGCGCGAAACGAAGAAGATCAGGAATCCGCTGATCACGAAGAAGATGTCGACGCCGGCGCCGAACTCGACGAGCCGCGAGAAGCGGAGCGCCTGATGGTGCCGGGCCGCGACCTTGACGAGCTCGTGCTCGGAATGCACCCAGACGACGAGCGAGGCCGCGAACCAGCGGAGCAGCTGGATGCCGACGATGTCGTCGCGGGCGGGCCGGTCTAGCGATCGCGCCATCGCCGCCACTCCAGCAGCCACGACGCGAAGCGCGGCACGCCGACCGCGAGCGACGTCCGCGGCGCGTAGCCGGTGAGCGATGCGATCGCGGACACGTCGGCAAGCGTCGCGCGCACGTCGGCGCGGGGCCGCGGCGCGTCGACGACGATCGCGCGCATGCCGAGCGATTCCTCGAGAAGCGAGATCAGGCAACCGACGGTCTCGGCGCGCGTGTTGCCGATGTTGAGCACGCGCGACGGCGCGCCGCCCTCCCCGCCCGGCGGCCGGTCGAGGCAGCCGACGACGCCGTCGACGATGTCGTCGACATAGGTGAAGTCGCGCTCGACGGCGCCGCCGTCGTAGACCGTGATCGGCCGACGGTCGAGGATCGCCTCGGCGAACGAGAAATAGGCCATGTCCGGGCGGCCCCACGGACCGTAGACGGTGAAGAAGCGTAGCCCGGTCGTCGGAATTCCGAACAGGTGCGCGTAGGAATGGGCCATCAGCTCGCCGGCGCGTTTGCTCGCCGCGTAGAGCGACAGCGGCTCGTCGCAGCGATCGTTCTCGCGGAACGGCAGGCGGTCGCTGCCGCCGTAGACCGACGACGAGCTCGCGTAGACGAGATGCCGCAGCCCCGGGCACGCGCGCGCGATCTCAAGCAGGACGAGCTGGCCCTGCAGGTTCGCCGACACGTAGTCGAACGGGGCGTCGATCGAGTGGCGGACGCCGGCCTGTGCGGCGAGATGGACGATGCGGTCGATGCCGGGCATCGACGCGACCGCCGCCCCCATCGCGTCGCGGTCGGCGATCGAGGCCTCGGCGAAGCGGAAGCCCGGATGCCGGAGCAGCGTGTCGCGCCGACGCGCCTTGAGGCGGATGTCGTAGTACGGGTTGAGGTCGTCGACGCCGAGGACGGTGTCGCCGCGGGCGAGAAGCCGTTCCGCGACGTGCGATCCGACGAAGCCCGCCGCGCCGGTCAGCAGGACGGTCATCGAGGTCTCCTTCCGTCCGGGCCTGTCCGCCGCATCATCGAGGCGAAGGACAGAGGCGCATAATATGTCCGGTTCCGCAACGAGTTTGTGTGGCGCCGTATCCTATCGCCAGAGGAGCGACGCCACGAGCGCCGAGGCGAGCAGCAGCGCGATCGCCTGCCAGACGCGCACCGGCGCGCGTTCGTAGAACGTCCTCGGGCGTGCCGGGAGCGGCGTCGGCGCGGGTCCGTCCGCGACCGCGGCGGCGAAGGTTTCGAGGTCCGGAAACCGCGCCGCCGGATCGGCCGACATCGCGCGGCGCAGGGCGAGGTCGAGCCAGGACGGGAGGTCGGGACGGCAGGCGGCGAGCTCGAGCGGCGTTTCGCGCGACGGCGGCGACATGCCGTCCGCGTTGCCGAACGCGTGCAGCCCGGTCCAGGCGCGGAACATCGTGGCGGCGAGCGAGAACTGGTCGGTCCGCGCGTCGCCGCGCGCGCCCGCGCGCATCTCGGGCGCCATGAAGGCAGCCGTGCCCGGGATCTCGCCCCGGTCGTCGTCCTCGAGGCCGGGCAGCCTGACGACGCCGAGATCGAGCAGCGTCGGCGATCCATCGTTTGCCAGCATGACGTTGTCGGGCTTGATGTCGCGGTGGACGATGCCGACGCGGTGGAGCGCGGCCGCACCGCGCGCGAGCGCGGTCAGGACGCGACGTCCTTCCTCAAGCGTCAGCGCCGGTCGGCGCAGCAGGCGGCGCTCCAGCGTTTCGCCGCTGACAAGCGGCATCGCGGTATAAAGACAGGACTGCCGGCCTTCGGCGAGCTCGAGCGTGGACACGACGAACGGGCTCGACACGTGACGGCCGACCCAGGCCTCGCGCACGAAGGCGCCGAGCCGCCCCGCTTCGGCCGCGACGGCGCCGGTCGGGAACTTGAGCGCGACTTCGGCGCCGGCCGGCCCATCGGTCGCGGCGAACAGGCGGCTCGAGGGACCGTCCGAAATCAGCGCGCGCAGCACGAAGCCATCGACGGTCTCCCCGACGCGCGGCAGGGGACGGACCGGAAGCGACGCCACGAGCCGGCGCACGTCGTCGGGCGACGTGTCCGGCAAGGCGAGCACGTCGAGCACGAGGGCGGTCGCGTTGTCCCGGCCGCCATGCGCGAGCGCCAGCCGGACGATCGCGTCCGACGCCTCGCCGGGCGCGGAACGCTGCGCGAGGACTGCGGCGATCTCGTCGTGGTCGACGGAGGCGTGCACCCCGTCCGTCGTGAGCAGGAAGCGATCGTGCACGGCGAGCGGATGCGAACCATAGTCGAGCCGGATCTCGGTCTCGGCGCCGAGCGCGCGCGTCAGCAGGCGTGCGCCGCCGGGGCCTTCCCGCGCGTGATCCTCGGTGAGCGGCACGAGAGCACCGGCATGCCACCGCCAGGCCCTGGTGTCGCCGGCGTGGATCACGTGCGCCCGCCGGCCGCGCAGCACGAGGGCGGTAAACGTGCAGCCCATGCCGGCGAGGGCGCGATCCTCCCGGCCCTGCGCGTGCAGCCACGTGTTCAGCGCGCCGAGAATGCGTGCGCCTGCCCGCAGGACGTCCATCGTTTCCGGCACGTCCGACAGGCCGTCGAGAAAGAAGCGGACCGCGGTTTCCGCCGCGACGCGGCCGCCGCGCGCGGCGCCCATGCCGTCGGCGATCGCGCAGGCGACGTCGCGGCGTTCGCTGCGCGCGAACGGCCCGACCACGGCGCCGACGAAATCCTCGTTCGCCGGGCGCCTGCCGATCTCGGACCGGAAGCCGACACGGACGACCGGACCGGCGGGGGCGTCCACCGCGGGCGCTACTCCGCGCCCTCGCACCGGTCGAGGAGCACCCAGCCGCCCGTGCTGGACGGCGTCGTCACGACGAGGGTGCCGCGCTGACGGTCGAGCACGTAGCGGCGGTTGTCGGCGGGATCGTGCCAGCTGATCCGATCGGGCGCGACGGTCGCGGCGAGACCGTCCACCGTGTCGCGGTCGAGGTCGATCGTGATCCGCCACGTCGCGCCGCTGGCGGTGTTCCGGCAGACCGGCGTGCGGATCGCTTCCCCGCGGACCGGTCCGGCGGCGACGAGCAGCAGGGTGATCGGCAGCAGCGCGCCGGATCCAGCATAGTTCTTGCTTCGCATCGATCGGGATGGGTGCGGCGTCCAACGGACGGGCCGGACCGCCGCCGGAAGACAGGGGCGCCGCGCCGGAACGGAGCGACGCCGGACAGCAGGGAGAAACCGCATGATCGTACCGTCACCAAAATGGCTCGACACCGGCGACAACGCCTGGCAGCTCGCCGCCGCCACCTTCGTCGGATTGCAGAGCATCCCGGGGCTGGTCGTGCTTTACGGGGGCGTCGTCAAGCACAAATGGGCGATCAACTCCGCCTTCATGGCGATGTACGCCTTCGCCTCCGTGCTCGTGGTCTGGGTCCTGTTCGACTACAACATGGCGTTCGGACCGCAATGGTTTCCGTTTCTCGGCCATCCCTCGTCCGTGATGGGGGCCGACTTCATGCTGAGCCAGGCGTCGATCCCGGCCGCCGCTTCCGGCATGCCGGCGCTCGGCTTTCCGATGGCGACGCTGGTGTTCTTCCAGTTCGTGTTCGCCGCGATCACCGTCATCATCCTCGCGGGCTCGGTGCTCGGGCGGATGAACTTCACGGCCTGGATGATCTTCTGTCCGGTCTGGATGACGCTCGTCTACACGGTGGGCGCGTTCAGCCTCTGGGGCGGCGGCTGGTTGTCGGCGCTCGGCGTCGCCGACTTCTCGGGCGGCTACGTCATCCATCTCGCGGCCGGCGTGTCGGGCTTCACGGCGGCGGCGGTGATCGGGCCGCGGCATCCGACCGACCGGACGAACTTCCCGCCCAACAGCCTTCTGGTGACGCTCGTCGGCGCCGGCATCCTCTGGCTCGGCTGGAACGGGTTCAACGGCGGCGATCCCTACTTCGCCAACGCGGACGCGGGGGCCGCCGTGCTCAACACCAACGTCGCGACCGCGGTCGCGCTGCTCGTGTGGGCGATCCTCGACAAGGCGGCGTATGGCAAGCCGTCGATCATCGGCGCGGTGAACGGCATGATCGCCGGGCTTGTCGCGATCACGCCGGCGGCCGGCTACGTGAACGGTTGGGGCGCGCTGACGATCGGCGTCTGCGCGGGCATCATCCCCTGGCTCAGCATGAACAAGTTCCAGAAGCTCCCGTTCATGCAGCGCGTCGACGACACGCTTTCCGTGTTCTCGACGCATGCGGTCGCCGGCGTGCTCGGCGGCCTGCTCACCGGCATTCTCGCGACGCCGCACATGCTCGAATACCTCGGCACCGACAAGGACGCGCCGGGCGTGAGCGTGACCGGTCTGCTCTACGGCAACCCGCACCAGCTGCTCGTGCAGATCTACGGCGCGCTGTTCATCATCGTGTTCAACGCGATCATGACCTTCATCATCCTCCGCGTGATCGGGATCTTCGTCCCGCTCCGGATGGACGAGGCGATGCTCAGGGTCGGCGACGACGCGGTGCACGGCGAGACCGCCTACGCGATCGGACCGGCAGCGGACTGACGCGAAAGGGCCGACGCGCGCCGGGTCAGGCGCGCGTCAGGTCAGGCGCGCGTCGGGTCCGGAAGCGGCGGCAGGGCCGCCTCGATCCGGGCGCGTTCGGGTTCGAGGAACGGCGGCAGCCGGAGGCTCGTGCCGAGCGCGTCCGGCGCCTCGTCGACCGCGAAACCGGGTCCGTCGGTCGCGATCTCGAACAGGACGCCGCCCGGCTCGCGGAAGTAGATCGAGCGGAAGTAGCAGCGGTCCTTCTGCCCGGTCGTCGGCACGCCGACGAGGCGGAGCCGCTCCGCCATCAGGCGCTGCGTCGCATCGTCCGCGGCGCGAAAGGCGACATGGTGCACCGACCCGCGGCCGAGCCCGGCGCGCGGCGCCCCCGGAAAGGCCCGGAGGTCGACGGTCGTTCCCGGATCCGGACTGCCGTCCGGCACCTGGAGACGGATCCGCCCCCGCTCCTCGCCGATCCGCCGAAACCCGAGGATGTCGACGAGGATCCGCTCGGTCGGCGCCGTCGCCGCGAGATCGAGCGTGACCGCGCCGATGCCGCCGAGCGGCTCGTCGGGCGAGAGACCGGGCGTCTCGACCAGGGCGAGCCGCAGCCCGTCGGGATCGCGGAACGTCAGCACGGTGTCCCCG
>CAXUBA010000029.1:13842-14872 GCA_964249205.1 uncultured Acetobacteraceae bacterium | reverse complement strand
ATGCGCGCCGGCGGCCGATCGGTCGGCACGCCGGCGCGGGCGAGGCGCGACCGCCACATGTCGAGTGCGCCCGCGGGAACGCGGACCGCCGCTTCGCCGGCCTCGCCCGTGCCGTCGTGGCCGGCGCCGGCGTGCGCCCACGGGAAGAAGGTCAGGATCGTGCCGGGCGCGCCCCGCGCGTCGCCGTAGTAGAGGTGATGGGTCATCGGATCGTCGAAGTTGACGGTGCGCTTGACCAGCCGCAGTCCGATGACCCCGGCATGGAAGCCGAGGTTCCGGGCGGCATCGCCGCCGATCGCGGTCACGTGGTGGATCCCGCTCGTGCCCATCGTCGTTGCTCCTCGCCCTGCCCGTCGGAGGCCGACCATACCGCGTCGCGGTCAGCGACGGACCCGGCGCATCAGCGCCGCGCCCGCGCGGATCGTGCCGCCGGTCCGCACGCCGTCCGCGATCCGGAAGCCGGGCGGCGCGAGAAGCACGATCGTCGAGCCGTGCTCGAACCAGCCCATCTCGTCGCCTTTCCGAAGCGCGGCGTCGGCGGCGTGGGTCGCGGGCGCCGGAAGGCGCGGCAGCGGGAGAAAGGCAAGCCGGATGCCGCCGACGAGGATCGCGGCGACGGCGACCAGGGTCATCGGCTCCCTGGTCGCCGCGAGCGAGGCGCGGACGACCGCGCGTTCGTTCCGGCAGTAAAGGCCGGGCACGCGGGCGAGCGTCGACGGATCCACGTTGCGGCAGTCGCCGGGCACGTGGGTGACGGCGCCGACCATGAGGTCGTGCGGGGCATGGAAGCGGTGGTACATGCTCGCGGTCAGGCGAAGCGTGGCAAAGGTGCCGGCCCGGAAAAGCGCCGCGTGCGCGGGATCCCCGAGGAGGTCGGCGAGCGCGTAGGGCGAGCCCTTCACCTGCAGCACGATGCCGTCGCCGATCGGGCCCGCCGCGCCGACGATCGCGTCGCAGGGGCTCGCGAGAACGTCGTCGTCCGGGTCGGCCGGGCGGGCGCCCGGCCGGGGCCGGCGGGGGAAGGAGGCGG
>CAXUBA010000029.1:0-13832 GCA_964249205.1 uncultured Acetobacteraceae bacterium | reverse complement strand
CTCGGGAACCGGCGGTCCGCCGCGTCGGCGAGGTCGAGCGGCGACGCGAAGCGCCAGACGGCGATCGTCGCCGCGGCGAGGAGCGGGTTCTCGATCCGGCTGAACCGGCCGAAGAGCGTGGTGAGCCGCCGCCGACCGGGCGGGTTGGTGAGCAGAAAGTTCACCTGATCCCGGAGACCGCCGCGTCCTAGTGTCCGTCGCGTCATCGGAAGGATCGGGACGGATCGTGACGCGGCGCCTGCTCGAGATCGCCACGCTGGCCGCGACCGCCGCCGGCGCCGCCTCGCTCGTACGGCGCGCCGGACCGCGGCTCGCGCTGTCCCGCGCGAAGCACCGCTCGCTCGCCGGACACGCGAAGCTGTCGCGGCGGGTCGCCCGCGCGATCCCGTTCTACGACTACGACGACGCGACGTTCTTCCGGTGCGACGGCGCGCCGGACTCGGTCGTGCGCCGTCGCGAACAGGGGTTCGCGTCGCTCGCCGACACGTTTCGGGCGCGGTTCGGGCTCACGACGGCGGCGACGCGGGATGCCGCTTCGGACATCTCGGACCTCCAGTTCACCGGCCGCTATCGCGTGCCGTTCCAGTTCGCGCGCCATGTCCGGCTGAACCTGCCCTCGGCCTCGTTCGTCTGCGCGTCCGCGGGTGTCACCGTCACGGATCTGGACGGCAACGTGTCCTACGACGCGGCGGGCTCCTACGGCGTCAACCTGTTCGGTCCCGATTTCTACAAAGCCTGCCTCGCCGACGGCGCAGCGCGCGTCGCCGCTCTCGGTCCGGTGCTCGGGGCGTACCACCCGCTCGTCCGCGAGAACGCCAGGCGCCTCCGCGCGATCTCGGGCCATGACGAGGTGTCGTTCCACATGTCGGGCACGGAGGCGGTGATGCAGGCGGTACGCCTCGCCCGCTACCATACGGGACGAACCCATCTTGTCCGCTTCTGCGGCGCGTATCACGGATGGTGGGGCGACGTGCAGCCGGGCGTCGGCAACCCGCAGGTCGCGCGCGACACCTACACGCTCGCCGAGATGTCGGAGCGCGCGCTGCACGTCGTCCGGACACGGCGCGACATCGCCTGCGTGCTCGTCAACCCGCTGCAGGCGCTGCATCCGAACAGGACGGCGCCGTCGGACGGCGCGCTGGTCGACAGCGGGCGCCGGGCCGGCTTCGACCGCGCGGCGTACCGGCGCTGGCTCGCCGCGCTTCGCGCCGCGTGCGACGCGAACGGCGTCGTGCTGATCGTCGACGACGTGTTCCTCGGCTTCCGCGTCGCGCCGGGCGGCACGCAAGCGTATTTCGACGTGCGCGCCGACCTCGTCACCTACGGCAAGACGCTCGGCGGCGGGCTGCCGGTCGGCGTCCTGTGCGGCACGCGCGCGCTGATGCGACGGTTCCGGGACGATCGGCCCGTCGACGTGTGCCTGGCGCGTGGAACGTTCAACGCGCACCCTTCGGTGATGGGAACGATGGCGGCCTTCCTCGACCGGATGGAAACGGACGCGGTCCGGGCGCTCTACCACGGGCTCGACGCGCGATGGGACGCGCGGGCGGCCCGGTTCAACCAGCATCTCGCGGCCGCGGGCCTGCCGGTCCGGATCGCCCATCTCTCCACGGTGTGGACGGTCCTCTACGAAACTCCGTCGCGCTACAACTGGATGCTGCAGTACTATCTCCGTGCCGAGGGGATCGCGTTGTCCTGGGTGGGCACGGGCCGGATGATCTTCTCGCTCGACTGGAGCGACGCCGACTTCGCGGCCTTCACGGACCGGTTCGTGGCGGCGTGCCGGCGCATGGCGGCGGACGGCTGGTGGTGGCACGCACCGGAGGCGACCGATCGCGGGCTGCGCCGCGACGTGCTTCGGGAGATCGCGGGCGCCGCGTTCCGGGAACGGCGGAACGCCGTCAGCCCGTGACGCGGACGTCCTCGGCCTGCGCCTCCTCCCCGACCACGCCGGCGAGGCGGTCGCGGCGGAGCAGCTCGAACGGCGCGCGGTGGTAGAGCCTGATGTCGTGGAACGGGTCTGTGACGATCTTGGTCGCCCAGACGACGCCGACGCGCCAGTCCTGCCCGACGGCGAGCTGGGCCACGCGGAACAGGATGCCGGCGCCGGCGAGCGCCAGCCAGAGCATGCCCACATGGCGCGCGAACCACACGGCGTTCGGCGCGCGCTCGCAGACACCGAACATCGTCGGCGTCAGCACGAAGATCAGCGGCGACAGCGCCCAGACGGTCATCAACACGACCTTCCGCCTGAGATTGTAGCCGACCTTGATCTCCTCCTTGTGCTCGTGCGTCGCGTCGTTGACGTGGTCGTAGTCGCGGGGCTCAAAGAAGAAGTGGCCAGCCTGCCGGCTGGTCATCGCGATCAGCCAGGCGAGCAGCGCCGCCATCGCGGGATCGCGGAACGCGACCACATAGGCGAGCACGAAGGTGGTCGCGCTGAGCAGGTGCAGCGACTGGTTCATCCGGCTGTGATGGTAGTAGCGATGGTCGTCCCAGCGCTGTGTCCTCAGCAGTTCGAGCATGTCGGTCATGTGCGGTCTTCCCCAACGGCCCCGGCCGGCCGTGTCGTGATGCGTGGGACGCTGTCCGTCGCGCGCGTCGTCAGTGGCGCGTTGCCGCGAGCCGCTCGTAGCGGACGAGAAAGAAGTGGCCGAGCGGCGGCAGGGCACGTTTCTCGATCAGGCGGACCGTCGGCGTCGCCGCTTCCCAGTCGGCGTAGCGCTGCCAGCTGAACTCGGTGCGCCAGCCGAGACGGCTGGTGACCGGCATCAGGGTCTTCTCGATCGCGCCGCGGAGACCCTGCCCGGCGCCGATCCGAGTGGTGATCACGATCTCGCCGCCGGGACGGACGACGCGGGCGAACTCGTCGAGCGCGCGTTCCGGGTTCGGGACCGCGGTCACGACATACTGGGCGACCACGACGTCGAAAGCGCCGTCGGCGAAGTCGAGCCGCTCGGCGTCACCGATCGCGATGCTCTCGACATGCGCGAGGCCTTCGCGCGCGACGCGACGACGCGCCCTATCGAGCATGGGTTCGGAGATGTCGACGCCGACGACGCGGCTCCGCGGCGAGTAGCTCCGGAGCGAGAGGCCGGTGCCCACGCCGACTTCGAGGATGCGGCCGCCGGTCCGCTCGGCGGCGGCGACCGCCGCCAGACGTCCCTGCCGGAACACCGGACCGAACACGAGGTCGTAGACCGGCGCCCAGCGCCCATAGGCTTCGGCGACCTGCGCACGTTCCATCGCAAGCTTCATCCGACGTCCTCTCCCTCCGAGACCGCCGGAACGCCCGGTCGGGGCGGCGACGCGCCGGCGCGTCGTCGTCGCGGGAGAACTAGAAGTTCCCGATGTTACCGGTCGATCATGGCGGGATGACCGTTACGTGACGGGCCCGCGACGTCCCGACGGACGTTCCGGCGCTCGAACGGGTTCGCCGCGCCGCGCGCCGATCGCGACCGCGAGCGCTTCGATCAGCGCGCGCGCGGCCGCGGCGACCGCCTTGTCGGACGGCGCGGGCGCCGCCGCGAGGAAGCGGTCCCAGTCGCCGTTCCAGTCGTCGCCCCAGTTCCGGCGGAGGCGGTCCGCATCGGCGCGGAGTCGAGCCGCGCGCCCGTGGCCGGTGTGGGTGCCGACGCAGAGGTCGCGGAACCGGCAGTAGCGGTCGGTGACCGCCGTCGGGAACAGCGCGCCGTACTCGTGGACGAGGCGGTCGAGCTCGCGCTTGCGTCGGACCGCGTCGGGCGGCGGGACGGCGCGCCAGTCACCGACCGCGCGCATGGCGCAGTCGAGATCGTCGATCCGGGGAGCGATCTCGTCGTAGAGCGCGAGACGCTTGCGGATCAGCGCGTCGCTCGCGCTCCGTTTCCGATCGATCCCGAGCGCCGCGAAGGCGGCGAGAAGGCCGAACACGGCGGACACGAGCGGCGCGAGCACGAGCGTCCATGCCGTGGGATCGGGTGCGGGGCCGCTCATCCGGTTAGGGGGCTTGGGACCGCCACGGTGGGCTTCCTCGTTCGGGGTTCGGGCGACTGTCGGACGGATTATGCCCGTGTCACGAGGCGCGGCCAGCGCGCGGCGGGCGGTTTCGATGTACTGTCCCGCCGTGCCGGCCGGGGACGAGACGGGGGGTGACGAGCTGACCGGTGCGCTCACACGTGACGACGCGGTTGCGCTCGATGCGGCGGATCCGCTCGCGCACTGCCGGGCGCGGTTCCAGCTGCCCGCTGGCGGCGTTTATCTCGACGGCAACTCGCTCGGCGCGCTGCCGCGCCGGACCGCCTCCGCTGTCGCGGCGCTGGTGCAGGTCCAGTGGGGACAGGACCTGATCACGAGCTGGAACCGGCACGACTGGATCGGGATGCCGGCGCGGCTCGGGGCGGCGATCGCGCCCCTGGTCGGCGCGAAGAGCGATGAGGTCGTGGTCTGCGACACCACCTCGGTCAACCTCTTCAAGCTGATCGCGAGCGCGCTCGCCGCGCGTCCCGGCCGCCGCACGATCCTGTCGGAGCCCGGCAACTTCCCGACCGACCTCTACGTGGCGGAAGGCGTCGCGGCGATGCGGGGCGACGTCGCGCTCCGGCTGGCGCCGGCCGACGCGATCGCGGACGCGGTCGACCGCGACACCGCGGTCGTCGTGCTCAGCCACGTCCACTACAAGACCGCCCGCGTGCTCGACATGGCGGCGATCACGGAGGCGGCGCACCGCGCGGGCGCGCTGGTGCTCTGGGACCTGAGCCAC
Organism: uncultured Acetobacteraceae bacterium; assembly: GCA_964249205.1. Lineage (GTDB taxonomy): Bacteria > Pseudomonadota > Alphaproteobacteria > Acetobacterales > Acetobacteraceae > CAXTPV01. Next base: position 9,091 of record CAXUBA010000029.1, on the reverse strand, counting down.
AGCGCCGGCGCGATCGAGGTGGCGCTCGGGCGCTGCGGCGTCGATCTCGCGGTCGGCTGCGGCTACAAATACCTGAACGGCGGCCCGGGTGCGCCGGCCTTCCTGTTCGTCGCCGCGCCGCTGCAGGACACGCTCCGCTCGCCGCTGTCGGGCTGGATGGGACATGCCGAACCGTTCGGCTTCGCGGACGCGTATCGGCCGGGCGCCGGAATCGCGCGCTTCCTGTGCGGCACGCCGTCGGTGATCGCGATGGCGGCACTCGAATGCGGGCTCGCGGAATTCCGGGACGTGCCGCTCGCACCGATGTTCGCGAAATCGCGCGCGCTCGGCGCGCTGTTCATCCGGCTGATGCGCGAGCGATGCGGCGGCTTCGGCTTCACCCTCGCCTCGCCGTCGAACGACGCGTCGCGCGGCAGCCACGTGAGCCACGCGCATCCGGACGCCTACGCGATCTGCCAGGCGCTGATCCGGCGCGGCGTGACCGGCGACTTCCGCGCGCCCGACCTGCTGCGCACGGGGTTCTCGCCACTCTACACCTCGTATGCGGACGTGTTCGACGCGGCGGACGCGTTGCACGCGGTCATGGCCGGGCGCGAATGGGACCGGGACGCGTATCGGCAGCGCGCGCGCGTGACGTGACCGCCAGGTGGTGAGCGCGCGATCCCCGCGGCCGCGTCGCATCCTTCTCGCGGGCGCGACGGGCACGATCGGACGGGCGACGGCGCACGCGCTGGCCGCGCGCGGCCACGATGTGGTGTGCCTCGTGCGCCCTGGTCGGTCGGCCGCCGAGACCGCGCTGCTGCTGCCGGGCACGGTGGTCCGCGTCTGCGAGGCGACCGATCCGGCGTCGCTCGCGCGGGAGGGGATCTGCGGCGAACGGTTCGACGCCGCGGTGTCCTGTCTCGCGTCGCGGACCGGCGCGCCGCTCGACAGCTGGCGGGTCGATCACGACGCGAACCGCAACGTGCTCGATGCGGCGCGTCGGGCCGGCGCCGAGCACGTGGTCCTGCTGTCCGCGATCTGCGTCCAGAAGCCGCGTCTCGAGTTCCAGCGCGCCAAGCTCGCCTTCGAGGCGGCGCTCGCCGCGTCCGGCCTCGCCTACTCGATCGTGCGGCCGACCGCGTATTTCAAATCGCTGTCGGGGCAGATCGGGCGGCTCCGTCGGGGCAAGCCATTCCTGCTGTTCGGCGACGGCACCCTCACGCGATCGAAGCCGATCGGTGACGACGACCTCGCGGCCTATCTCGCGACGTGCCTCGATGAGCCGGACCGGCGAAACCGCATCCTGCCGATCGGCGGTCCGGGGCCGGCGATCACGCCGCGCGAGCAGGGCGAGCACCTGTTCGGGCTGCTCGGGCGGACGCCGCGTTTCCGCGAAGTGCCGGTCGGCGCGCTCGACGCGATCGTCATCGGGCTGTCGGCGCTCGGACGCGCGGTGCCAAGTCTGGCCGGCAAGGCGGAGCTCGCGCGGATCGGCCGCTACTACGCCACGGAGTCGATGCTGGTCCTCGACCCGGACACCGGGCGCTACGACGCGGCGCTGACGCCGTCCACCGGGTCTGCGACGCTGTTCGACTTCTACGCGCGGCTGGTCCGCGGCGAGGTCACGGCCGATCGCGGCGACCACGCGGTCTTCTGACCGGCGCGTGGTATGGGACGACGGATGCGCGTGCGAGGTGCGATGGCGGCGATCCTGTCGGGTCTGCTGACGACCGGCTGCTCGGTGTTCGGGATCCGCACCGCGTCCGAGCCCGCGTACACGACCGAGCGGACGATCGGTCCGCTCGAGATCCGCCGCTACGCGCCGCGCGTCGCGGCGGATACCACTGTCGACGGAGACGAGATCCGGGCCCGCCGCGTCGGGTTCGAGCGTCTCGCCGGCTACATCTTCGGCGGCAACGGGACGAAGCGGGCGATCGCGATGACGGCGCCGGTCGACCAGGCGGCGGGCGGGAGCGGACGGTGGCGGATCCGGTTCTTCATGCCGGCGGGCGAGACGCTCGCGACGCTGCCGCCACCCGAGAGCGGGTCGGTGACGCTGGTGACCGTGCCGGCGGAAACGGTCGCGGTGCTGCGCTTCGGCGGTACGCCGACGAAGGCGGCCGTGCACGCGGCGGAGGCGAGGCTGATACGCGGCGTCGCCGATGCGGGGCTCGTCGCGGAAGGCGCGCCGATCGCCTCCTTCTACGATCCGCCCTGGACCATTCCGCCCCTTCGTCGGAACGAGGTGTCCGTCCGCCTCGCGCCGCCGTCCGGGAGCGGCGGGACCTGATAGCGAGGCGGAGCCTCGAGGCTCCGAGGCGTCCGAAGCAGCTCCTGAGAGCCCGAGCCGGACCGAACGGAGCCTGTGCGGCCCATCCGTCGTCCCGTTTCGTGGCGCGTGCGTCGGGCGCAGAACGGCTCTTCCTTGCCGGTCGCGTCGTCGTGGGCGCGTCCGTCAGCCAAGCCAATCCTGTCGGCGGTAAACGAGGTCCTTCATCATGCGGAGAACGGCGTCGCCGTCGGAGCTCCGGCCCCGGAACGCTTCGGCCAGATCGAGGGCCGCCCAGCTCGACGCGTCGATCTCGCCGGTGAAGGCCATCGACCACTCCGGAAAGTCGCGCGTCCTGATCGGCCCGGACGCGACGACGGTGACCTCGCCGTGCCGGTCGTCGCACTGGATGCGCTCGAACGCGGCTTCGAGCCCGTCGCGCGGTCCCTCGAGAACCTGAACGAAGCAGTCCTTGCTAAACAACAATCCGCCGCTCAGACCGTCGCGCGCATTGTTGGCGCGCGACACCGACAGGATCGTCCCGATGGTCGCGGCGACGGTCTCGTGCGGACCCTGGAGGCGATTGCGACTGCAGTAGATGACGCGGCTCAGGCGCATGCGGAGATCTCCTCTCGCTGGATGACGGTGGCCGGGGCCGACCGGCGTCGGCCGAAGCTCGCGATCAGCGGGGCGATGTCGCCGGTCGGCACGGGTCGACTGAACAGGTAACCCTGGACGGACCGGCAGCCTTCGGCGCGGATGCGGGCGAGTTGCTCCTGCGTTTCGACGCCTTCTGCGATCGTCGCCATGCCGAGGCTCGTGCCGAGGGCCGTGATGGCGCGGATGATCGCGTTCTGACTCTCCAAGGCGTCGCCGTCCCCGACGAAGGATCGGTCGATCTTGATCTTGTCGAACGGGAAGCTTCGCAGCTGGCTGAGGGACGAGTAGCCGGTGCCGAAGTCGTCCATCGCGACCTTGATCCCCAGGGCGCGAAGACTGTGGAGCGTATCGAGCACGCTCGTTTCGTTCCGGAGCAGCACAGTTTCGGTGATCTCGATCTCGAGCCGGCGTGCGGAAAGACCGGACGACGTGAGAGCCGCGGACACGGCGTCGAGAAGTCTCCGACCGTTCTCGAACTGGGATGGCGACACGTTCACCGCGAGCGAGATCGCGGACGGCCAACGGACGGCTTCCCGGCACGCCTCGCGAAGCACCCATTCACCGAGCGGGACGATCAGCCCGATCTCCTCGGCGAGCGGGATGAAATCGAGCGGCGACACGAGGCCGCGCGTCGGGTTGCGCCAGCGGAGCAGCGCTTCGAAGCCGGTCACCGTCTCGGTTTCGATGTCGATCTGAGGCTGGTAGTGGAGCTCGAACTCGTGGAGCGCCAGGGCCTTCCGGAGATCGATCTCCATCGAACGCCGGGCGAGCGCGCGACGGTCGAGTTCGGGCCGGAACGCGGCGAAGCGGCCGCGGCCGGCGCTCTTCGCGTCGTAAAGGGCGAGATCGGCGCTGCGGAGGAGCTGGTCGTGAACGGCGCCATCCGCGGGAGACAGCGCGAAGCCGAGGCTGGCGCTCACGTTCACCAGATGTCCATCGACGAGGTAAGGGCGTCCGAGCACGTCGACGATGCGGGCCGCGAGCGGCCGCAGCACGTCGGCGTCCGCGATCGGGGAAAGAAGCACGGCGAACTCGTCGCCGCCGAGGCGCGCGACGATGTCGGCGTCCCGGACGACCGTGCGCAATCGCGCCGCCACGAGCCGGAGCAGGCCGTCGCCGACCAGATGGCCGAGCGTGTCGTTCACCGGCTTGAAGCGGTCGAGGTCGATCAGCAGCACGGCAGTCCCGCCGGACGTCGCGTCAGGGGCGCCCTGCGCGCCGCCGGCGAGCGCCGCTTCGACCCGGTCGCCGAACAGCTTCCGGTTCGGCAGACCCGTGAGGGGATCCGTCATCGCGAGCGCGACCGAGGCCGTCGCGGCCGCGAGATGTCCGGTCACGTCCCGGAAGCAGGCGAGCACGTGGCCGTCGTCGAGGTCGCGCGTCGCGACATGGATGTGATGCGGGGTGGCGGACGCCGAACCGGCGACGAACGTGTCCTCGCGAGCGTGGTCGTCGTTCCCGGATCGGACGACGGCCTGGACGCACATGTCGTGCAGACGCCGGGCCGTCGGCCGGTCGAACAGCACGCTGCGTTCGAGGAGGTCGCGGAGGAAGATGCATCCGTCCGCATCGGCTGCCGACACCGCGAGCAGCTCGGCCAGGCGGCGGTTGCGGAAGCGGATCCGAAGCGCGCTGTCGAAGGTGAGCAGCCCCACGGGAGCGCCTTCGAGAGCGGCAAGGTGATGATCGTGGTCCGGGCGCGCACGGACGCAGGACGCTCGCTCCGACCGGCAGAACAGCATCGCGGAGGCTCGCCTTGCACGTGTGCGGCCCGACACAGCGTCGGCGCCTTCGGCCGGGATCCTGCTCGGAAAAGGTTAGCGTCCCGTGAACCGGGGCGCCGGACCGGAACGCCGGTCTCGGCTCAGGCGCGAGGCGACGACCCGGCCGCGGGCGGCGGCGCGAGGCGGATCGTCATGGGTGCGGGCCAGACGTGGAGCGGACGTGACGGATCGCGCCGCCAGGACGCGACCTCGGTCTGCCAGTCCGGACCTTCCGCGATGGCCGTCCAGGGAAAGAAATAGCCGCTCGCGCCGATCACCAGCAGCCAAAGGGCGGCGAAGCGGCAGACGGCTGCGCGCGACCCGTCGGTGGTCGCCGCGAGCGCGAGCACGCCGAGCGACAGCAGCGCCTGCGGGACGAAGACGTAACGCTCGCCGAAATAGGCGCTGACCATGTCCGGGCCGTGGCTGATCGCGCCGTAGGCCGAAAGCAGGCTCACCGCGCCGGCGGCGGCGAGCAGCCAGAGCGCCGGCTGCCGCCGTCCGGCCGCGACCGCGGCCACGCCGAGGGTGCCGAACACGACGAGCGGCAGGAACGCCGCGACCGCAGGGAACTGGCTCAGCTTGAGCTCGGCCCGGATCCCGCCGGCAATCGTCTCGGCGTGCGCCATGCCGAGCAGCGGGACGGCGAGGTGACGCACCGTCAGCATGCAGAGGTAGAGCACCGGGTGCAGCGCGTTCGTCCGGCCGGGCAGCACCGAAAAGAAGCCGACGAACTGGACCAGCGCGGCGGCGGCGATCACCGCGCCCGAAACGAGACGCGGCGCCGAGCGCTCCGACAGGGCACGGAGGAAGAACAGCGGGACCAGCGCGAAGGCGCCGGGGCCGCAGAGCGGCGCCAGCGCGAGCGGGACCAGCCGCCACGCGAAGGCGGCCGACCGGAGCGGCGGCGCGTCGAGGGCGAGCACGAGCGCGGCGGCGAGCGTGAGCTCGAACTGGCAATGGAGCGTCTGCAGCCAGATCTCGTCGGAGTTCGCCGAGAAGAGGATCAGCAGCACGGAGAGGATCCGGACGCGAAACGGGCGGAGCCACGCGTCGGTCGCGGTCAGGACGAGGAGCGGCGGCAGGAGCTGGCAGAGGAGCGCGACGGCGATCGTGCCGTAGGGCGCGAGGCGGAGCGGAAGCGTCCAGCGCGCGAGCACCGTCGCCCCGCTGGCGGCGAGGTTGAGGTAGCCGCCGAACGGAAGGAGCGTTGCCCGGAGCGGCGGGTCCTGCCAGGCGGTGAGGAAGAAATGCGTCCCTTCCTCGGCCCAGAACCGTCCCCCGAGGACGATGTCGGGCATGCGGAGGCAGACCAGGAGGGCGAACAGCGCGAGGATCGCGGCGATGCGCGCGCGCCCAATCATTCGCCGAGCACGCCGGCGGTCTGCCGGAGGCTCCGCGTGACGAGCTGGCCGACACGGACCACCAGCAGGACTGTCGCGAGCAGCGACACCGCGGGCACGACGAGGCGAAGCAGGCCGTTGCCGGCCGAAACGGTGGTGACGCCGTGTCGCGCGAAGGAGCCGAGGCCGGTGTAGAGCAGCAGCGGCGGCAGGGACGCGGAGGTTCCGAAAGCGTAGCCGCCGATGTCGAGCGCGGTCAGGCCGAGCGCGTAGCTGGTGAGCGCGAACGGCATCACCGGCGACAGGCGGAGCAGGAAGACGAGGCGCCAGCCGTCGCGCGCGACCGCCGCGTCGAGGCCGGCGAGGCGCCGGTCGCGCGCGATCATGTCGCCGACGCGCCGGCGGAACACCGAGCGGCTGAGCCCGAAGGCGAGCAGCGCGCCGACGACGATCGCCGGCGCGCAAACGAGGAAGCCGCCGAAGGTGCCGTAGATCATGCCTGCGGCGACGGCGATCGCGGAAGCGGGGATGACGCCGCAGAGCGCGGCCGCGACCTCGGCGGCGGCGACCACGATCCAGCCGGCGGGGCCGGCGGCGTGGCCGGCCTCCGACAGGACGTGCGCGATGCGGACGGTCTCGTCGGGGCGGAGGCGCGCGAGCACGACGCCGGCGACGGCGAGGGCGAGGATCAGGACGGCGAGCGCGATCCCGCCGCGGCGTCCGCGCTCAGCCATCCGGGAACAGCGCGCTCCGCCGGACACGCAGCCGATGCAGCCGGTATTCGGACGCGGTGCGGAGCACGCCGACGCCGTAGGTGATGCTGCGGCGGAGGTTGATCGAGGAGGCTTCGGGAAAGTATCGCGTCGGGCACGAGATTTCGCCGACCGAGAAGCCGGCGTGGAAGGCCTGCGCCAGCATCTGGTTGTCGAACACGAAGTCGTCGGAGCAGCGGTCGAGCGGCAGCCGTTCGAGCACCCGCCGGGTCCAGCCGCGATATCCCGTGTGATACTCGGACAGCTTCTCGGCCATCAGCAGGTTCTGCGCGAGGGTGAGCGCGCGGTTGGCGACGTATTTGTAGACCGGCATGCCGCCGCGGATCGCGCCGCGGCCGAGGATGCGGGAGCCGAGCACGACGTCGTAATGACCGGACACCAGCATCGACGCCATCGCGGCGACGAGGCGCGGGCTGTACTGGTAGTCGGGGTGGAGCATGATCACGATGTCGGCGCCGCGTGCGAGCGCCGCCGCGTAGCAGGTCTTCTGGTTGCCGCCGTAGCCGCGGTTGCGGCGGTGCTCGATCACGTGGAGGCCGAGGCGGCGGGCGAGCGAAGCGGTGCCGTCGCGGCTCGCGTCGTCGGTCAGGATGATGTCGTCGACGAGGTCGCGCGGGATCTCGGAGCAGGTCCGTTCGAGGGTCTTCTCGGCGTTGTAGGCGGGCAGCACGACGACGATCGATCTGCCTTCGAGCAAGAGTGTCCTCCGTGGATTCGCGTCCGGACCGATCGTTTAGATACAACGGGGGACCGATACAAATGACCGGGCACCATGCGCCCGGGACCGCAGGCGGCTTGCCGGCGCGACGACGCGCGGCCCTTCGATCCCTCGGGAGATGCCGACGTCCTACCCGGGCGGCGGACGCGGCCGGTCGAGCGTCATGGTCCAGCCGGACGGCCAAAGCCGGATGACGTGCGACGGGTCGGCCTGCCAGAGTGCGACCTCGCGTCGCCAGTCCGGACCGTCGACCGTGGCGACCGACGGGTGCACGAACCCGTAGGCGCCCACCGACAGCAGCCAGACGACGATCGCCCACCCCACGCGCCCGGCCCAGCCGCCGGTTGTCGCGGCCAGGGCCAGAACGGCCAGATAGAACAGGCTCTGCGGCACCACGACGTAACGGCCCTGACCACGCACGTCGGTCAGCAGAGAGGCGACGCCGCCGAGGGCACCCACATAGGACACAACGGCGAGCAGCACGGCCGCCACGGCGAACCAGATCGCCGGACAAGCACCACGCTGCCGCACCGACGCTGCCAACAGGCTCGCGAACACCAGCAAAGGCAGGACGATCGCGACGACCGGGAGGTGGCTGGCCCGCAGCGACGCCCGAATCGCGGCGGCGGCATCGTTCGCGTTCCCGACCCCAAGGAACGGGAGTGCCAGGTGACGGATGGTGAAGGCGCACAGCATCAGCACCGGGTGCAAAATGTAGCCGCGGCCCGGGACGGCGTGGAAGAACAGCAGCATCTGCACGAGCGCCGCGGCACTCAGCGTCGCCGCCTCGATCGTGCGCGGAACCGAGCGGTCCAGCGCGGCCCGGGCCACGAAGAGCGGGATCAGCGCCGTCGCGACCGGACCGCAAAGGGGTGCCAGCGCGAGCAGCCCGAGCCGCAACCAGACCCGCCAACCGGTCTCGGTTTCGAGGGCGAGGGTGATGGCGCAGCACAACAACAGCTCGAACTGGCAGTGCAGCGTTTGCAGCCAGATTTCCTCCGAGGCAGGGACCAGCAGCAGCAGCAGCAGTGCCGCTGCACGCACAAGCGCGGGCCGCAGCCACGCGTCACGCGCGGTGAGCAGGAGCAAAGGCGGGCAGAGCTGGAAGAGAAGACCGACCGCGACCGTCACGAAAGGCGCGTCGCAGAGCGGCACGCACCATCGCGCCGCGAGTGCCGCCGCGTTGGCGACCAGATTGAGGTAGCCGCCGAACGGCGCGAGCAACGCCTGCTGCGGCGCCATGACCCAGGCGTTCTCGAAGAAATGCTGCCCTTCCTCGGCCCAGAACCGTCCCTCCAGGGCGACCGTCGGCATCCGAACGCAGACGAGAAGCCCGAAAATCACGAGGAGGAGGACGACGGCCCATGGCGGCAAACCGGTCCGCTGATCTCGACCGCGCATGTGGATCCGATCGGCTGCTGCCATGCGCACGACGGCACTCGACCGATCCCCGGGCAGCAGCCGGCGATCGATGGGGCGTGGGGGGGGGGGTTAGTAGGGGACGCCGCCGGCGCGCTGCCGGCCGAGGGCTTCGGCGTACCAGGTGAACTCGTCGAGGAAGCGGTCGCACTTGCGTGGGACCC
>CAXUBA010000028.1:18544-22377 GCA_964249205.1 uncultured Acetobacteraceae bacterium | reverse complement strand
CGCGATGCCGACCCAGCCCTTGCCCGCCATCTCTAGCGAGGTCGAGGTGAGCCCCGCCGCCCCCATGTCCTGGATCGCGACGATCGCGTCGGTCTCCATCAGCTCGAGGCAGGCCTCGATCAGCAGCTTCTCGACGAACGGATCGCCGACCTGCACGGTCGGCCGCTTCGCTTCGGCGTCGGCGCCGAACTCGGCGGACGCCATCGTCGCCCCATGGATCCCGTCCCGCCCGGTCCGCGCGCCGACGTAGACGACGGGATTGCCGACGCCGGCGGCCGCCGACAGGAAAATCCGGTCGTGCCGCGCGATGCCGACCGTCATCGCGTTGACCAGCGGATTGCCGTCATAGGCCGGATGGAAGTTCACCTCGCCGCCGACCGTCGGCACGCCGACGCAATTGCCGTAGCCGCCGATCCCGCGCACCACCCCGTCGACGATCCGCCGCGTCTGCCCGTTGGCCGGGTCGCCGAAGCGAAGCGCGTTCAGGTTCGCGATCGGCCGTGCGCCCATCGTGAACACGTCGCGCATGATCCCGCCGACCCCCGTCGCCGCGCCCTGGTAGGGTTCGATGAAGGACGGGTGGTTGTGGCTTTCCATCTTGAAAACGGCGGCGAGCCCGTCGCCGATATCGACCACGCCGGCATTCTCGCCCGGGCCGTGGATCACCCAGGGCGCCTCGGTGGGGAGAGTCCGGAGCCACACGCGGGACGACTTGTACGAGCAGTGCTCGGACCACATGACCGAGAAGATGCCGAGCTCGGTCAGCGTCGGCGTCCGCCCCATGATCGCGAGCACCTCGCCCCATTCGGCCTCCGAAAGGCCGAACTCGCGGGCACGCGCCGCATCGACGGTCACGGGAATGGGATCCGCGCTCATGCGTCGGCGAAGACGCTGCTGATCGACCGGAAGAGCGGCGCGCCGTCGAGGCCGCCGCAGAGCGGATCGACGAGATCCTCCGGATGCGGCATCAGCCCGAGCACGCGCCCGTTCGCGGACGCGATCCCGGCGATCGCGTTCCGGCTGCCGTTCGGGTTGGCGCCCGCGCCGTCCGGTCGGCCGTCCGCGTCGACGTAGCGGAACACGACCCGCCCCTCGCCCTCAAGCGCCCGGATCGTCTCGTCGTCGGCCGTGTAGTTGCCGTCGCCATGCGCGAGCGGCGCCCGGATCACCTGCCCCGTCGCGTACGCATGGGTGAACGGCGTACGGTCGCTCTCGACCCGGAGATGGCAGTCGGCCGACAGGAAGCGAAGCCCGGCGTTCCGGAGCAGCGCTCCCGGCAGCATTCCGGCTTCGGCGAGGATCTGAAACCCGTTGCACACGCCGAGCACGTGACCCCCACGATCGGCGAAGTCGCGCACCGCCGCCATCACCGGCGACAGCGCCGCCATCGCGCCGCAGCGGAGATAATCGCCGTAGGAAAACCCGCCCGGCAGCACCACCAGATCGAGCGCGGGGAGCGCGGTGTCCTTGTGCCAGAGCATCAGCGGCTTCCGGCCGGTCGCGTGCGCGAGCGCGATCGCCATGTCCGCGTCCCGGTTGGTGCCCGGAAACACGACGATGGCGGCCCGCATCAGCGGTCCCTTCCGCCGGCGCGCATCACCCGTTGCTCTTGCAGGGGAACGCCGCGTGCAGCGCGTCGAAGGTCGGGACGGCCGCCGGCTTGTCGATCGCGTCGGAATGCCCGTGCAGGTAGTCGACGACCGTCGAACGCATCGTCTCGGCGCTCGTGCTCTGCGGGATGCAGGTCGCACCCGCGAAGCCCTGGCCCTGCTCGCGCGACATCATGTGCTCGACGCCGGCGATCCCGTCTGCGACGCCGCTCACATAGGCGTCGCAGAGCGTGCGCGACCGCGCGTTCTCGCAGATCGAGAGCAGCTTGCCACCCTTGATCGGCGCCAGCCGCTGCGCCTGCGCCGCGAGCGGCACTGAAACCGCGAGCGTTGCGGACAGTGCGAGAAGAAGGGTTCTCATGCGCTCACCTCGACGTGGAAACTTTCGATGACCAGGTTCGCCAGCAGCCGGCGCGCCATCTCGGTCGCGCGCGCGCGGGCCGTCTCCGGATCGGACGACGCGAGCTCGAGCTCGATCACCTTGCCGGCGCGAACGTCCCCCACCTCATCGTAGCCGAGCTGGTGCAGCTTCTCGCCGATCGCGCGGCCCTGCGGATCGAGCACGCCGTCGCGCAGCATGACGGTGACGCGCGCCTTCACTGCATCAGCTCCGGTCCCTTGAGGTCGTTGTTGCCCGCCTCCGGCAGGATCCCGAGCCGTCGCGCGACCTCCTGGTAGGCCTCCTCGACCCGGCCGAGGTCGCGGCGGAACCGGTCCTTGTCGAGCTTTTCGTTGGTCTTGGTGTCCCACAAGCGGCAGTTGTCCGGACTGATCTCGTCGGCCAGCACGATCCGCATGTCCTCGTTTTCCCACAGCCGGCCGAACTCGAGCTTGAAGTCGACCAGCGTGATCCCGATGCCGAGGAAGAGCCCGCTCAGGAAGTCGTTGATCCGGATGGTGAGCTGGACGATGTCGTCCATGTCGGCGGTCGACGCCCAGCCGAAGGCGGTGATGTGCTCTTCGGCTACCATCGGGTCGCCGAGACTGTCGTTCTTGTAGCAGTACTCGATGATGGAGCGCGGCAGGCGCGTCCCTTCCGGGATCCCGAGCCGCTTCGACAGCGAACCCGCCGACACGTTCCGCACGATGACCTCGAGCGGCACAATCTCGACTTCGCGGATCAGCTGCTCGCGCATGTTGAGGCGGCGGACGAAATGCGTCGGCACGCCGATCTCGCCGAGCTTCATCATCAGATGCTCGCTGATCCGGTTGTTCAGCACGCCCTTGCCGGTGATGATCCCCTGCTTGGCACCGTTCCCGGCCGTCGCGTCGTCCTTGAAATACTGCACGAGGGTGCCAGGCTCCGGACCCTCGAACAGGATCTTGGCCTTGCCTTCGTAGAGCTGCCGGCGACGGGCCATGGGACGGAGACTTTCGTGACAGGGGAGCACTTGGAACGACGGGCGGCCTATAGCAGGGGTGGCGTCAGAGCGGCACCTCCTCGAACTCCGCCCGATCCGGCGGCCCGGCGGTGAACAGCCAGTGCGGCGCCCGGCGCTGCGCGTGCTCCCCGGCGATGCCGAGCAGCGACGAGGACGAGGTCCCGAAGCCGGTCCGCGGCGGGATGTTCATCTCGCTTCCGGCCGGCAGCGAACGGTCGGACAGCAGCGCGGGCCATTCGCCCCAGTCGGGCGGCTCCGGCGGAACCGCCTTGGCGAAGCGCGGCATGTGTCGAGCGATGCGCGGCGTGTGCGGGTCGTCCGGCTCGCCGGCGGCCAGCATGTGGAGGCCGGGTTCGAACCGGTGCATCTCGGGCCGGCCGTAGCCGAGGCCGCGCAGGAAGTAGGCCTCGTTCCGGTCGGCGACGACGAGGTTGAACGACCGCCATTGCGCCGCCTCGATGGCCGCGACCTGGCGCGCGCCCTCGAGCGCGCTGCTCCCCCGGAGCGCCAGCAGCGGCAGTTCGCCACGGCTCCGCTTGTTCGGCGCCGGACCGAGCGAACCGACGCGGTTCAGCACCACCGCCACGACTCCCGCCTGGTTCATCGCCTTCCAGGTTCCGCCGCCCGGGGCGTCCTTGCCGCCGACCACGTCCGGCTGGTCGGGCCAGTGGGCTCCGGGCAATTCCCAGGGACGATCGAGCCGTTCGTCCCGGTTCGCGCCAACCAGAAGCGGCCACGACGCGCCTGGCCGAAGAAGGAACACCACGGTGCACACGCCGCCGTTCTAGCGTTTTCCGCATCGCAATACCAACAGGCCGGGCTCCGCCCGGACACCAACAGG
>CAXUBA010000028.1:4835-18444 GCA_964249205.1 uncultured Acetobacteraceae bacterium | reverse complement strand
ACCAACAGGCCGGGCTCCGCCCGGACACCAACAGGCCGGGCTCCCTCCGGACGCAACAGGCCGACTTTCCCGAACGGGCAGGCCCCACCCGCGGCGAGCATGCCGCCCTCCGGGAACAAAGCGACGGCTCCCGCGTGTAACGACTACCCGACGCAGGATCGGAGAACGATGTTCGCGCTCGTCGCCTTTCCTTGCTTCGCCGCCCTCTACCTCGTCTTCGCCGGCGCGTTGAGCGCGACCGAACTCGCGGCCAGTCTGCCTGCCGCCATCCTCGCGACCGTTCTCGCCAGGCGGTTCCGGCAGGTGGACCGCCGCCGCTTCTCACTTGCCCTCCAGGAAATCGGCCGTGCATTCGCCGGCGTTCCGCGATCGCTCGCCACCGACATCGTCCGGGTCGGCGTGGCGCTTGCGCGCGGCACGGCGGGAGAACTCGTCCGCATCCCCTTCGCAGAGGACGGTCCAGCTCCGCCGGGCCCGGGACGTCGCGCGTTGCAGACGCTCGCCCGCTCCGTCGCTCCGAACGGTATCGTCGTCGCGATCTCACCGGGCGAGGACCGTATCGTCCTGCACCGTCTCGCGGCAGGCGGGCGGCGGCGTGACCGTCGAGGCGGACGCCCGCTTTGACCGCCGCAGCGATCGCGACCCTGGCGCTGGTGCCGCCGTTCGCCGCCGCCTGCCTCCGCACCCTTTCCGGCAGCTTTCCCACCAGGCTGGCCGCGTTCGCGCTCGCCTCCTCGATCGGGGTCAGCGTGCTCGCGCTCATGACGTGGACGTTCGACCAGCCCTCGTTTGCCGACCTCGCGCTCTGCCTTGCCCTGATGACGGTGCCCGGAACGATCCTATTCGCGCTGGTCCTCGAGCGCTGGCTATGACGCGTCTCGCCCTCGACGTCCTGCTCGCCCTGCTCGTGTTCTCGGCCTGGCTCGCGGCCTGGGGATTGCTGCGTCTCCGCGCGCCGCTCGACCGGTTGCACGCCGCGTCGTTCGCCAACGCGACGGCCGCGATCCTGCTTCCGCTGTTCGCCTTCCTGAGCGATGGGCCCTCCACGCGCGCGCTGAAGACGCTGCTGATCGGCGCTCTCCTGCTCGGCGGCGGTGCCGTCGCCTCCCACGCCGCCGGCCGTGCGATCCTGCTCCGCGACGAAGCCGACCGGCGCGACCCCGCGGCGCCCGCGCCATGAGAACACGACCACGCAGACGCCGCGGGAACGCCTGCGACGCCCCCGACGCGAGAACCATCGGATGACCACGTTGCTGGGCGCTCTGTTCGTCCTCATCGCCATCACCGGCACGGGCGTCGTGCTCACGCGCGGACCGGCGCGACAGGTGCTCGCGATCGGCGCGAACGGCCTCGTCCTTTCGCTCCTCTTCCTGGCGCTCCAGGCGCCCGACGTCGCGTTCTCGGAACTCGCGGTCGGCACCGTGGTGTTGCCGGCGCTCTTCCTCGTCGTGCTCAGCTCCGTCCGGATGGACCGGTCACCGCCGCCGGACGACCCGCAATGACGCCGCGGTCGCGCCTCGCGCTCGCGGCTTTGGCCGCCTTCGCGCTGCTCCCGGCGGTCGCGCACGTGGCCGTACACATGCCGCGCTTCGGCGATCATCCGCTTCCCTACGCCGACGCGATCAATGCGCGAGCGACCGCCGAGCGCCACGTCACGAACATGGTCAGCGCCGTGAACTTCGACTATCGCGGCCTCGACACGCTCGGCGAGGAGTTCATGCTCCTCTGCGCCGTGACCGGCGTCACCGCGCTGCTTCGAGGCAGCCGCGGCGAGCGTCTCGACGCCCGCCCCGGCATCGCCGACGGTCGTCCGATCGTCGAGCGGAGCGACGCCGTGGTGCTCGCCGGACGCCTGATCGGGCCGGTCCTGTTCCTGTTCGGCGTCTACGTCGCGCTGCACGCCATGACGACGCCGGGCGGCGGGTTCCAGGGCGGCGTCATCGCCGCGACAGGGCTTCTCGTCGTCTTTCTCGGCGGCACCTACCGGGTCTGGCGCCGCCTCGTCCGCTCCGAACCGGCCGACGTCACCGAGGCGTGCGGTGCCGCGCTCTACGCGCTGGCGGGCTTCGCGTCGGTCGCCGCCGGCAAGCCGTTCCTGACCAACATCCTCCCGTTCGGGACGGCGAAGGACCTGTTCTCGGGCGGGCTGATGCTGGTGGAGAACGCCGGCGTCACGCTGGCAGTCGCCGGCGGCTTCACCGTACTCCTCATCGAGTTCCTGGAGGAGACACGCGCCATCCGCGACGCGGACGAAACGACCGGGAAGAAGACGTGATCGCGCTGCTGCCCTGGGCGGTCGCCGCCTGGCTGTTTGCGATCGGCCTCTACGGCGTCATCTCTTCGCGCCACTGGTCGCACATGATCGGCTGCCTCTCGGTCGTGCAGTCCTCGACCTACGTGCTGCTGCTGTCGGTCGGCTTCCGCCGGAACGCCGCAGCGCCGATCTTCTTCTCGCACCCGCCCGGCACGCTGGCGGTCGATCCGGTCGTGCAGGCGCTGGTGCTGACCGACATCGTCATCGGCGGCGCGGTCACCGCACTCCTGCTGGCACTCGCGCTCCAGCTCCAGAAGCGGCGGGGCACGATGGATCCCGAGCAGGCGAGTCCGTTCGGCTCGTGAGCACCTGGCTTCCGGCGCTCCCCGTCGCGGGACCACTCGCGATCGCGGCTCTCCTGCTCGCGACCAGCCGGATCATCCCGGCCCGCGTCGCCGACGGTCTTTCGCTGCTGACCGCGCTCGCTGCCGCCGCCTGCTGCGCGGTTCTGACGGCCCGCGCGGCCCATGCGCCCGTCGTCACCTGGTTCGGCGACTGGGTGCCGCAGCACGGGCAGGTGATCGGCATCGGCTTCGTGGTCGACCAGGCCGGCGGCGCGGTGGCGACCTTCATCGCCGTGCTGTTCGCGCTGACCACCGTCTTCGCCTGGGGCTTCTTCAGCGAGACCGGCGGCCATTTCCCGACGCTCATGCTGCTCTTCATGGCGGGGATGATCGGCTTCTCTCTCACGCACGACCTGTTCAACCTGTTCGTCTGGTTCGAGCTGATGAGCGTCGCGGGCTTCGCGCTCACCGCCTACCAGCTGCGCCCCTCGGCGATCGAAGGCGCGCTCAACTTCACGATCGTCAACTCGATCGGATCCTACCTGATCCTCGGCGGGATCGGCCTCGTCTACGCCGAAACCGGAGCGCTCGACTTCGCCGCCCTCCACGAAGCGGTCGCGCGCGCACCGTCCGACCCGGTGATCACCGCCTCGTTCACGCTCCTGGCGACCGGACTGCTCATCAAGGCGGCGCAGGTCCCGTTTCAGTTCTGGCTCGCCGACGCCCACGCCGTCGCCCCTTCGCCGGTCTCCGTCCTGTTTTCGGGGGCGATGGTGTCAATCGGCCTGTTCGGCGTCGCGCGCCTGCTTTGGAGCGTGTTCGCGCCGTCGCCGTCCGTCATGGCAGTCGCGCGCACGGTGCTGCTCGGGATGGGCGTCGCGAGCGCGCTTGTCGGCGGCGTCATGACGCTCCAGCAGCGCCACGTGAAGCGGCTGCTCGCCTTCTCGACGATCGCCCATGTCGGCGTGATGCTGATCGGGATCGCCCTGCTCGATCAGGACGGGCTCGCGGGCTTCCTCGCCTATCTCGTCGGCCACGGGCTCGCGAAGGCGGCACTCTTCATGCTCGCCGGCGTGCTGCTCGCGACACTCGGCGGCGTCGACGAGCTCGGGCTCCGCGGCCAGGGCAGGCAAATTTGGCCGGCTGGGATCGTGCTCCTGCTCGGCGGGCTGATGCTCGGCGGCCTCCCGATCGGTTTGATGGAAACGGGGCTCGAGCGGATCGACGACGCCGCACGGGAACGTCACCTTCCGCTCGTTCTCGTCCCCGTTGCGGTCGCGACCTTCTGCACGGGCGGCGCGATCCTGCGCGTCGCTGGGAGGATCTTCGTCGGCTGGGGTGCGGCCGCCGGCGAGGAGGAGCGCTCCCCGACCGAACAGGAGCGCGAGCAGGCGAACCGCCCGCTGTGGCTGATGCTGCTGCCCGCGGCGGCGCTTCTGTTGCTGGCACTTGTCGCGACACGCGGCGAGGCGCGGCTGGCGCTCGCGGCGGCATCACGCTTTGTCGCGCCGAACGAGGCGGCCCTGATCGGCGGTGGGGCCGCGGTGGCTTCGCCCGCACCGCCGTCTCTCGCCGCATCCCCCGAGGACAGGTCCTGGTGGGAGTGGCTGTCGCTCGCGACCTCGGTCGCGATCGCCGCCTACCAGCTCGGACGCGACAGGCTGCCCCGCGGGCTCGTCCGCACGATCGACCGCATGGGCGATCCGGTCGCCGGCACGCTCTCGCGGCTCCATTCGGGATTGGTCGGCGACTACGTGGCCTGGATCGCGGTCGGGCTCGCCCTGTTCGCGTTCGGCTTCGCGCTGAACTAAGAAGACGAGCAGGAAACGAGGACGCGCGCCGAACCCATGTCCGCCTTCGATCCGGTCGATCACCCGCACCGGCGTTTCAATCCGCTTTCCGGCGAATGGGTCCTCGTCTCGCCGCATCGCGCGACGCGGCCCTGGCAGGGCCAGCAGGAGGGCGGCGAGACGCGCGCGCGGGTATCGCACGACCCGAGCTGCTATCTCTGCCCCGGCAATGCGCGGATAAGCGGCGAGCGCAATCCCGACTACCGCGGCACGTTTGTCTTCACCAACGACTATGCGGCGGTGATGCGGGACGTGCCCGAGGCGCCCGCGTCGGACGATCCGCTGTTCCGGCTCGAAACGGCACGCGGCACCAGCCGGGTGATCTGCTTCTCGCCGGATCACGCGCGCACCCTCCCCGAGCTGTCCCTCGACGCGATCGGCGCGGTGATCGACACGTGGGCCGACGAGACCGCGACCCTCGGGGCGCAATACGAGTGGGTCCAGGTCTTCGAGAACAAGGGCGCGATGATGGGGTGCTCGAACCCGCATCCGCACAGTCAGATCTGGGCGACCGACTACGTCCCGAACATCCCCGCCGCCGAGGACCGGACCCAGCGCGCCTATCACGCGGCGCATGGCAGGCCGATGCTCCTCGACCTCGTCGAACGCGAGCGCCGATCCGGCGAACGGATCGTGGTCGAGACCCGGTCGTTCGTCGCGATCGTGCCGTTCTGGGCGGCCTGGCCGTTCGAAACGCTAGTACTGCCGCGCATCCCGGTTTCGCGCCTGCCGGACCTCGACCGCGAGGCGAGGCGCGACCTCGCGCTCTGCCTCCGGCGCCTGCTCGGCGGCTACGATGCGCTGTTCGACACGTCGTTCCCGTATTCCGCCGGCTGGCACGGCGCGCCGTTCGACGGGCGAGACACCTCGCCCTGGCAGCTCCACGCACATTTCCTGCCGCCGCTGCTCCGCTCGGCGACGGTCCGGAAGTTCATGGTCGGCTTCGAAATGCTCGCCGAACCGCAACGCGACCTCACACCCGAACAGGCCGCAACCCTGCTCCGCGCCGCGATCGAAGCCGCACCCGAAACCGCAAGCCCCTTGGCCGGATCGACCGAATGACACCAGAAGACCGCGCCCGCGCCCATTTCGCCACGCGGTTCGGAGCGCCGCCCGACCTCGTCGTCCAGGCGCCCGGGCGGGTGAACCTCATCGGCGAGCACACCGATTACAACGACGGCTTCGTGCTGCCCTGCGCGATCGACTTCCGCACCGTGATCGCCGCGCGCCGCCGGGAGGACGGGGTGATCCACGCCGTCGCCGTCGATCTTGAGGCGAGCGAGGACGTGTTCACGCCGTCCGATCACGTGCCGCACGCGACCGGCAAGCCGTGGGCCGACTATCTCCGCGGCGCCGCCGAGATCCTGCTCCGACGCGGCCACACGCTCAGCGGCGCCGATCTCGCGATCGCGGGCGACGTGCCGCAGGGCGCCGGACTTTCCTCCTCGGCTTCCCTCGTGGTCGCGCTCATCGAGACGTTCCGTCGCCTCGACGCGCTCGAAGGGCTCGCGATGCCCGACGTCGCGGTCGCCGCCCGCGAAGCCGAGAACGACTATGTCGGCGTGCAATGCGGCATCATGGACCAGCTGATCTCCGCCTGCGGCGAGGCGGGGCACGCGCTGATGATCGACTGCCGCTCGCTCTCGGTGCGGAGCGTGCCGGTGCATCCGGCGCTGGCGATCCTGATCGTCCATTCCGGGATCGAACGCGGTCTCGTCGGCAGCGAATACAACCGCCGTCGCGAGGAGTGCACGCGCGCGGCGGCGTTCTTCGGCGTGCCCGCGCTCCGCGACGTCACGATCGCGGAGGTCGCAGGCGCCGAGGGACGGCTCGACGACGACGCCTTCCGGCGCGCGCGTCATATCGTGACCGAGAACGACCGCGTCGCGGCGACCGCGTCCGCCCTCGCGGCAGGCGACACCAGCGCGCTGAAGCGGCTGATGGCCGCGTCGCACGCGTCGATGCGCGACGACTTCATGATCACCACGCCAAAGATCGACGCGCTCGTGGCGCTCGTCGACGACGCGATCGGCGAGGATGGCGGCGCCCGGATGACCGGCGGGGGCTTCGGCGGCTGCATCGTCGCCGTCGTGAAGCGGAGCCGCCTCGCGGACGCGATCGGCGCGATCGAGCGTGACTACAGGACGCCGGCGGGCGAGAAGCCAAGTCATTACGTCTGCCTTCCGTCGGCGGGCGCGGGTCCGGTCGCTTGACAATCGGCGCAACGACCGGAGATCGGGATCTGATGAGCACCAGCACGACCGTCGCGGACGCCACGCCCCCTCTCACCGGGGAGGCGCAACAGCTGCGCGCGCGGATCCTCGACAAGCTCAGCTACGAGGTCTGCAAGCGGCCGTCGGATGCGACGCCGCGAGACTGGTTCGTCGCCAGCGCGATGGCGATCCGGGACCGGCTCGCCGAGCATTGGCTCCTGACGCTCGATCGCAGCGCCGAGAAGCGCGTCTGCTACATGTCGCTCGAGTTCCTCATCGGCCGGGTGCTGAGCGACAGCGTCGGCAATCTCGGCCTCCGCCCGGCGCTCGACGCCGCGCTCGAAAGCCTCGGCACGAGCTACGACGCGATCAGCGAGCAGGAGCCCGACGCCGCCCTCGGCAACGGCGGCCTCGGACGGCTCGCCGCCTGCTACATGGAAGCCATGGCGAGCACCGGCGTCCCGGCCACCGGCTACGGGATCCGCTACGATCACGGCCTGTTCCGGCAGACGATCGGCCTCGGCTTCTGGCAGCAGGAATGGCCCGAGACCTGGCTCGCCGCCGGCAATCCGTGGGAATTCCGGCGGCCGGAGCTCACCTTCACGGTCGGTTTCGGCGGCACCGTCACCGCGCGCGAAACCGACGGGATCTCGAGCCTCACCTGGCAGCCGGCCGAAACGGTGCTCGCGGTCGCCTACGACACGCCGGTGATCGGCGCCGGCGCAGCACTCGTCAACACGCTCCGCCTGTGGTCGGCGCGGGCGACCGATCCGATGCGGTTGGAGCGCTTCAACCAGGGCGACCACGTCGGCGCGCTCGCCGACCGGGTGCACGCGGAAGCGATCTCGCGCGTGCTCTATCCGAGCGACGACACGCCGCAGGGGCAGGAACTTCGGCTCCGACAGGAGTATTTCTTCGCCTCCGCCTCGCTGCAGGACATCATCCGCCGCCACCTCGCGCACGACCGGCCGATCGCGCGTCTGGCCGACAGCGCCGCGATCCAGCTGAACGACACGCACCCGGCGATCGGCATCGCCGAGCTGATGCGGCTCCTGATCGACGTGCACGGGCTTGGCTGGACCGACGCGTGGGGCGTGTCGTCGGAGGTGTTCCACTACACCAACCACACGCTCCTGCCGGAGGCGCTCGAGACCTGGCCGGTGCCGCTGCTGGAGCGCCTGCTGCCGCGCCACATGCAGATCATCTACCTGATCAACATGGACCATATCGACCGCGCCGCGGCGCTCGGCCGCGGCGACGACTTCCTCGCCGCCGTCTCGCTGATCGACGAGGCGGCCGGACGGCGCGTCCGGATGGGCCACCTCGCCTTCGTCGGCGCCCGTCGGATCAACGGCGTGTCAGCGCTGCACACCGCGCTGATGCAGCGAACGATCTTCCGCGACCTCGACGCCGTTCACGGCGGTCGCATCGTCAACAAAACGAACGGCATCACTTTCCGCCGGTGGCTCCGAGACGCCAACCCGCGCCTCCATCGACTCGTCACCGAGACCGTCGGGGCCGACCCACTCGGCGCGCCGGAAATCCTCGCGCGCTTCGGGGATCACGCGGACGACGCGTCCGTGCAGGCGAAGTTCCGCGCGCAGCGCCGCCTCGCCAAGCAGTCGCTCGCGGCGCATATCCGACGCGAGACCGGGATCACCGTCGATCCCGACGCGATGTTCGACGTGCAAATCAAGCGGATCCACGAATACAAGCGACAGTTGCTGAACATCCTCGGCACCGTTGCCGCCTACGACCGCGTGCGCGCCCAGCCGATCCGCGACCGCACGCCACGCGTCAAGATCCTCGCCGGCAAGGCCGCACCGTCTTACGTGCGCGCCAAGAAGATCATCCAACTCGCGCACGACGTCGGGCGCACGATCAACCAGGACCCGTCGCTCCGCGGCCTGCTGAAGATTGTGTTCCTGCCGAACTACAATGTCTCACTCGCCGAACGCATCGTGCCGGCCGCCGATCTTTCAGAGCAGATCTCGACCGCCGGAATGGAGGCGTCGGGAACCGGGAACATGAAGCTCGCGCTGAACGGCGCGGTCACGCTCGGCACGCTCGACGGCGCGAACGTCGAGATCCGTGATCACGTCGGGTCCGAAAATATCGTGATCTTCGGGTTGCGGACCGAGGAGGTCGAGGCGCGTCGCCGCGAAGGGCTCCGCGAGGTGGCCGAGCGCGCCATCGGCGCCTCGCCAGCCTTGGCGGACGCGTTGCAGGCGATCCGGTCGGGTGCGTTCTCGCCGGACGAGCCGAACCGGTACCGCACCTTCATCGACGAGTTGGTCGCCGACGACCGGTTCCTCGTCGCCGCCGACTTCGACGCCTACGTCGCGGCCCAGGCGCGGATCGACGGGCTCTGGGCGGACGAAACGCTATGGTCGCGCACGGCGATCCTGAACACCGCCCGAACCGGCTGGTTCTCCGCCGACCGCGCGGTCGGCGATTACGCAAATGAGGTGTGGCGCATGCCGACGCGCACCGGCGATTCCTGAACCCGAGCCGCCGCCCTCTTTGGCGCACCGGCGACGGCCACGCGACATCAGCCATCGCCCGTTCCGGCCCGTTGTGCCGGGCCCGCATTCTCGGGCCGGCTCCATCAGAGTTCGTCGCGGTTGTGCGCGTCTTCCTCCATGTCGGACACGATCTCTGCCGGTGCGGACGGGTCGAGCGCCTTCGCCTTCTCGATCAGCGCGTCGGCCGCCTTCTCGTCGCCCTCGTCCAGCTTATCGAGCGCCTGCTCGGTGAGGTCGAGCGCCTTCTCGTGCTTCTCGTCCGGCATCGCATGCCTCCTGTTACGCCGTTTCAAGCGACGGGAGCGTCCGTGGTTCCGGCCCCGTCGCGACGGGCCGGGCCCGCACGCGATCGGAGCGACGTAGCCCGTGCCGGCGGCCGATCCGGGTGAAGCGCCGGACGCCGCCTCTCAGTCTTCCCCGTATCCGTAGATCTCCGGCAGGATGAACAGCGCCGCCAGCAGCCCGCAGAGCGGAAAGATCGCGACGAGCAACGTCGAGGTCGCATGCCCGACCGCGGCGAAGAGGGCCGGAAACAGGAAGATCGCGAGGAACGAGGGAACCTTCACGAAGAGGTAGGCGAACCCTGTTGCCATCCCGCGGTACTCGGCGCGGGCGACGACCGCGGCGATCGTCACGCAGTTCTCCGCGTCCCAGTAATGACCCCACAGCATCACCGCCGCCGCGATCGGCAGCAGGATGTTCTGGTGCGTGTAGAGCGCGTAGGCGGCGACGAGCAGCGCCACCAGCGTGATCCCGAACCCCGCGATGCTGAGGCCGCGCTGGCCGATGCGCGGCGTGATCAGCGGGCCGACGAAGGCGGACAATGCCGCGATCAGGAAGAGCAGCATCGTGACAAGGTCGGTTCCGAGCAGACCCGAAACGCCGACAAGCACGAACAACGTCGGCAGGTAGAAGGCAAAGGTCGCGAACTCGGATCCTTGCGCGAAGCAGGCGATCCAGCTGAACAGAGTCGCCCGCTTCCGGATCGGATCGCGCCAAATGTGGTTGAGGAAGTCGCGCGATCGGACGCGCGGCAACGCGACGTCCTGGTCGGGAAGGAACTCGAGCCGGTCGCCGTACATGTCGAACGCCACCTGCTTGGCTTCGCGGAACCGGCCGCGACGCACCAGCCAGATCGCGGTTTCGGGCAGGTTGTAGCGCAGCACGAAGATGATCGCGGCCGGCACGGCGCCGAGCCCGAGCGTCACGCGCCAGACGAGGTCGGGCGGCAGCTTCAGCACAAGGAAGACCGCGATCACCGCGAGCGTCGCGACCTCGCCGAGCGCGAACATCAGCTGCCAGCGGTTGCCCATCACCTCGCGCTCGCCGGCCGGCATGAACTCCATGATGTAGGTGTAGCCGTTCGCGATGTCGCTCCCGAGCGGGATGCCGAGCACGAACCGGATCAGCGCAAGCACCAGCATCGTCGGCGCGAAGGCCTGCGCGAGCGCGAAGACCACGAACATGACCATCGTGGTCAGGAAGATCGCGCGTCGTCCGATCCGGTCGGACAGCCATCCGCCGACCAGCGCGCCCACCACCGCGCCGCCCTGCGTGCCGGCCCCGGCAAGGCCGAGCAGAAGGGGCGACGGATGGAAGATCTGCTTGAGGAACACGAGCACGAAGGCGATCGAGTAGAGGTCCCAGGCCTCGATCAGCACGGAGCCGATCATCAGCCAGCCGGCGCGCCTTCCGCTCGGACTGTAGTTCGAAACGAGATGCCGGACCGCGCGGTCCATAAGCGCCCCGCTTTCGGTCGCCTGGTCGGCCGTCACCGCACTCATCGACGTTCCCCGCTCGCCGTGCGGACGGTTGGGTCCGTGCCGCGTCGGAACGACCCTATGGCGTTGGACGCCGCGCGGCAATTGGCCCTGCTGGCCCCCAACCCGTCACGCGTCGGCGGGCGGCGTGAAGTCGAGCGCGGGGCCGAGCGGCACGATCCCCGTCGGGTTGAGATCCGGGTGGCTGCCGTAGTAGTGCCGCTTGATGTGGTCGAGGTCGACCGTGTCGCCGAACCCCTCCGTCGCGTGGAGCCGGCGCGTGTAGCGCCAGAGTGCGGGGAAGTCGACAAGACGATTGCGGTTGCACTTGAAGTGCCCGTGGTAGACGGCATCGAACCGGACGAGCGTCGTGAACAGCCGGACGTCGGCGAGCGTGAGCCGGTCGCCGACGAGGAACCGTCTTCCGTCCCCGAGACGCGCCTCCAGCCAGTCCAAAGCGTCGAACAGCACCGCGAAGGCCCGGTCGTAGGCCGCCTGGGAGCGCGCGAAGCCGCAGCGATAGACGCCGTTGTTCACGTCGGAATAGACGCGCGCGTTGACCGTCTCCATCTCGTCCCGGAGCGCGTCGGGGGCGAGCGACGGGCCGCCGTCGAAGCTGTCGTCGAGCATCCGGATGATCTCGGCGCTCTCGTTCGAGACGATCGTCCGACGCTGCCCGTCCCAGAGCACCGGCACGGTGACCGACCCAGAAGCCCGGGGATCGGCGCGGAGGTAAACGTCGCGGAGAAACCGCGCGCCCTCCGGATCGGGCACGACGGCGCGGTCGGGCGCGTAGCTCCAGCCGTCCTCGCCCATGATCGGGTTGACCACCGAAACCGAGATCGTGCGTTCCAGCCCCTTGAGCCTTCGCACGATCAGCGTCCGGTGCGCCCAGGGACAGGCGAGCGAGACGTGCAGCCGGTATCGCCCGGGATCGGGTGTGAACCCGCCCTCGCCGGTCGGACCGGGCCGTCCGTCCCGCGTGATCCAGTTCCGGAACCGCGTGGTCGTTCGCTCGAACGCACCGTCCTTGCCGGTCGGGAACGACCGGTCAGTTTCCCAGACCCCATCGACGAGCCGCCCCATGTCAGGCCACCCCGACCATGACGTCGGACGCCTTGATCACCGCGGAGGCCGCCCGGCCCGGCGCAAGGCCGAGCTCGTCCACCGCCTCGTTGGTGATCGACGCGGTCACCACGACGCCGGGTCCGATCTCGATCCTGACATGCGACGTGGTCGCGCCCCTAGTCACCGCCTGCACCGTTCCCGCGAGCACGTTCCGGGCCGAGATCCGCATGATCGTCTCCTTCGTGTTGCGCCGGCGCTCTTGCGCGCCGCCGCGAGCCCCTCTCAGATGGCGCATGAGCGAGACATTCGACAGGCGCGACACCACGGCCGGCCGCAGCCAGGCGGTCGCGACCGTCGCCGCCTGCTATGCCGGCTGGGCGCTCGATGCCTTCGACTACTTCATCGTCGTGCTCACCGTCGACGACATCGCGAAGAGCTTCGGCGTCAGCGTCGCGTATGCGGCGCTCGCGTTCTGGCTGACGCTCGCGTTCCGTCCGGTGGGCGCCTTCCTGTTCGGCCGGCTCGCGGACCGCTACGGCCGAAAATCGATCCTGATGGCCGTCATCCTTTGCTATTCCGCGGTCGAGCTCGCCTCCGCCTTCGCGCCGACGATCATCTCCTTCCTCGTGCTTCGTGCCCTGTTCGGCATCGCCCTCGGCGGCGAGTGGGGCGTCGGCGCCTCGCTCACCATGGAAAGCATCCCCGCGTCCTGGCGTGGCCCGGTGTCGGGCCTGCTGCAGACCGGCTATCCGACCGGCTACCTGCTGGCCGGCCTCCTGTTCCTCGCCGAGCCCCTGCTCGGCTGGCGCGGCATGTTCGTGGTCGGCGCGCTGCCGGCGCTGCTGACGTTCTTCATCTGGCGACGGGTCGAGGAAAGCCCGGACTGGATCCGGCAGCGGGCGCTCGACCGCGCCGGCGCACAGCGGGCCTCGTTCCTCGACACGATCCGCGCCAACGCCGGACGGACGGTGTTCGCGATCGTGCTTATGGCCTCGTTCAACTTCTTCAGCCACGGCTCGCAGGACATCTATCCAAAGGTGTTCCTCGCGAAGTCGCTGCATTTCTCCCCGGGAACGATCACGCTGATCGTCGTTCTCTACAATCTCGGCGCGATGGCGGGCGGGCTATTCTTCGGCGCGCTGTCGGAGCGGATCGGCCGGCGCCGCGCCATGGCGATCGCGGCGCTTCTCGCGCTGCCGCTCCTGCCGCTGTTTGCCTTCTCGACGACCCCGCTCCGGATCGGCATCGGCGCCGTGCTGATGCAGTTCTGCGTCCAGGGCGCCTGGGGCGTAGTGCCGGCCTATCTGAACGAGCTTTCGCCGGCGGCGATCCGCGCGACGTTCCCGGGCCTCACCTACCAGATCGGCAACCTGATCGCCTCGCCGAACGCCAACCTGCAGATCTGGCTCGCCCATCTCACCGGCGGCATCGACCGGGCGCTCGCGATCGTGCTCGGAACGGTCTCGATCCTGATCGCCGTTCTCGCGATCTTCGGTCCGGACACCTCCGCGGTGCGGCTCGGGCGCGACGAGTAGAGCCGGCGCGCGCGGTGCCCGGCGCCGGAGCGGAGCGAACCCCGCGCGCCGGCTCTACTC
>CAXUBA010000028.1:0-4825 GCA_964249205.1 uncultured Acetobacteraceae bacterium | reverse complement strand
GCGTCCCCGGCCGTCTGCCGCGGCCCTCGTGCCTATCACCATGCGGCGATGCGCGGTCGCCACCCGCATGGGCGTGATGCTGCATCGGGTGTCGCCGCGCCACGACGAACAGGCAGATCGCAAGAACGCCGAAAAGCAAGTTGAGCCAGAAGGTGTAGTCGAAACCGAAGCGCGTCAGCTCGACCGGGATACCCTGCGTCCGTTCCGGTAGCAGACCTAGAGCGTCGAATGCCAAGTCGACCAACAGGCCGGACAGCGCCATTGTCGCGAAGAAGATGATCGCGATGTAGGCGGCCATCCGCCAGCCGTATTGCCGCCGGTAGACGTCGAGCAGCGGCAGAACGATCAGGTCGGCGTAAAGGAAGGAAAGCACACCGCCGAACGAGATCCCGGAAGACCAGAGCACGGCCGCGAGCGGGACGTTGCCGATGGAGCAGACGAAGCTAAACGCCGCCACCAGGGGACCGATCAGGACGTGGGCCGGCAGCTGGATCCACGCCGGGCTGTTCTTCAGAAAGATCGCGGCCCACCATCCGTTCGGGACGAAGGTCCCGAGAACGCCCGCGATCAGGAAGCCGATCGCCAGATCCTTCCAGAGCATCGAGACGTCCATCGCGACCGCCTGCGCCACGCGGACGGGCAACTCGGGATTGCGCAGCTTCCGCCAGACCGACGCGCCCTCGACGGTCATGCCGCCGTGCGCGTGGCCGGATCCGCCGTCGTCGCGCCGCCGCGCCGCCTCCACCAGCTTCGCCGGATACGTGGCGCGTACCAGGACCGCCATCACGACGATGAGAACGACGCCGCCGACCCATTCGGCCGCGACGAACTGCCAGCCGAGCAGCAGGTAGAGAATGATGCCGAGCTCGATCACGAGATTGGTCGACGAGAAAAGAAACGCGAGCGACGGCACCAGGGCCGCCCCCCGCCCGAAGAGCGTGCGGGTGACAGCGGCGGACGCGTAGGAGCAGCTCGAGCTCGCGGCTCCGAAGACGCTCGCCAGCGCGATCTGCCGGATCCCGTCGCGACCGAGCAGCGCTCGCATCCGGTCCTGCGACACCACCGACTGGATGATGCCGGACAGCACGAAGCCGAGAACCAGGCTCCACCCCACGTCCCACACCATCCCGGCCGACAGCATCAGCGCGTCCCGGAGCTTCAGCAGCAGATGTTCCATCGAAGCCTTTCTCTTATCCTCCGCCGCCATGTCGGCATCGCCGGCGCACACCGTCTCGCGTTCTGGACGGCATGGCGCCGCGTTGACCGAGCGCGCGTGCCACGCCGCCGCTCGTCCCGTCGGGCGGAACGCCGAAGCTCGACCGGCAGAAAGCCGACGATGTCGTCGGTGGTCGACGCGTTCCCGAGGGCGGCCCGGTCAAACTCCGTGATGATGTGACGCGCCGTCCGTCCGTTGTCGGGCGTGACGCCGATCCGCTCGATCCCGAGGATGTGCATGTCGTGCGCCTGGCGGTTCCGTGTCGCGACGGCGCCGACGATCAGCCGCAAAGGCCGGCGACCCCGCCTTCGCCGTCGTTCGCGATCAGCTCGAACCGGGAATGGCGACCGGCGAGACCCGCGAGATCGGCCGGGTTCGCGACATCCCGTTGCGCATCAGCAAGGATCAGGTCGGCGTGACGGCGGAGGGCCGCGATCCGCTCGCGCCGGTGTTCGCAGCCTGCCACGACGGCCAGGATCTCGATCATCCGCGTCAGCACGGACACGCTTCCGGCGGCGTTCTGCCGGATCTCGTGGAACATCGCGTCGACCAGTCTCTCGTAGTCGACAGTCGGCACCACCAGCACGGGGCGCCCGTCGCGCAGCGTGACGCCGCTGTCGAGATGCTTCGGCGCGACATCGCACAGCGCCACGCCGAGCCGGTCCAGCACGGCGATCGCGGTGTGCGGATCGTTGATCCCGGGGGACAGCGCGCGTACCGCAACCTCGACCAGCTGCCGAATGGTGAACTCCAGGTCTTCGGCGCTGCCGCGGTTGGCGCCGAGGGCGGTCGCGTCGCGGATCGCCGCCTCCGCGCCGTCGACGGACGGGTGCATGAGGGCGATCGCCGCACCCGGAAAGACGTAGTCGCCGGGGCGGACCAGAAGCCGGAGCGCCGTGCCGCGATCGACGGCCCAGTTCGCCAGCCCATCCGCGTGCAGGTGCTGGAGGTAGCCGCGGCGCGGGTCGCGGACGGGCGTCGCGTCGCGCCAGATCGCGTCGTCCGGGATCGGCGGCGGCGGCGCATCGGACAGGAGGTGCCGGAAGGCGATCCTCACATCGGCGCTCACCAGCTCGACGACGGTGTCGACGTTGATCCGGCTGGCCATGTGGCCGACGAAGAACACCAGCATGCCGACGCAGATGAAGGCGAGCAGGATGCTGACGCTGAGCGACAGATGCGGGACGAAGGCGCCCTCGCTTTCCGTCCTGACGCTGCGCAGCACCATCAGCGTGTAGGAGAAGGTGCCGAGAAAGGTCCCGAGCGTGAGCTGGTTGCCACGATCGCGCGTGAAGTTGCGCAGCAGGCGCGGACCCATCTGACCGGCGGCCAGCGACAGCGCCGCGATCGTGATCGAGAACACGGTGCCGGCGACCCCGATCGTCGACGACGCCACCGAGCCCAGGAGCGTGCGCGCCCCGGTGGCGCCGCCGTTGTAGAGCCAGGGACTGTCGATCAGCCAACGGGGAATCGCGCCGATGCGGTCGAGATGGATCAGGGTGCTGCCGAGCACGATGCCGGTGGCGACGAGAGCGGCAGGCAGCAGCCAGAACGTGTCACCGAGAGAGGCGAGCAGCTTTCGAAGACGCGCGTTCAACACCCTGATCCGATCAGGCCGAGCGGAACACGATCGACGGGAGCGTCCGCTCGCCTTCTGTACCCCTGATCGGCGCGCCGGACCACGTGCGGCGGCCGGCGCGGCTCGACGGAGTTCGTTCCCGTGTTGCGTGCCGTCGATCCGATCGCGGCTCGCTGCCCCGGCTCCCGTGCGGCAAACCACGGACGCCGGCCCTTGCCATGCGCGAACCCGTTTTCCGATGATGGCGCGATCGCTGGTCCGGTCCCGCCAGACACAGCCTCCATGGCCGCGCCCGGAACGTCGCGAGACCGCGCGAACGATGCCGCGACCGGTCGCGAAGGTCTATCCGCCAACGACCGGCAGAACGTCGGCGTCGATCGCACCTTCGGGGCTCGAGAAGACGAGAGTGCCGACGACGCCCTGCTGCTGCGAAACACCGGTGATCCGGCGTTCGCCGCTGTCGCGCACGGACACCGCGCCGTCCCGCTCGAGCGCGACCCGTCGCGCGGCGGGAAACACCGCGTAGCGCACGCCGTTCTGCGAGCCCGACGCGGTTGGATGGCCGAGCGCCGCAGGCCACCACTCGGGGGAGTCCCGCACCGTCGCGGCCGGCGCGCAATCGGCTGCGGCAACGGACGCACCCGCCAGCGCGTCCGCCAGCGCCGCGACACGCGCCTTCAGATTGTGGTCCATCGCGCCGATCATGAGCATACCGCCGCGGCTCCACTGGCCCAGCCCGCCGAGTTCGGGGTGGGAGAACTGCGCCATCCTGCCGCCGCCTCGGCGGATCGCGTCCGCGAGCGTCCGTGCCGCCGCCTCGCTGAAGCCGTGCCGTCGCGCGACGTCGGCGATGCTGTCGCTCATGTCCGGATCTCCGCCTCGAAGTCGATGACGAACGCAAGCCCAGTCCGGCCGGTTGTCAGAACGCGGCGGGCCGGCCGATCCAGACGATCCGGTGGATCCAGCGGAGCGCGATCCGCGAGCAGCTGCGCGCGGCACCGCCGCCGAACGGCGCCAGCACGACGCCGTGCGCCGAGCGGTCGCGCAGCAGTCCCGGGATCACCGCGCCGTCGAGGCACGCGACCACGCGATCGCCCGACCGCACCGCCGCCTCGGGCGACACCATCACGAGGTCTCCCTCGCAGAGCGCCGGCGCCAGTTCGCCGGTCTCGACCGCGAGCCCGTAATCGCCAGGCGCCACACCGGTCGGGGGCTCGTGGCGTTCCCAGTCCGGCCCGATCGGCGCGCCTTCGCGGTCGAACCCGCCGACGCAGACCGCGCCGCCCCGGAGCCGCGCGACGCGCAGACGGCGATCCCGGTCGCGATCCCGCCTGCCCTGGCTGAGCGTGCGGTGTCCCGCCACCAGCGCCGAGAAGCTCTCGAGCGAGGCGCCGGTGGCCGACAGCCCCCGGCGCCGGCTTTGGGTGCTCGGCCCCCGCAGACGGCCGGCCGTGCCGGTGCGGTTCGAGCGGGTGAACGCCGTCGCGTCGAGGCCGGCGGCCCGCGCGAGGCCGGAAGGCGACATCCCGTGCTCGGCGGCGAGCGTGTCGAGCGCCCGCCAAAGGTCCTCGTGACGGATGGCCAACGCCTGTCCCCTCAGGCCGCCCGGTCGACGCCGACGATCTCGGACGCGTGCCGCACCCGACCTTCCGGCGTGATGTCGTAACGACCGTCGGCGCGCGCGCGCGCGAACCCCATCTCCACCAGCCGCTCGAGGCATGGTCCGTCCTTCAGGCCCGGCGGCCGGCCCGCCTCGTCGCAGAGCGTCAGCCGATGCAGCGCCGAGCGGCAGCACGGCTCGAGATAGGGCTGTTTCCCCATCAGTGGTGAGAGTGCCGGACCGGGCGGCGCGCTTGCAAGGTCGCGCGACCACGATCGAGGTTTCCAGAACCCGCCGGATCCGGCACGAGAGCGTCCATGCTTCCTTTCGTCGCCGACGCCGCCCGGCCGGTCCTCGCACGGCTCGACCCCGAACGCGCGCACCGCGCCGGGATCGGCGCACTCGCGCTCGCCGCGACCGTCCCGGGTCT